>JAJXTH010000036.1 GCA_021783995.1 Pseudomonadota bacterium
AATGTCGATGAATGCGTACGCCTCGTTCTCTTTGCCATTTCCTGCTCCATTTCTACGCCCTGCATGGGCATCAAAGGTAGCAGGTTTCCCACTTAACCGCTTGTTCAAATTTCCGGTGCCAGCTCTAACAGCGCAAGAAAAAGTCAAAACAGACCGATTAAAGTGGAAAGATTTGGACGCTGACAACTGGAAACTTTTGGACGCTGATTGACAGCCGAAAGCTGCCAGCACTGAACCAACGGCCGTTGCACCAAGGTTAAGGCGTTTGCCACACCATTCGATACCGTTGACGAAATACTCGCAGGCAACGTAGATAGCGCCTGCAGACAAAAGGAACAAGGTAAGGGTAATGAGCATAAGAGCAGTCCGGCCGGGCGAGCAAGAATCCAATGTTGCAACAACGCGACTCACCCGGCTGGCAAAGCGCATGCGGACAAAAGTTCGCCAAGCCACGCTGCAAATGCAGCGACTGGCCACGCCATGAGGCACTTCCCTCAAGCTTGTTGACGCGGATTTCCCAGCGGGGACGCTAGGAATGGCTACTACCCAATGACAATGAATTTTACCAGTCACACTGGTATGGAGTCACTACATGACATCCCACCTGAATCTTGCCAATTTATTTTCCACATCAAGACTCTGAAAGCTCTCTGATCTGGGTAATTCGTAGTGCGCATAACACATGACCATCGATCCGTCTGGATTCAAAATATGGCACAATTCTTTCGTGGGCGGCATCTCACTTGGCGATCCACTCACTTCATCATCCCCCCATCTCTTCTGCGACAAAGCGTGTGAAAGGCACAATATCCCCATCCACGCTGGCGCGCTCCAACGCATCCATATACGCGTCACGACGTTTGAGGCGAATAACCGTCCACGGATAGCCGCCAGATGCCAGCATGGCATTCATCAAAAATCGTCCAAGACGTCCGTTGCCGTCGTAATACGGATGTATGAACACAAACAGGTGGTGACCAAGCACGGCGCGCACCGCAGGTTCCGGTTCCTGTGCCAGCAAATTGAATAGTGTATCCATCGCATCAATCAATGCTTCTCGCGGAAGCGGGGTATGCTTTGAATTGCGGATATAGACCGGGCCACTGCGATATCCCGCCAACTGGTGCGGCTCCAGAATGCCCGCCGTGACAGAGGGTGCAAACAGCTCTCCGTACCAACGATGGTGCGCCCCTCTGACAACTTTTCCGGAGTTCTCTTCTGCAAGGATTTCGGCGATGCTAGCCCTGACCGCTTGAAATGCCTGGTAATATCCCCGAGCCGCCAAAGCATCGCGATCTTTTTTATCCTGATCGTCCGCATCCGGGTTCCAGCCTTGCTTTGCTACCCGCTCAATCAGTTCGTCGGTTACGTGATACCCTTCGATGGACAACGAGTTATAGGCATCTGCCACATAACGCTCATCCATACTGGCCAGATACGCCTCGGCTGATTTTGACAATCCAGGCGCCACCGGGAAATTAGCCAGCACATCTTCACGCCATCCGGCCCACATGGACAACAACCGCATGACATAAGGCGAACGATCCCGACTGTCACCCAAAGTAGGCGCTGCAATATTGAACGGGTTGCTTTCGCGAATATCGTACTTGCTCAACTTCATTGTGTGCAAGATACGGTCAGCGTCATCAGGGCGGCCCACAAAACGTAAAGCCCCCGCCAATCGACCCGCAGCAGCAACCATACCATCGCCCGACAGCAAAACAGCAAGCAATTCGCCAGGATCGCGAATCATATTGAGCGCGATCTCTGCTTCTCTCGGATTGCTCTTGAATGCCCGAGGACTCAACCTGCATAGTGTCTCTGGCAAGGAGAGCACTTGCAGCCCTTTCACTTCCACACGATTGCGCGGAATATTTTTTTCATCTGGATAGATCAACAAGGAGTTATCGTGCGGCAAATTCAGCACCGAAGTCCCGCCCTCCTTGGTGATCACCGTGACTTGCCTGGGAATGATGGTGCTTTGGGTGTGCAGCAATAACGACGCATCAACATTCAGGCAATAACGCTTGCCAAAACGTTTTTGCAGATAGCCGGACACGAAAGACCAAAAACCAGCGTACCAAGCAGTAGAGTCTCCTTCGCGATCTCTGGGGTTAGAACAAACATACCAACCCTTCATCACAGGGCGCAAAAAACCCTCGTCAACCAGGATGACGCGGTGTACATCCTTGAGATCACCGGACTCAATCACGCCATTGTGTTTGGCCTGAAGGCGTTTTAATGCCCTCAGTGCTTCCGCTAGCTTTTCGTTCGGCTTTGCCATCCACACTCCAACTTTGTTATCAACCTGAAATATAACTTTGTTATTTACGTTTGTAAAACTTTCATATCCCTTTCCAATTCAACTCTGGAAACGCAGTTGAACCTGCGTGTTATCTGCGCGGCCTGATTTACCCAATCTGCGCGAATTCAAGTTCCCACCTGAGTCTTGCCAATTTATTTTCCGCATCAAGACCTTGAAAGCTCTCTGATCTGGGTAATTCGTGGTGCGCATCAACACCGATGAAACGGTGGCAGACTTTGGTGTGTAGATAAATTTGCCACTTCGTCAAATCGGGTAATTCTATAAAATTTGCTAAAAGGGGTATGATAGCCTGGCAAAATGGGTCGGCATCATCTGACTCGGCTCAAGTCTTCAGTCCAGGTATGCTGATGAGAATTTCGGGCACTCCAGGAGGTGGCCGCATGAACCAGCTGGCAGAGGTTGAAATCATTGCACTGAGCGAGGCGCTCGATGACGAGTATCGCGTCTGGCCGCCCCGCGATACTCTCCTTCAGTGCGTTGCTCACTTCACACAAACTCCCCATATCAGCAATATCCGTGAGTCCAAAGGGCAACATACTAGGGCATTACAGTCGCTGCCAAAAATTATGGCTTACCGGCGCAGCGTTGAGCGCGACAACGGACATGGCCATGAGTGGATGCGACGATGATTTCCTTGACGGAAAAGGGCGGGGGCACATTCAACGGTATAAAACTGTTGCTATGCGAGAATCCATTGCCTCCCATTGACGCAGCTATCGCTGCAGCAGTGGCAGAGGTGCCCCATGGCAACTATTACACCGAGCCTTATTCAGCACCCCTACGCCGACTGCTCGGCGGGCAGCTCGGCGTGGCGGAACGCCTGATCCATATCAACGCCGGCTCGGAACTGATTTTGCGCCAAATTTTCGAACGCTTCGGCAAGCAAGTTCACCTGCTTACACCGACCTATCCACTGTTTCCGGAGATCGCCCGGCGCCATACCGAGACACGCCTGCTGCCTGAGCTCGATTTCGCTTTTGATCTGGGCGAACTGGTTATCCCAGAGGGCACCACGCTTGCCGTCATCGTCAACCCGAACAACCCCAACGGCGGCATCTTCGACATGTCTCCCCTGCCGGATCTGCTACGCCGCCATCCATCCACGCAATTCCTGGTCGACGAAGCCTTCATAGGCTTGGCTGGGCAATCCGTCGTGCATCTCGTGCCAGAATATCTGAATCTCATGGTTACCCGCACTCTTTCCAAGGCCCACAGTTTGGCTGGCTTCAGGGTTGGCTACGGTGTTTTTCCGGAGTCCATCGCCTACGACCTAAACGGCCACAACGATGCCTATCCCCTGACGCGCCCCAGCCAAGCAGCGGCCATTGCGACGCTGGAGCGCGAAGAACAGATACACGCCCGTAACGCCCAATTGCGTGTATGGACCAATGACCTCGCCGAAGAATTACGCAAACTGGGGGTGCACACCTTTCCCTCGCAAACCTATTTCTTTCTCGCAGATTTTTCTCCGCATTCCGCCGAGGCCATCGCTGCGGAACTAAGCCGCCATAAGATTCTGATCAAACCCTTGAATGACCCGATCCTCGGGCCTGGATACATGCGAGTGACTACGGCGTTGCCGGAAGATAATGCGCGTTTCATCTCCGTTCTGAGAGAAGTGATACGATGAACCGGTTCCCTATCCAAGTCGAGGATAGGATGTCTCTGTAGTTATCCGTTTACATAATTCTGAACGCACTTCCTATAGGCGCAGCTGTCTTGCGTGAAGAAGGAACTCGGCCTAAACTGAACCCGGTTCAAGCGGCAATCCAAACAGGAGACGCACTGTGGCTCACAGCATCGTGATCGTCGGCGCCGGGTTCGCGGCTCTTAGTGCTGCACGCAGTCTGCGCAGGCATGATCCTTCGGCGAGCATCACCCTGCTCGCCCCGCGCCGTGAATTCGTCTTTCTTCCCAGCCTGATCTGGATTCCTTCAGGCAAGCGCAAGGCATCTGACATCATCGTGCCTCTCGACAAATTTCTCTCGAAACACAACATCGCTTTCGTCGAAGCAGAGGCCACGGGCCTCGAAGAAGAAGGCCGCAAACTTCTTACCACTGCAGGTCCGCTGCACAATGATGGCTTAATCATCGCAAGCGGGGGAAGATTCATCAAAAAACTGCCCGGCATCGAGCATGCGATTTTGCCCTGCGAGGGTGTTGCTGCTGCAGAAAAGCTGCGCGATCGCCTGGAAGCGCTCGAAGAAGGAACGGTCGCTTTCGGTTTCTCTGGAAACCCGAACGAGCCGACGGCGATGCGCGGCGGGCCGATATTCGAGTTCCTGCTTGGCACAGATACGCTGTTGCGCAAGCAAAAAAGACGCAATCGCATCCGCCTTGCCTTCTTCAATCCGATGCCAAGTCCTGGGCAGCGCCTTGGCGAATCTGCCGTTCGCCGCCTGATGCAACAGATGAAGGAGCGCGGCATCGAGACTTACCTTGGCCACAAACTGGTCGGGTTCGAGGAGAGCAAAGTGAAAACCGAAGGTGCGGAGTTTGCTGCTGACATCATCGTTTTCATGCCGGGCATGACGGGGAATGCATGGTTCGATGCGACCCCCTTGCCGCGCTCTCCAGGCGGTTTCGTGCAAGCGGACGAGATGTGCCGTGTTGCGGGATTCGAGCGCATCTACGTCGCAGGTGATGCAGGCAGCTATCCAGGTCCCGACTGGATGCCCAAGCAGGCCCATATGGCAGACATGCAGGCAGAAGCGGCAGCGACCAACCTTGTGGCTGAGCTTGCAGGCAGTGTCCCGGAAAATAGATTCCAAGTCGAACTGGCTTGCATCGTCGACAGCCTCGATACAGGCATGCTGGTGCGCCGCACCGAAAAGGGTGCGATGGCCATGCCGCCCCTTGGCCTCATGCACAGTGCAAAGGCCGCATTCGAGCGCTGGTATCTGCGCCGCTATCGGCTATAGGCAGCGCCATGGATAAGCCTGGCGTTTCACAAACAGCGCCCATCGTCGAAGTGCAATCCCTGACAAGGCGCTTTGGCGGTATCACTGCCGTGGACAGGCTGAGCTTTGATGTCGCGAGAGGCGCGATCTTCGGCCTCCTGGGAACAAACGGCGCAGGGAAAAGCACCACCATCAAAATGCTGACCACACTGCTTCCCCCGACATCGGGGAGCGCGCGCATTGCCGGGTTCGATATCGCTGATGAGCCACAGGAGGTCAGAAGGCATATAGGCTATGTGGCCCAGATGCTTTCAGCAGACGGCGAACTCACAGGCTACGAAAATTTGCTCATCTCGGCCAAGCTCTACGGCATCCCCAAAAGTCTCCGATCAGAAAGGATTGCAGGCGCGCTCGAATTCATGGAGCTTGGCGATCAGGCAGACAGGCTGGTCGGCCAGTATTCGGGAGGCATGATCAGAAGGCTGGAGATCGCGCAGGCGATGTTGCATCACCCGGAGATGCTTTTCCTTGATGAGCCCACGGTAGGACTGGATCCAGCAGCAAAGATGGCTGTGTGGGAACGGATCAGGGTATTGAGGCAGGAATACGGCACGACGGTTTTGATGACCACGCACGACATGAACGAAGCGGACCAGCTCTGCGATTTCGTGGCTTTCATGCATATGGGAAGACTCGTTGCGATGGGAAGACCGGCCGAACTCAAAAGACAGCTGGGCCCCGATGCAGACCTCGACGAGGTGTTCATCCACTATACCGGGACCTCGATTGCATCCGAGAGAGGAGACTACCAAGATGTCCGCAGAACCCGCCGCACGGCGCAGCGCCTTGAGTAGTCGAGCTGCGGAATTCATTCTGCAGACGACTGCGGTCGCAGAAGCCGACATACGCAAGCTCCGCCACGACCCTGCCGAACTTTTCACGCGCATGATCCAGCCTGCGCTCTGGCTGCTGATATTCGGCCAAGTCCTCGCAAGGACCAGGGCTGTCCCAACGGGAACGATGGGCTATCTCGACTTCATCGCCCCGGGAATTCTGGCGCAGAGCGTTCTCTTCGTTTCCATCTTCTATGGCATCTCCCTGATCTGGGAAAGGGATCTGGGTATCGTACACAAGTTCCTGGTTAGTCCTGCATCGCGCGTCTCTTTGATCGTGGGACGCGGTTTATCATCGGGGGTTCGCGCGTCTTCTCAGGCGCTCGTGATCTATTTTTTGGCCTATTTTCTCGGCGTGAAATTGCGCCTCGATCCAGGATGCGTCGTTGGTGTGTTCGTCACGGTTTGGCTGGGCTCGGCGATATTTTCGACTTTTTCGCTGATCGTCGCCTGCATCGTCAAGACACGGGAACGCTTCATGGGAATAGGCCAGGTGCTGACCATGCCGCTCTTTTTCGCAAGCAATGCGATCTATCCTCTGGCGATGATGCCGCCCTGGCTGAAGACGATCTCCACGATGAATCCGCTCAGCTACCAGGTCGATGCGCTCAGAGCGCTGATGATAGAAAACAGTGTGAGCAGTTTTGGGTTCGCAACCGACTTTTCTGTTCAGGCAGTTTTCCTTGTGATCGTGATCGCGATAGCTACCAGGATATTCCCCACCATTGTGCGCTAGGAAGATGCTCATTCGTTTCTGCGTCGTAATAATGTCAGAAAGAAGAGGCCTCCAGCGATCATCACGATGAACGGCCCACTCTGGTGCCCAGCGGCAGCATAAGTGCCGCCAACCGTGGAAACGACAGCGGAGATTGCAGAAATCATGAACATTCCATTCAAGCTTTTCGCTAGCCGCCTTGCGATTGCCGCAGGTATGATGATCAGCGAGCCCATCAGCAGCACCCCGAGATAGCGCAACCCAAGTCCTATCGTGAGTGCAAAAGCGAGCAGGAAATACAGGTTCAATCGTGCAACGTTTACCCCGGATGTCATCGCGATTTCAGAAGAAACCAGAGAAACCACAAGCGCGTTCCGCGTGCGCAGCACGAATGCGATCACTCCGAGTGCCAGTGCTATGCCAAGGACAGTTTCACCCTCCGACAGTGTCCCCGAACCTCCTAGAAGCGCATCAATCAGCTCATCCCCCGTGGCAAGCACAGCCCCTATTGCCAGCGCCACTGCGAATACAACGCCAATCACTGTTTCTGTTGCAAGGCGGCTTCTACGTTCGATCACCCAAATTAGAAAGGCGCCGAGCAGCAACATGAGGATCGCGCCCACTAGAGGATTGACGTGCAAAAGAAGCGCGATTGCGATGCCTGGAAGCGCAACGTGGGACAAGGGATCTGCTGCGACGGTCAGACGCCTCATCACGGCGAAGCAGCCGATAAGACCTGCTGCAATTGCCATGCTGACGGAAAGCGCTAAAGTAGCGATATCAGGCGGCATCGTGAACATGGAAGCTAACCGGAGAGCCATATATATCATATAGCATTTGCGGTGTGAGCATCTCGCGCGGTGCGCCGAAACAGGCATTCTGTCCACGCCCCAGGCATAGCACCTGGTCGGCATAGCGATACACCACGCTCAAGTCATGCGAAACGAGCAGAACCGTCATGCCTTCAACCGACTGCATTCGATGTATCACCTCGTTCATCTGTTCCTGCCCGGGTTCATCAACGCCAGCGGCAGGCTCGTCCAGAAGCAGTACGTTGGGTTTCCCCAGCAGTGCAAATGCAACCAACAGCCGCTGGAATTGCCCTCCAGACATGCTGTCGATAGGCTGGGAAAGCTGCGCTTCTTCGAGGCCCACCGAACGCAGCGCACGCATGATCTCTTCGCCTTTTACATTGACGAGCGCTGCCTTCGCATTCAGGAAATCACGTCCGTTCACCGGAAGGTCACGATCAAGGTCGAGCTTCTGCGGAACATAGCCCAACCTCGTGTTCGCAGCCCAGCGTATCTTTCCTTTGTAAGGAAGTGCGCCGATCAATGCCCTCAACAGCACTGTCTTGCCCACCCCGTTGGGTCCAATGATTGCCAGCGCACTGCCGCGAGCTACGCTGAAATCAAGGCGGCGAAACAATTCGCTTTCACCCAATGATACAGTCAGGTCTTCTACCTCCAGCACACCGTTCATCGCGATCGACTCCGTGAATGAATCAAGGATACGTAGCTATATTCTGTCAGGCCGAACCGGATCGAACAAACAATTCAATGCGCGCGTCAGGGCTCAATGAATAATTACCAGTCTCATCCTATAATAATTGCGCTTCGGCATTGCTGCACGCTCAAGTAGTGCGTCGAAAGCGGCAATTATCATCTGCACATAGGGATTTTTGAATTTTAAGGCTTCAAGAAAATCCTCTGTATGCACCATTGATCCGGCATCAATAGTTGCGATCAGCGAAAGTAGATGATGCGTTTTTCGTATAACAGCATGGCGGCGATAAAAAGACGCCTCGACATCATCAGATGGCAACAGCAACCATGGCACACGACTTGATAGACAGCCTCTCACGATGTGGTGTATGTCCTGGCATTCCGTCAGCAGAAAGAGGCCGGATACTAACGCCAATTGAGCCCCCGAGGTTCAAGGTGAATCACCCCGGGTTTTGAGGAGGCTCTAATTCCTGAGAGAATGGAGCCACCATGAAGAAATCGAACAAATTTTCCCCTGAGATACGCGAACGCGCAGTTCGCATGGTGCAAGAGCATCGCAACGAGTATCCGTCGCAATGGGCGGCGATCGAGTCGATTGTACCGAAGATTGGATGTGTGCCTCAAACATTGCACGATTGGGTGCGCAAGCATGAGGTCGACACCGGCATGCGAGAAGGCGTCACCAACGAAGAGCGTGATCGCATCAAGGCGCTGGAGCGCGAAGTGAAGGAATTGCGCCGTGCCAATGAGATACTGAAACTGGCCAGTGCTTTTTTCGCTCAGGCGGAGCTCGACCGCAAACTCAAATCCTGAGGTCGTTTGTCGACCATCACCGAGCCACCTACGGGGTCGAGCCGATCTGCAAGGCGTTGCAGATCGCCCCTTCCGGATATTGGCGATATGTTGCCGAGGTGCGTGATCCTTCACTGCGCTGTGCACGCGCCTTTCGCGATGAAGTGTTGATGCCCGAGATCAGGCGCGTGTGGGACGTCAGCATGCAAGTCTACGGCGTCGAGAAGGTCTGGCGGCAAATGCATCGGGAAGGCACCCCTATAGCCCGCTGCACGGTCGAGCGGCTCATGAAGCGTTTGGGTATTGAGGGTGTCAGGCGCGGCAAGACAGTTCGCACCACGATACCCGACAAGGCATTGCCGTGTCCGCTGGATCGCGTGAACCGGCAGTTCAGGGCAGATCGTCCCAATCAGCTGTGGGTGTCGGATTTCACCTACGTATCGACCTGGCAAGGCTGGCTGTATGTCGCGTTCATCGTCGACGTATTTGCCCGGTATATCGTGGGCTGGCAGATCAGTTCCAGCATGCATACCGACTTTGTGTTGGATGCGGTTGGGTGGTCAAATTTGCACGCTGATTGACAGGAATAACAAATTGATCTGTTTCCAACGAATTGCTGATCAGTTGAAGTGAAACCCACAAAACTTTGGACTTACCATCCCAAAGCCTTTGGCTGCGGCCTGTTGCTGGAGCGCCGCATATAGCCACTTGCACATCATTTCGGCAGGTGCGATACTGCATCGCATATGTAATGCACGAGGAGTTGCAAAATGAAAACGACCGCAAAAACCAAGGCTTCTACCATCCCGCCATTGCGGGTGAGCAAGGAGGTGCGTACATCAGCGGAAGCAGCGTTGATGGAAGGTGAAACATTATCCAGCTTCGTGCTGGAATCCATTCAATTCAACATCCAGCGCCGGGCAATGCAGCAGGAATTCGTCGCGCGCGGGTTGGCGGCGCGCGACGAGGCACGCAGCACCGGGAAATATATTTCGGCAGATGAAGTGCTGGCTGGACTCGACAACACGCTGGCTCGTTCTCGCAAAGCGGTTGCCCAAAAGTGAATTACACCGTTCGGTTTACGCCAACTGCCGAAAAAGATTTGCAACGCCTGTTTGCTTTCCTGGCTGAGCGTGATGTTAGAGCAGCAAAGCGTGCCCGCACTGCGATAGCCAAAGGCATCGAATTCCTGCGCACGTTTCCGTTCAGTTGCCGCAAGGTATCTCCCGAGCATCCGTTCCTGCGCGAATTGATTATCAGCTTTGGCGCGAATGGCTACGTTGCGCTATTTGAAATCGAAGATGAAAAGACCGTGACCGTGCTAGCCATCCGACACCAGCGCGAAGAAGATTTCTTTTAGGAATTTTTCCATTGGCCACACTTCTCCCTCCGTTCAAACCCATCGCGATCAAGGAGCGATTGTCCATACTGTTTGTCGAGAAGTGCGTATGTGTCCAGCCGATCCACCTGTTATGTTGGTGGGACTTGTCTTGACGGTTTGATCGGCAGCAGCTCGTCATGCGTCGCATTGTCCAGACGGGAATTTTTTCTAGCGTATCTTTGAGCTAGGCGGCGGGCTCGATGCCGTTGAGTTTCGCGGTGGCAAACAGGCTTTGAATTGTTATCTGCTCGGCCTGATTTACCCAATCTGCGCGAATTTAAGTTCCCACCTGAATCTTGCCAATTTATTTTCCACATCAATATCTTGAAAGCTCTCCGGTCTGGGTACTCCAACTCGCGCAGGCTGGGTAATTCGTGGTGCGCATCAACAGGTCCTGCAACAGATGGCAGGAGAAATAGACAGAAACATGATCTAAAAAGACCAGCCAGAACATCATGGAATTCTGGAGGGCTTTTTGACTGAGTTTTACTTGTCAGCGTCGTTGTCGTGGCTGCGTATCCACAGCGCAAAAGAAACGAAGATTATCGAACCTACAGTTACGACAACACTCATCCAGACTATGCCCGTTCCCACACTCATTTTTTCTCCAATCCTGCATGTCTCGGAAAGTCTAACACAACCCGCAGCAAAGCCTCTTGGGAGAAATCCATCGGAGCAGATTTTCCAAAAAAGTTAGTCCATAATGTTATCTGCGCGGTCTGATTTACCCAATCTGCGAATGAAATGGTGGCGTGCAGTTTACTACCAAAAACTTGTTGTTGAGGCCAATGAGCACTACTGCGGATAACTGCGCATTAAGCTCCAAGCAGGCGACGCGCCAGGAGTAACTGCATATCCCGCCGAGCGTCGGCGATCACATAAATGTAAACCCTCTGCCCCATGACACGGTAGATCACTCGATAGGGTTTGAATGAAATCTGCCGATAATCCCGGATGCCGAGGGCAACCAGTTCCTTGAGATACGCACCGCGCTCCGGGAAGGCGGTCAGGCTGTCTACAACCTCCAGCAGACGATCCAGAACGTAGTCGGCATTGGTTTTGCAGTCAAATTCTGCAATGTAGTCGTAGATCGACTCCAGATCCTGCTCGGCTCCCTCGGTCAGCAAGACTTCGTATTTACCCCCAGCCATTACTTGGCTGCCTGTTTGGCCTGCAATCTTGCGACAACCTCACCGACGGGCTTGACCTTGCCAGCTTCAATTTCCGCATTGCCGAGCGCGAGAATTTTCAGCAGCGCCAGCGTTTCCTGTGTTTCTTCGTAGGAGGCTACATCCTGAATGACCGCTTTGGCTTCCCCGTTCTGGGTGATGACAAGCGGCTCCCGCCCCTCGGTCAACTGGGCCAAGACCTCGGCGGCGTTTGCCTTGAGGTAACTGATGGGTTTGACTTGCGATGAGTAGCGCATGACCTGACTCCTTGATCTGACAAGGACTTAATATAGTCTTTATTCAGTCCTGTTGCAACAATTGATCAATCCGCTCCCGCACCCAACCAAAGCTCAGATGTTCCTGTTCCAGTCGCAGCCCCTCACGGATGCGATTGTCACGCAGGTCGTTATACAGGCAAAGCTCCTCCAGGGTCAGCCGATGCAAATCGCACCGCTGCGGCTTGTCCTCCCAGCCCCAAAAGGACACGTGAGCATCAAGCGAGGCCCGATCCATGAGAAACGAATCGGCGTGACTAAAGTGCTTCCGTAGTTGATCCAGAATGGCAAAACCATGGGTATCGATGTCACCCCAGTAATGGATGGCGCACCGCTCCAGCCATCGGGCCTGGGCGAGTGCGTCCCATCCATATCCGGAGCCAAAGATGGCGATCGCTCCTGATACGTTTGGCAAGACCAGGAAGTTGATTTCATTCTCGGTGATGAATACCCGTCGCACATCGATTGCCAACTGGCTGAAACTGCTGGCGTCCAGCGTGATGTCTGGACACGTCGTACCGGCAACGGCCCGAATCTCGGGATCAAGAACGCGAAAGCGAATCCTTGTGGGTTTGTCCAGAAAACCATACCGGGCCGCGAAGTGCGCAACACCAGTCTTGGCGGTGTCGACGCCGTCCGCCGGCAAAGCCAAGTCTAGCAACTCGGCCAGTACGGCGCGATGTGTCTCGATGAACTTGCTGTGCACCCCGGGCAAGTCCACTTGGCGCAAATAGATCGCCGGCCGGGGATGATTTCTGACCCAATCCACCACGGCAAGTAAACGGGGCCATTCGCCCTCCAGTTCGAGGGCCTGCAACGGTCTCTTTTCCAACCAGGGTACCAATGACGGGTTTTGCTGCCGGGTCATCTGAAGCAAGTTTGAAAACCGATCCCGCTCCCGGCGCTTGCCGATCCAGCCAAGCGCGTCATCCATCGAGTCAATCCAGCAGCTCGACGGGAGTCTCTGCAACCCTTGCACCCGGTGGCGAATTTCCTGCCACTCCAAACGCAAAGGGCTGGCGTTCGCCAATTCAGCAGCCCATGTGCGCACGCCATCAAACCGCTCGGTAATGTCACCTGAAGCGGGTCCCTTGATGGTCAATCGCAATGGAAATCGGGGATTGCCCGTCACGACATCCCTCAGTAGTTCGCCTCGATCCCAGAGTCGCGCCAACTGCGCTTTCAAATCCTTCGGGGTCGTCCACATCACTGTGGAATCTCCTGCACGGCCTGCGGTGAGACTACTGTTATCGCCGCAGTATCCTTGGTTTTCTGCGCCCGATATTCCTCGATGGAAAGATTACGCAATTTGGAGATCCGGCCACCCTCATTGTGTACAAATCCCACACTGGACACAAAGGGCTCGATGATGTGGATCTTCTGCAGCGGCGTGACAATCAGCAATTGCAGGTTGAGTTGCCGGAACAACGTCAAACCGTACTGCGCCGACTCGTCCGAGCCACGCCCGAACGCCTCGTCGATGACCACGAAGCGGAAGGAGCGCGATCGCACCGCACCCCATTCCAAACCAAACTGGTACGCCAGGCTGGCGGCGAGAATGGTGTAGGCCAACTTCTCCTTCTGGCCGCCCGATTTGCCGCCCGAATCCGAATAGTGCTCGTGTTCCGTGTTGTCCTCGCGCCAGCGCTCGCTCGCCGCGAACAGGAACCAGTTGCGCACGTCCGTGACCTTTGTGGTCCAGCGCCGATCCTGTTCCGACAAGCCATCCCGGCCACGAAACCGGTCAATGATCGACTTGACCTGAAGGAATTTTGCTTCGGAGTATTGGGTGTCGTTGGACCCGGTCACCGCGCCTTCGGTGCAGGCGCGCAGATCCTGCTGGAAATCGCGAATTTCGGCATCGGGGCTGGCCTGCGACTCCAGCACGATATAGCGCCCAGGGTTATAGTCGATTTCCGAGAGCGACTTGTTGATGTGGGCAATGCGATCCTTGATGGTCTCGCGCTCACGTGCCAACTGGGCATTAAAGTTGGCAATCTCGTTGATGGTGTTGACGTTCAGCAGTTCCTTGAAGCGAGCCACGAAACGTGGCAGATCATCGCGATTGAGCTGCGTCAGGTGGTTTTCGAACTCGAAGGCGGCTTCCAGGCTGGCATCCATCTCGGCCGTCTCGAGTTTGAAAGTTTCCTTGAATGAAACCATGGCCTTGATGATCTTCTCGGCCAGGCGCTTGAGTTTCAGGTCCTCGGCATCGATTCGCGCTTGCAGCCAGGTGCGTACGTCCTGTTCGCGGTTGTCGCAGGATTCCACGGTCAGTCGGTGTTCACCCAAGGCATCGGCCCGCATGGCTTCCAGGGTCGCCGTAAGCCCGGCATCCATGACGGCGCCCTGGACCAGCAATGCCGTCTGTTGGTGCAGTTCCTGTGCATCCGAGCGACGCTGTTCCACCTTGGAGCGTCGGTCGCGCGCGGATTGCAACTCCTTTTCGGTGCCCTTGATCGTCTGCTGCAGTTCTCGCAGGCGTTCATTCAATTGTTTGAGGACATCCGACGCCTGCTCCAGCTGTTGACGCTCGTCTTCAAGTGCCGCGATGTCTGTCGCCACACTGGCCCAGTCGAGTTCTTCGAAGCTCGTGAATTCTTCCAGGCGTGTCAGTGCGTCAAGTCTTGCATGTAATTCCTTTCGCTCGGCGTCGATCTTCCCGATCTGACTGCCCACCTCACCGAGGCGGTTTTCGAGCTGCCGACGCTTGGCTTCCAGCGCGGCAATCTTGGCGCTGTTGCTCCAGCCAAGTACATAGCGGCTGCGGTCGTCGATCCTGTGCCGGTCGTCCTTCTCGTGCCTGCCAGTCGGGTCTTTGATCTGGCCTGCGAGGGTGATGGCGCGCGTCTCACGACGGAACTGCTCCTGCGTGGCGCAACAGGCCACGTCAAAACGATGGCCGAGCTCACGCTCCAGCCAATCGTAGTGGGGTGAATCGGGCTTGATGGCGAGTTTCCTCACCAATGAGTCACGATGCAGCGCCGGCAAATCAGATGTCTTGCGGGGTCGAACGTGGAAATAGACCAGGCGCCCGCGCAGATGACTGCCATCCACCCACTCGGCCACCGCCTTGTAGTGGGCATCCGGCACCAGCAGGGCCAGACCGAAGCCGTGCAGCAGTCTTTCGGCTGCGCCTTCCCAGTCGCGCTCATCCTCGCGTACCTGGATCAACTCGCCCGCGAAAGGCATGTCGTCCACATCCAGGCCCAGCGCGGCGCACAGGGCAGCGCGTATCTGAATCTGCTGGTCGTCAATGTTGCTGCGCCTGCGTTTGAGACTGTCGATTTCTGCCGTCAATTGTTCGTGCTCAAGCTTTCCCTGGCGCAAGCTCACGCCATGCTCGGTCAGCGTGTTCTGTAAGTCGGCATCACGGTTTTGGACATCTTCCCGCCATGCCTTGAATTGCGCCCTCTGCGCGGCAAAGCCGGCATCGTCGCGGGGCGCGGACTCAGCCAAAATGGCCGCCAGTTCACGGTAACGCCCATCCTTGGCCTTGCGGGCATCGCGTAGTTGCTCTTTCTTGCGGATCTCGGCGGCGAGCCGCTCCAGACGGTCGCCACCGTTGTCATTGATAGCCTGCTTCAGTTCATCGACCTGACGACCTAGCTCCTCACGCGTGCTATCCAGGCGTCGCACCTGCCCATCGACCTTGTTCCACTCTTCATCCAGCAGACCATGGCGTTTGTCCAGCAATCCCAATTTGAGGCTGGCAAAGTGCGCACGCAGGCCGTCGCGGCATTTCCGCAGATGATTCACCTCGATCACCAGTTCGCCATGCCGCTTGCAGTCGGCCACCAACGGTGTCAGCAACTCCACCTGCTGCTGCGCCTTGAGCACGGCCTGATGGGCGCGGTTGAGATCGTCGAAGTGTCCAATCAGCGCCTGGATGCGCGATGCCACCTCGAACGGCTCCAGCATATGGTTGCGCACGAAGTCGGTCAGATTGCCCACCGACTTCATCGACACCGTCTGGTGGAACAGCTCCAGCGCCTGATCATTCTCGATGC
>JAJXTH010000037.1 GCA_021783995.1 Pseudomonadota bacterium
CATTTGCATTCACTCCTTGTTGATTGACCGAGGTCAGCAGCGCGCGGCTCACCTGCTCTGCGTCGGGCACCTCCGGCGTGCGGAAATACACCCACCAGATCGCCAAAATCAGCACGATCTTGACTAGCAGTATCAGAAAAATTTCACGACCCATGTTTGATGTTTGCTGCATTTCCTTTCTCCTTCCTGTAATCCGGCCATGCCATGCCTTGTCTTGAGCACGAACCGTGCCAATTTCTAACTTTTCAAAGGCCAGCCTGCACACTGATGTTTTGTATAGATAAAATATTGCGGCCACATTCTCAACCCCTTGCCAAACAAGCTGACACTGCATGTCCACGCCAAAAATGTCAGTATCTTTTCGCTCATCGCGAGGGTAAACTGCCAAAATTGACATACAGAATTGAGAGCCAGAATGCCCAGCCGCCAGTTGTCCGAACTGCTGTCCTATCTCGACAACAAGCCAGAGCCGCACATCGTGATGGACAGGAATTACACGATCATTGCAGCCAACCTTGCTTACCGCGCGCAGCATGGGGATGCGCTTCCACTGGTGGGCAGACATTGTTACGAGGTATCCCACCACTTTACCCGGCCATGCGACGAGGTTGGAGAGTCATGCCCGCTGAAATTGAGCGCCGCGACCGGGCTACCGCAGCGCGTGCTGCATCTGCATCAGACACCGCGCGGCGAAGAACATGTCGATGTTGAGCTGACACCGATACACGATGCCAAGGGTGAAATCACCTACTATGTCGAGATGATGCACACCATACGCGGCGCGAGTGCAAATCCTTCTGCACAGGGGCTGGTGGGCAGATCGGCAGCTTTCAGCGCAATGCTGGCCCTGGTAAGGCGGGTCGCTAAATCGGAAGCCGCGGTGATGCTCCTGGGAGAGTCAGGCACAGGCAAGGAGCTCGTGGCTCAGGCCATACACAGTGCAAGCACGCGGGCGAACAATCCCTATGTGGTCGTGGACTGCTCAGGCGTGACAGAGACGCTGTTCGAGAGCGAACTGTTTGGCTATGAGAAAGGGGCTTTCACGGGCGCAGCACAGCGCAAGCTGGGACTGGTCGAAAGCGCAAGCGGCGGAACATTGTTTTTGGACGAGGTGGGCGATATTCCGCTCGCGCTGCAGGTCAAGCTGCTGCGCCTGCTCGAGACGGGCACTTATCGGCGCGTGGGTGGCGTCGAACCATTGCGCGCGGATTTCCGGCTTGTATCTGCGACCCACAGGGATCTGAAGGCGATGGTCGAACAGGGAAGCTTCCGCAAGGATCTTTATTATCGTATCAGCACCTTTCCCATCCATCTGCCAAAGCTCTCGGAACGACGCGACGACATCCCCCTGCTTTCTGCAGCCCTGCTCTCACGCATCAGTCCAGGACGCAAACTGCACCTGCACCCCGATGCTCTGGCGCGGCTCTCAGCCTATGATTTTCCGGGCAACATACGGGAGCTGCGCAACATCCTGGAACGTGCAAGCCTGATGGTCGATACCGACACCATCATGCCGGAACATCTGGATCCCGAATTCACCGGCTTCAGGATGCGCGATAAGCCCGAAATCATCGTGCCGCTGGAACAGGCAGAGCGGCATTATCTGCAATGGGCGCTAACCCAACATGAAGGCGACCGGTCATCGCTCGCGGAAAAGCTGGGAATCAGCGAACGCACCCTGTACAGGAAACTCAATTCAGAAGCCGGCAAGTCCGCCTGATTTCTGGGCTTTACGCCTCATCATCATCGGCAGGCAGCGGGGCAAGCAGCGCTGCAATGTCGGCCTCTCCGAATTTGGCGATACCCGCGCCATCCTCGGAAAGAATGCCCGCCGCCAGCTCGGCCTTTCTCTCCTGAAGCGCAAGTATCTTCTCCTCTATGCTGCCGGCTATGACCAGCTTGTAAACGAAAACGTTCTTGGTCTGCCCCAGCCTGTGCGCCCTGTCAGTCGCCTGATTCTCGACCGCAGGATTCCACCATGGATCATAATGGATCACCGTGTCTGCCGCGGTGAGATTGAGTCCCACGCCGCCCGCTTTCAGGCTGATGAGGAATATGGGCACCTCGCCATCCTGGAAGCTGCGCACCACTTCCTCGCGATTCTGTGTGTCTCCTGTCAGCTTCACATAGGGAAGACTTTCCTTAAGAAGCTCTATCTCAATCAGTTCCAGCATGGAAGTGAACTGGGAAAAGACTAGTATGCGCCGGCCTTCTCCCACAAGCTCAGGCAGCATTTCCATCAGCAGGTCGAGCTTTGCGCGCTCCTTGACCTTTCTGGCGCTGGCAAGCTTCAGAAGGCGCGGGTCACAGCACACCTGACGCAGCTTGAGCAACGCATCCAGGATGACGATGTGGCTGCGAGCGAATCCCTTCTCGGCGATCTCATCGCGCACGCGCTGATCCATCGCGATGCGCACCGTCTCATAAAGATCCCGCTGCATTCCTTCGAGTTCTACGGTGCGCACGATCAGCGTTTTCTCGGGCAGCTCCTTGGCCACATCTTCCTTGCGGCGGCGCATGATGAAAGGACGCACGCGCTGCGCCAAAAGGTCGCGCCTCGCCCTATTGCCGTGCTTCTCTATCGGTGTACGCCAGATCTTGGTAAACGATTTTGCATCCCCCAGAAAACCCGGCAGCAAAAAGTCGAACTGCGCCCACAGCTCTCCCAGATGATTCTCAAGCGGCGTGCCAGTGAGACACAACCTGTGACGCGCATTCAGGCGGCGTACCACCTGCGCTGCCTGACTCGCGACGTTCTTGACCGTCTGCGCCTCATCCAGTATCAGCATATGGTAGTCGTGCGCCGAGAGCGCATCTTCATCGCGCCACAGCAAAGGATAAGTGGTGAGTATCACATCAAAGTTCGAGATCAGCGAAAAGCGATCTGCCCTTTCCTTGCCATGCAGCGACAACAGCCTGAGCTCTGGCGCAAAACGCTCCGCCTCGCGCTTCCAGTTGAAGATCAACGATGTCGGCAGCACGACCAGGGAGGGCCTGTCCATGCGACCCGACTGCTTTTCGAGCAGCAGATGCGCGAGTGTCTGCGCAGTCTTACCCAGCCCCATGTCGTCAGCCAGTATGCCGGCCAGCCCCTGCTCGCGCAGAAACTGCAGCCAGGCGAGACCTTCCAGCTGATACTGGCGCAACTGCAACGCGAATCCTTGCGGCGCATCAACAGCCCTGATCCCTCGGGAGTCCCTGAGCTTGCCAGCCAGGCTCGCCACCGCGTCCATGCCCTTGAACTGCCAACGCTCCATGCCTGCCAGCGCATCGATGCGCGCAACGTCATAGCGTGACAAACGAATTTCCTCTCCGCCAGGCTTGGCGTCGAAGAGTTCTATCAGTGTGCGGGCGAGAGGCTTCAATCTCTGCGCGGGCACGCGCACCGTGCCCCCTTCCGGCAATTCGAGCGCGATCGCTTCGTCGTCCTTCATCTGTTCGAGCAGGATCGCATCCAGCCAGCGTGCATCCTTCCTGAACAGTTCATGCAGCATCGGCGCCAATGGAACGCGCTGTCCGTTGACGACGATGCCCATGTTGAGGCTGAACCAGCCATCCTCCTGTTCGTCGAAATCCCCGACCCATGCTTCCACTTCCAGCATGAGATGGCGAAAGCCCTGCGGAACGAGCACCTCCCAGCCTGAAGCCTTAAGCTGCGGCAAGGCATGCTGCATGAATCCACTCCAGGATTTCTCGCTTTCCAGAACGTAAACCGGGTGATCGAGCGTCACTCCTGACAGACCAAAACGCGGCATCTCCTGAAGGCCGTAATCACCGAGAGACTTGAGATAACGCTGCTCCGCTTTCAGGTCACGCTTCACGCGCACGGTCTCCCCGCTTTTCAGCGTGACGAATTCACCAGGATGATCAGGACGCAGCGAAGCTTCGCCGTAATTGAATCGCACATAAGCCCAGTCCCGCACCTGTGTGCCAAAACCATAGCCGCGGAAA
The DNA here is from genome assembly GCA_021783995.1 of Pseudomonadota bacterium. Classification (GTDB taxonomy): domain Bacteria; phylum Pseudomonadota; class Gammaproteobacteria; order Burkholderiales; family Gallionellaceae; genus Gallionella. The sequence goes on from JAJXTH010000037.1 coordinate 3,952, forward strand.
CGCCCCATGTAGGCTGGCGCCGAAGTCTCCAGCACCAGTATCGGCTCAAGCCGGGCTCCAAGCGTGCGCAGGCGCAGCGATGAAGGCGGAGGCAGATCGGGAACCATTTCGCGCAGCACTTCAGACACCACGGGCACATCGATTTCCCTGAGCGGCGGCATGCTCATAAGCTGTGCGATCTGTAAAGGCGGCTGTGCCAATTTCAGCATCCCGATTTCACCAGACTTCGCATCCAGATACCAGGTGGCATCCGGCATCGCCAGTGCCTCCACTGCGACACCGGCGCGCATGATCCTGGGCACCATGCTCCCCGACTCATCCGCCCCCCAGTCGAGGCGCGCCTCGCGCGCAGCGCCCTGCTTCAGGCGCATGGGCGCCGATAACAAATAGCGGTTTCCAGCGAGCCTTTCCATGCAGAAAAGTCTTTTGCTCGCCAATACGCCTTCGAGTATCTCATTGCCATGAGGCCCCAGGAGTAAGTTGCCGTCATATTTTTCCCGCTGTCGCCACAATAGACGAAGTATCGGCAGATCTTCATCGGAGACAAACAACGGCGGCTTGACCAGAGCACGCTCCACGTTGTTCCATTCTTCCATGCTGCCTTGAGGTAGCCCGTCAGGAGACATCCTTGCCTTGTAGGTCGCAATCACATAGCCGTTCGAATTGAACTGCCTGATCAGCACATAACACAACCGCTCAGAGCGCTGTGCAGGCTTGCTCCTTTTCTTTGCCGCAGCCCCCTGGGCTTTCTTGAACGCCTCGACCCAGGCCAGCAACGCTGGATTCACGGCTGGCGCACGCGGCAAAGCCAGCGCCGAAAGCAGAACGGCCGCCGTATGCTTGCATTTGTATCCAACAGGGCAGCTACACATCGGCCTGATGCCAGGCATGCCAGCAAGGTCGCTCTCAAAATGTATCTCCACCGCATATGGCTGCCTTGCCGATCCCTTGACCTGAGCCGTGATTGCGTTCGGCTGGATGACCAGCTGTGAAATCGAATTCAGGTACGCCTTGGCCTTGTTCAACTCGTGCATGCTGTACCAGCGAACGACATCAGCTAAGGTGTAGGTCTTGGCAAGTGACATGGGTTAAGCGCGGAGAAATAAATATGGATTATAGCTTGCCGAATGAAACGCGTGGCCAGGCACGCAAAGAATGACTACTGGCTGAACTCGAGGCTGGTCGTGCGATTGAGCAGATAATCGACCATCTCACGCGCGGGGACATGTTCATAGAGCACGCGATAGACTGCCTCGCAGATGGGCATGTCCACGCCCAAACGTTTTGCAAGCCCATGCACCTCGCGCACCGCGTACACGCCTTCGGCAACATGTCCGATCTCGTCAAGTATCTCGTCGAGCTTCCTGCCCTCTGCGAGCATCAGACCCACGCGCCTGTTCCGAGACAGGTTCCCGGTGCAGGTCAGGATCAGATCCCCAGCGCCTGACAGCCCGCCCAGCGTCTCCGGGCGGCCGCCAAGCTTGATGCCCAGCCTTGCGATTTCTGCAAGCCCCCGGGTGATGAGCGCTGCACGCGCATTGTTGCCGAGACTCATTCCATCCGAGATGCCTGCGGCAATCGCCATCACATTCTTCACGGCGCCGCCGATCTCCACCCCGACCAGATCATTGCTGGCATATATCCTGAGCCGGGAGTGATGCAGCACTGATGCTGCACACTGCGCAAACGCCTCGTCTTTGGATGCCAGCACCAGCGCGGTGGGCAGACCCTGCGCCACCTCCAGCGCAAAACTCGGGCCGGAAAGAACACCGCGATGAAATCCGGCTGGCAAAACCTCCTCGGCAACCTGATGCGGAAGCAGTGATGTTTGCATCTCAAGACCCTTGCAAAGCCATATCACGTCGGGAAGTCTAACAGCGCCCTTCTCGTTTGTTCTCTCTCCCGCATGCGTGAGAGAGTCAGAGAGCGGGAAGCGGACGGCGATTTCTTGCAGCATCTTGCGCAATGCGGCGGTCGGCACTGCGAGTATCAGTAGCTCCGCGCCCGCCATCGCTTCTTCGAAATCCGAGCTCAGCAAGAGGTTTTCCGGGAGTTGCACATCCGGAAGATAACGCTGATTGCAGCGCGTAGCGCGCATGCCTGCGATCTGCGCTGCATCCCTTCCCCAGAGAATGGTGCCATGCCGCTGTGCCAAACTTATGGCCAGCGATGTCCCCCATGCCCCGGCGCCGATAACTGTAATATTCATTTCACACCAGAAGACCGGATACACAAAACCGGTGACGGCGGGTCATGCTGTCTTGCCGCAGCTTCATTTCTATCTGCTGTTTGCCGTTGGCTGTCATCCGCTTACTGTCCCCACACATCAGCGCTGCGCACATAGCCGACATCACCGTCCTTGTGCCTCACCTTCACCCAGCCTGTTCCGGTGGATTCAAGCACCTCCAGCGCGACCTGCTGTTTTACCTGAAACACGCGAGGCGCAGACGCGTCGGGTGTCGCATAAGCATCGACCAGCGGATTAAGTGCAAAAACGTACTTCTTGTTCGACAGCGCACGCTTCTCGACCCAGTATAGGCCTCCAGAATGGTCGCGCACCTTGGTCCAGTTTTCCACGGTTACGACCTGCTCGAACGGCATGTAGCGGTTCACGACAAACAGCTTCTTTGCCTTCAGCGAAGGTGCGTCGTAAAGAATCGCGACGGGCTCGGCGACAGAGACATAGTCCACTGCCTGTGCTGCGGTCGCAACACACATGCAAAGCAGAGCCGCCAGGCGTTTCATTATTGAATCGTCGCACCGGCAGCTTGGGATTGAGCCTGTTGCTGCTGGTACAGCGCCTCGAAATTGATCGGGCTAAGCAGGACAGGCGCGAAGCCTGCGCGCACGGACACATCCGAGACCACTTCGCGCAAATACGGAAACAGGATGTTTGGACATACCACTGCAAGCACTGGCGTCTTTTCCGCCTCCGGCACATTGCGCACGGTGAAGATGCCAGCCTGTTTCACCTCGATCAGGAACATCACCTTTTCGCCGATCTTGGCGGTCACCGTTGAGGTCACAGTCACTTCATAGACGTCCTCGTCTATTGCGCTTGCCGCGGTATGCAGTTGCACCTCGATTTGCGGAGCCTCACGCTCCAGAAAGATCTGGGGCGCATTCGGGATCTCCAGCGAGAGATCCTTGACATAGATTTTGTCCATATTGAACACTGGCGTTTCACTCATGCTTTTTCCTCAAGAATTTTAAGAAGCCAACAAAGGCTCGAGACCGCCGGCCTGATCCAGTGCGGCCAGATCGTCATAGCCGCCAACGTGCCGCTCATCGATAAAAATCTGCGGCACGGTGCGCCGCCCAGTCTTCTCCACCATTGCGATGCGCAGCTCGGGCTCGAGATCTATCCGGATCTTTTCAATCTCGGTCACGCCCTTGCGTTTCAGCAGCTGCTCTGCGCGCACGCAATACGGGCACACCTCGGTGCAATACATCACGATCTTCGCCATTATCTTTGCACCGGTAAATTCATTTTCTGCCATGCCATCATGCCTCCCATCAGATTGTAAGCCTGCGTAAAACCAAATTTGGACAGAATCGCACAAGCCGTACCCGAGCGGTTGCCGCTCCTGCAAACCACCACCATGGGCTTGTCCTTGTGCTTCTCAAGCTCCTTGATGCGCTCCTTGAGTTTGCCCAGCGGCACGAGCTTGGCATTCAGAAGATGTCCGCTCTCAAACTCCGAAGGCTCCCGCACATCCAGCACGAAAGCATTCTTGTGATTGATGAGCTGCAGCGCACCGTTGACATCCACCTCCTTCACGCCGCGAAAGCGGTTGCCAAAAAAGGACCAGAGGATCATCGTGCCGCTGAAGAGCGCCATCAGTATGGGGAAAATATTACTTGTTATGAATTGCACCTGCATACTCCTGTTCAGTCTGATGCGCGAATTTTAACAGAGCGGCAAAATGCGCGGGGTCTTTATCTGCCAATTTGACCAATTGTTTCTGATCTTCATATGGATATGACCAGTATGCCTGCTCGAACGCGCTCTTTGCCTGATCCATTCTGCCATCCTGCGCCAGCAGATATGCCTGCAGATAGGCAGGCTCGGCAACCGGCATGAACCTCATCACCTTGCCGTTAAAAGCCAGTTTCTCATCCAGATGATCCGCATTCACCTCTATATAGGAACTCGCGAAGAAATCGGCCAGAGGCGACAGTATGGACTTGCCGCGCATGACCATGAAGTCGCGCTCGAAGGCAGCGCCCGAAGCGGGCGTCGTCACGAGCATGCCCTTGATTTCCTGATATCCCGCACGCAACTGGTAAAGCGCAAACATGCCTGCAAGCAAAACCACAGCCAAGGGCGCTGCTCCCACACCACGCAAACGATAGCGCCTCTCATCCAGCGCACCCAGCAGCACCGCCGCGATCGACATGAAGTAGCTGTACCAAAGCGGATATTCGAGCAGGCTGTGCACGCAAAGCACGGCCAGGACAGAATAAGCCCACCAGCGCGCAGGATTCATTTCGATCCGCATGAGGCCGTGGAACCATGCTGCAAGTGCGGTAAAAAACACAGCCAGACCGGCGATCCCGGTCTCGGCGCCCAGCTGGAAGATCAGGTTATGCGCATTGTCGTAAAGGCCCGTGATATTCGTCCTGTGCAATATAGGCCCCAGCAAAAAATGCTGCCATGCAAACTGGCCAAAGCCAGCACCAAGCAGGGGTGACTGTTTGAAGATCAGCCATGCCTCATGCCACAGATACAAGCGTATGCCACCGCTCCCATCCTCCCCGGCGAAGCGCTGCCATGTGGTGATGCCGCCGGGCAGAAGCTCGACGATGCCGTGCATCAGCACAAAGCCCGCCAGCAGCATCAGGCAGTAACGCTGCAACATCACAGCCCCGCTGCGCCACGCCAGCAAAGCCATTGCAGCGAGATAAAGCCAACTGCTGCGCGATGCGCTCAGCGTCATCACAAAAAGCAAAGGCAGCACAAGCAGCACGACAGCGGCAACATTGACACGGCGCAACTGGAAGAGCAGCCCAAGCGAGATCAGCCCAAGCGCGATATAGTCTGCAAAGTGGTTTGCCTGCGCAAGATTGCCGTACACCGTGGCATAGGCCTTGACGATCACCGTATCGAAAGGCGTGCGCCAATGAAAATGCTGAAGCACGCCTATCACAGCATCGAGCTCCGCCCCCAGCAGCAGGAATACTGCCAGAAGAAAGGCCATCCTATCAAACCCGAGTCTGTCTCTGAGATGGACACCAAGCGCCATCAGGAGCAGGGCAAACAGCAGATATAGTATATACAGCAAGGCCTGATCGAAATATACGATCAGGCCCAGCGCGCTCTGCAGCAACGCCAGAAGGATCAGCGCAGCGGGCAGGGTGGCGATGCGTGGAATTTGCGGACTTTTCCAGCAGTCCGGATCAAGCAGCATTCCGATTGAGGCTGCCAGAACGCCCAGCAGTGCGCACCACCATTCCTGGTCAAACGTGGTAAGCGGATATTGATGGCGATAGTATAGGAACGGAAACACCCACATCAGCCCGACCAGGAATAGCCCGATGCGAGCCTGATGGAAACCAGCGCTTTCTAGCAAGAACCGCCTTTAACGCCCAGTTTCGCAAGTATGTTGTTCAGCGGGCAGATCTTGGTGAATCCGGACTGGAACAGATTAAAACCAACAAAGGCGGTGAAGAAAAGAAAATACTTGCTCACGAATATCGGGCTTGCTTCCACGCCCAGCGCCAAAGACAGCATGACGAAAGTGCCTGCAACGATTCTGACGATGCGTTCTGCGTTCATGGTTGAACCTCCTGAAGTTGATCTATGCAATTTTACCGGATTTTCCGTGCAGGGTGGCGCAATACCGCACCGACCACCGGTGTCAGCTATGTGGAGACCGGCATGCCGAAAATCAAGGAGATCGCGAAGCCGAAGTAAATCTTTACCACTTCGCAAGATTCCACGTGAACCAATGGATGGGGGTCGCCTGGACGCTTGCAGCCGACAAAGAGCCGAGCATTTTTTCACGGCGATCATCCACGCTGACTGCCGGCTGATTTTACATGCCAGCTGAAAGACGCTACGCGGAACAGAATACTTCCCTCATCATGCTCACAAGCTTGAGCGTGCGCAGATCTCCTATCCGGTAAAAGACCTTGTTCGCATCCTTGCGCGTGGCCAACACTCCCTTGTCGCGCAATATCGCCAGGTGCTGGGAGATGTTGCTCTGCGAGGTGCCGACATGGTCCACGATGTCCTGTACGTTGATTTCCTGATCTCCCAGCACGCACAGTATCTTAAGGCGCAATGGGTGAGCGATAGCCTTGATTGCCTGCGATGCCTGCTGAATATCTTCGTCCCTGTCTATAATTTTGTTCACCATGTCCCTATAACTCCAATCCAATTCGGTTAAAATACGCCATTCTGAAACTGCAAACCCATTGTATATTATATTACCCTAATGAAAGCTACTCCTGTCTTGTTGCTCATTCTGGATGGCTTCGGCTACCGCGAGGAATCCGAATCGAACGCGATCTCTGCAGCCCACAAACCCAACTGGGATAAGCTCTGGCGCGAATATCCACACACGCTGATCAACGCCTCGGAAAAATTTGTGGGCCTGCCGTCAAAGCAGATGGGAAATTCAGAGGTGGGGCATCTCAACATCGGCGCGGGACGCGTGGTCTATCAGGATTTGAGCCGGGTTGATGTGGCAATCGAGGACGGAAGCTTCTTCTCCAATCCAGCCCTGCTCGAGGCCATCAATACCGCCAAGAAGAACGGCAGTGCCTTGCATATCATGGGGTTGTTGTCGGCAGGCGGCGTGCACAGCCATGAAAATCATATCTTTGCGATGCTTGAGATGGCCGCAAGAAATGGACTTGCAAAAGTGTACCTGCACGCCTTCCTCGATGGACGGGACACGCCGCCCAAGAGTGCCGCGCAATCGCTGACCGCATTGCAGTCCAGATGCAACGCGCTGGGTGTAGGAAAGATCGCGAGCATGGTCGGCAGATTCTATGCCATGGACCGTGACAACCGCTGGGAACGCGTCGAACTGGCCTATGAATTGCTGGCCCAAGGCAAGGCAGAATACTCGGCGGCCGACGCGCTAAGCGCGTTAGATGCCGCTTATGCGCGCGGCGAATCGGATGAATTCGTCAAGCCCATCCGCATAGGCGATGCATCTCCCATGCAGGATGGCGATGCGGTCGTATTCATGAATTTCCGCGCAGATCGTGCGCGGGAGATCACGCGCGCGCTGACGGACAAGGCATTCAATGGGTTCCCACGCGCCTATATACCCCAGCTTGCCAGCTTCATCTCACTCAGCAATTACGGTGCGGAATTCACCATACCCTCCGCCTTCTCTCCCGAGGCCATACACAATGACCTTGGAGAATACGTCTCAGGATTGGGATTGAAGCAACTGCGCATTGCGGAAACCGAAAAATATGCTCATGTGACTTATTTCTTCAGCGGCGGCAAGGAACAGCCCTATCCAGGCGAAGACCGCATCCTGATCCCTTCGCCCAAGGTGGCAACCTATGACCTTCAGCCGGAGATGAGCGCTTACCTCGTGACCGACAAACTCGAAGAGGCAATCCTGAGCCGCCAGTACTCGCTCATCGTCTGCAACTACGCCAACGGCGACATGGTGGGCCACAGCGGCAACATGGAGGCGGCGACCAAAGCAGTTGAAGCGCTCGATGCATGCATAGGCCGCGCGGTGAGGGCCATGCAGTCCACCGGCGGGGAAATTCTGATCACGTCGGACCATGGCAATGCGGAACAGATGATGGACAACTCGACGCATCAGGCTCATACCGCACACACGCTCAATCCTGTCCCCTTTCTTTACATCGGAAGACCGGCTGAACTGCTAGAGCACGGATCACTGCAGGATATCGCGCCCAGCCTCCTGTCGATGATGGGCCTGCCAAAACCGCAGGAAATGACTGGGGAAAGCCTCATCCAAATAACCGAGGGCAGATAACTGGTGACATGAAAACAGCAAGAGAGAAACCAATAAAACGATATGGCTTCTCCATACAACTCCCTGTCTTCTGTCTTCTGTTCTCTGTCTTCTGTCATGCTGCATCAGGCAGCCAGCAGGATGACCTGGACAGTCTGCGCCAGCGCATCAGCAGGATGCAAGGTGAGATCGCAAAAACCAGCGTATCCAAATCCGAAGCCGCAGACGCTTTGCGTGCATCGGAAAAGGCCATCAGCGACAGCAGCCGTAAAATAGCTGAGCTGTCCGACAGACAGCATGAGGCTGATGCAAGGTTAAGTGAACTGCAAAAACAGCAGCAGCAGCTGAACGATCGAATCGCACGCCAGCAGGCATTGCTCTCCGATCTGCTCTACCAGCAGTATCTGGGAGGCAAGCATGAATACCTCAAGCTCTTGCTTGACAACCAGGATCCCGACAAGGTTGCACGCGATCTGCAGTATTTTTCATACATTGCCAAAAACCGCGCAGCCTGGCTGGAAAACATGCGCAGGAATCTCGATGAACTCAACAAGGTCAGCGAAAACCTGAAGACACAAAGAGAGACGCTCTCTGCACTGCGCACCGAGGAGGCTACACAAAAAATCAAGCTGGAGCAGGATCAGCGCGACAGACAGCAGGTTCTTGGAAAGATCTCCAAGCAATTGAGCCAGCAGCGTCACGAGATCACGCGGTTGCAGCGGGATGAAAACAGGCTTGCAAGGGTCGTCAGCAGGATTGCCGAAATACTTGCAAAACCCAAAAGCACAAAAACCAAAAGCAAGTCCGCTCAGCGCAACGAAAGCCTCCCCGACAATCGCTTTGACGGAAAGCCTTTCGAAGAGCTCATGGGCAGACTGGCATTGCCCGTCAAGGGAGTGATCAGCAACAGATTCGGCACGGCACGCCCGGACAGCACCGTGCTCTGGAAAGGTCTGTTCATCAAGGCAGCAAGCGGCCAGCCAGTCAGGGCGATCGCAGCTGGGCAGGTCGTCTTTGCAGACTGGCTGCGCGGATTTGGCAACATCATCATCGTCGACCACGGTGATGCCTACATGAGCCTTTACGGCAACAACGAAACCCTGTACAAACAGGTAGGAGACAGAATACAGGGAGGCGATACCATCGCAGCTGTGGGCAGCAGCGGCGGAAATTCGGATTCCGGTTTATACTTTGAGCTGCGCCACGAGAGCCATCCTCTCGATCCCATGAAATGGCTGGCCAAAAAATGATTAGAGGTGTTTATGCGCGTTCTTGAGAAAGTTGGTCTGATAGGTTTGGGTTTGATAGCCGGTGTCTCGCTGAGCCTACATTTTGCCGCAATGGCAGAAAAAGGAACCGCGGCAACACCATTGCCCATAGAAGAACTGCATGCCTTCTCGGAAGTGTTCGGCCAGATCAAGAGCAGCTACGTTGAACCCGTGTCTGACAAGCAACTGTTCACCGATGCGATCAAGGGCATGGTGGGCGGCCTGGATCCCCATTCCGCCTATCTTGATGCGGATGATTACAAGGAACTGCAGGCCGGCACGCAAGGAGAGTTCGGCGGCCTGGGCATCGAGGTCGGCATGGAGGATGGTCTTATCAAGGTCATCTCGCCGATCGAGGATACGCCTGCCTATTTGGCGGGCGTCAAGGCAGGAGACCTGATACTCAAACTCGATGACACGCTGGTGAAGGGCATGTCGCTCAATGATGCGGTAAAACGCATGCGCGGCAAACCCGGCAGCAAGATCGTGCTCACGATCCTGCGCAAGAACGAACACAAGCCTCTCGTCATCACCGTGGTGCGCGCCGTGATCAAGGTGCAAAGCGTGAAGGCAAAAATGGCAGAGCCCGGTTATGGGTTTGTGCGCATCACACAGTTCCAGGAGCACACCGGTGAAAGTCTGGCGGCCGCACTCGACAAGCTGGTCAAGGAGAACAAGGGACCACTCAAGGGGCTGGTGCTGGATCTGCGCAACGACCCGGGCGGTTTGCTCGATGGTGCCGTCGCGGTATCCGCTGCCTTTCTGGCGCCTGATGCGCTGGTCGTATACACCGATGGCCGTACCCCGGAGGCCAAGATGCATCTGACTGCCTCGCCGGAATATTACCTGCGCAATGGCGTAAAGAAAGACTATGAAAAGATCATCCCATCTTCGATCAAGAGCGTTCCTCTGGTCGTGCTGGTCAACGGCGGCTCAGCCTCTGCTTCCGAGATCGTGGCTGGCGCGCTACAGGATCACAAACGCGCCGTGATCATGGGGACACAGACATTCGGCAAGGGGTCGGTCCAAACAGTGCTGCCTCTGGGCAACAACACCGCGCTCAAGCTCACCACGGCACGCTACTACACTCCGAATGGCCGCTCGATCCAGGCCAAGGGCATCGTTCCCGACATCCTCGTCGAGGATCCAGGATCGACTGGTGCCGACAGCGTTTTTAACCTGCGCGAGTCGGATCTTGGCAAGCATCTGATCAATGACAAGCAACCGGACGACAAGACGGACTTTGCGCGCAAGCCAAAAGTCGAGCCCAAGCCCAATCCTGAAACATCCGCTCCGGCAGAATTTGGCGCCAAGGGTGACTATCAGCTCAATCAGGCGCTGAACCTGCTCAAGGGCATCAGCATACTGCAAGGGAAATAGCCTAACAGGAGAGCACCATGGACAATGATCTGGAGAAACGACGTGAGCTTTTGTTCTCTGCGGAACCTGCCGATCAGGCTGATCGCGCACTGTCCATCCTGAGCGGTCTGCCCAGGCTCAAAGTTGCCCACTCCGACAAACCCTTTGCGCTTGAAGTACATTACAACCTGAAGGACTACACGCTGGCCGGGCTCGAGCAAGCATTGGAACAGGAAGGATTTTTTCTCGACCACAGCTTCCTGCATCAGATGGCCCGCAACATCATCTACTACTGCGAGGACACCGGACGCCACAACATGGAGATCAGGAGCCATCCCACCAAGAAGAACGAGAAGGATGTATTTGTCGAGATCAGCGGCCAGCATCCCCACCATGAATATGCAAGCATTCCTCCCGAGTTGCGCGAATACGAATAACGCATGAACGACATTCAGCTCCAGCGCTATGCTCGCCACATCCTGCTGAACGAAATCGGCATAGAAGGACAGCAGCGCATACTGAATGCGAACGTCCTGATCATAGGGCTCGGCGGGCTCGGTTCTCCCGCAGCACTCTACCTTGCGGCCACCGGCGTTGGCCGACTCACCCTCTGCGATCACGACCAGGTCGACCTTGGCAATCTGCAGCGCCAGATCGCACACCGCACATCGACGATAGGACTGTCCAAGGTTGCTTCCGCGTGCCTGACCATCTCGGAGATCAATCCCGAAACCGTTTGCATCGAAGCGCCTCTGCTCGCCGATGCAATTCAGTTGGAAGTCCTGGTCCCTGAAGCCGATGTAGTTCTGGATTGCAGCGACAATTTTGCCGCCCGCTACGCGATCAGCAAGGCCTGCCTCGCGCACAAAAAGCCTCTGGTGTCAGGAGCCGCCATTCAGTTCTCGGGTCTTGCTTGCGTGTTCGATTTCAGAAACCCTGATTCGGCATGCTACAACTGCCTGTTCCCAGAAGACAGCGAGGCTGCCGCAGTGAGATGCGCCACCAGCGGCGTATTCTCTCCGCTGACCGGCATGATAGGTTCAATACAGGCAGCAGAAACGCTGAAACTGCTGGCCGGCATCGACAGAGGACTGACTGGAAAGCTGCTGACCGTCGATGCGCTGGACATGGTCATCAGGCTAAGCAGATTTCAGAAAGACCCGAGCTGCAAAGCCTGCGCAAAACGATAATACTAAAACACCAAAGCCCTCATGAAGAGGGCTTTGGTGTTTGCAAGGAGTCTGACGATGACCTACTTTCGCATGGGTAATCCACACTATCATTGGCGCGGAGCCGTTTCACTGTCCTGTTCGGGATGGGAA
>JAJXTH010000053.1 GCA_021783995.1 Pseudomonadota bacterium
AATCATCAGTCCTGAGCGTAGCGGTCGTAGCGCCAGCTACGGATACCGCACGGCCTGCCTCTTGCGGGCGCAATCCCGAGTTCACAATCCACAATCCTTTGTTGCCTGAACTCACTCTTCCGCTGCCGACAGGCAGGCGCAGGCCTCCATTGACCGAGCAGCAGAACGAGGGCATCTGGTTGCACGGCCTGCTGCAGAAACTTGCACCCTCTTCCTTAATCCCTGATCAAACAACTAGCCATTCGACTAAGCCTGCAAGCGGGCAAGTCGTTGGTTATCCCTTGCAAGCGGGGAAGGGGGGTGCGTTGCAGCGCAATCCGAACATTCCTGCGGAACAGATGCCGCTGCTCATGCAAAAGGCGCAGGAAATACTGGGCGCGCCTGATCTTGTGCGATTTTTTGATGCGCGATATTTTCTGACAGCCTCGAATGAGTTAAGCTATGTCAACTCGGCAGGGGAACTCAGGCGCATCGACCGCCTGGTCGAATTCGAGCATGAAGTCTGGGTGCTGGATTACAAGACAGGGATGGCGTCCGAAAGCCATGCGGCGCAACTTCAGGAATATCGCGGTGCGATGCAGGCCATATACCCAGGCAAGACCATACGCTGCGGCCTGATCTTTGCAGGCGGAAAATTCCTCGAAGCCTGACAAAAAAGCTGTGGTATTATTTCGCCACTTTATTTTATCTCTGCAACTTCATAAAAAAGGAAAAAATCATGGAACATACCCTGCCAGCTCTGCCTTATGCAATGGATGCACTGCAGCCGCACATGTCCAAGGAAACATTCGAGTATCACTACGCCAAGCATCACCAGGCCTATGTGACCAACCTGAACAACCTGATCAAAGGCACCGAATACGAGTCGCTGGACCTCGAATCCATCATCAAGAAGGCGCCAGCAGGCGGCATATACAACAATTCCGCGCAGGTCTGGAACCACACCTTCTTCTGGAACTGCATGAAGCCAGCTGGCGGCGGCGCACCGACTGGCGCGCTTGCGGCTGCGATCAACGCGAAATGGGGCAGCCTTGACGAATTCAAGAAGGCTTTCCAGACTTCTGCTGTCGGCAATTTCGGCTCCGGCTGGACATGGCTCGTGAAAAAGGCCGACGGCACGCTGGACATCGTCAACATGGGTGCGGCAGGCACGCCGCTGACCACCGGCGACCGCGCGCTGCTGTGCGTGGACGTATGGGAGCACGCCTACTACATCGACTATCGCAACATGCGCCCCAAGTTCGTCGAGACCTTCATGAACAACCTTGTGAACTGGGATTTCGTCGCAAAGAATTTCGGATAATTCCCTCGGTGTTTTGCAAGAATAAAGTTGTGAAAAAATTAATAAAGGCGTGAAAAACAAGGGGAAACTTCGGTTTCCCCTTTTTTATTGCGGCTTTGAGATTCAAATTAGTGATGCGCGTGTTGATGCGCGTTTAAAACTACCCAGCCCTGCGCGTTGGTTACGGATATATTCTCGCAAAACACGGGCACGCGCCCTTTGCGATTGTGTCATTCAGGATGAGAGGCTGATCAGGCGGGATAGTATTTCTGCTTCCTCGGCATCGGAGAAAAAGTAGGGATAGAGCGACTTTTCGCCGGCAGCCTTTTCCAACATCCCACCGAATCTCCTGACCTGTTCTGCCATGTAGGAGAAATTCGTGCGCAAAAGCACTGCAGGAGCATTGACGCGAGGGCAGATTCTTTCGGTACCGATGCGAGTGAAGCCCAGCCTTTTCTCGTAGAAGCCCGCGTGTCTGGGGTTGACTTCGATCACGCCATCCGTGTGACTGGAGATGCTGTAAGGGTAGAGATAGCCGATGTGGAAGAGGCTTGCCAGCAGGCGCTTGGATTTGATGCCGGCCTCCACGGCAAGCCCCCTGAATTCGCAAAGGCTGCAACCCTCATTTCTCAGACGGTTCAGTTCTTCGTGATACAGCTGGTCTGCCAGCAGTCCCATGCTGGAGTCGGAGGCTATGGACAATGTGCCGATGGCGTTTTCATTCGAATAGGCGATGATGGTCGTCCTGTCCGGATCGGACGCCAGGGTTTTGCCCGTTTCATAGCCGCGCCACGAATACATCCTGTCTATCAGCTGGTTGGCCGAATTGTGGTGGTGGTGGTTCTGCGCGATCCTGAACTTGAAGTGATGGTGGCTCGCTACCGGTTCCGAATATTCGCTGGCGGATATGATTTCGGACGCAGACCGGATTTCCTCGACGAAAAAGGCCAGCGTAGAATCCATGCGATATGTCTTTTGAGTCATGCTAGGGTCGGGTTGGATTGTGAACGTGCGCATGAGGGGGAGCAGAAGAAACCTGGATGCACACAGGTGAACGCACCGTTTGAATCGAGATGAGTTGCCGCTGCCATACGTTGGGCTATATTATATCCCATACATTCTATATGGCAAGGTGCGCACGCGATGAATAATCACGCAGAAGACCTGCTTTCCGGGTTAAGCTCGCTGACGAATTTTCAGAGTTCGGACCAGAGTCTGGACGACAATCTGCAGAGGCTCTCGTCCGTGGTGGCCGACGTTGTCGATGTCAAGAACTGCTCCATCATGCTGTCGGACGACGGCGCAAGCATGAGGGTGTGCGCAAACTTCGGGAGTCTGCCCAATGAAGCCTACAGGGAGTCCGTGAAGAAAGGCGACGGGATATCGGGCCATGTGCTGGCAAGCGGTGCACCGCTGCTGATAGAAGACATCGGCAAATCCAGGTTCGCCAAATATGCGAGATATCCTGATGCGCCGATGAAGGGGATGATATGCGTCCCCGTCAGGGCAGATGGGATGGCTCTGGGTGTGATCAACATCAACGGCTTGAGGCGCAGGAGTAATTTCACCGGGGATGATCTGCATGCGATGGAAATCATCGCGGCTTTCACGGGAAATATCATACAGAGCCAGCAACTCAAGCGCACACTGGCTTCCCGCTTTGCGCAGATGTCGCTGGGAGGCGGCATGACTGCGCAGAAGATCAGCGATGCGCAGAATCCAGGGAGGATGGCTAAGATACTGGCCAAGTCGTTCTACCGCGAAATGGCTGGCGCGGGTTTTGGCCCCGCGCAGATCATAGATGCCGCATCGGAAATCATCTCGGAACTGGGCAAGAGTGTGAACAAGCACCGTGGGCGCATCAAGCGTGATTGAATCCGGCGCAAGCCCGGCTTTTGCGAAGCGTCCAACGATGACGAAAAATCCCGGCATCGCGCGGCACCTGGCTCGTCTTCCGCTGATCATGGCAAGCCTTGGCCTCATCGTTTTCGCGCTGATGCATTATCCGTTGAACCCGTTCTGGCTAGGTGCGGCCTTGCTGGCCTATGCGGCTGTTCTCTGGCGATATCCAGAAAGCTGGCTATTTTTCATCCCGGCGATCCTTCCGATGGCCGATTTCTCCGCGTGGAGCGGCTGGTTGTTTTTCGAGGAGCTCGATCTCTTCGTGCTGGCAACGGTCGCGGTGTGCTACTGGAGGT
>JAJXTH010000002.1:0-98965 GCA_021783995.1 Pseudomonadota bacterium
TGGCCTTCGCTTGATCTTGGACAGCACAAGGAGGCACGATCTTGGAAAACCACAACAACCCGTCCAGAACCCGCATCAGATCAAGGGGGAATTCATTCGGATTCGGCTATTTTGGACAGCAGTGATTACACCTGTGTGCCTTACGGCATCAAGATGCCCAACGAGGGTTGGTGTGTAGAAAAAGTCTCGTCATTCACGCATTGTGAATCGAAACCAGCCTGCAATGCTTTATTGCTAGACCATACCCCATTCTTGTTGTTTATTTTTTGAATGATGGGTTGGCATCGCTGGACAGCGCATGACTATCGCCTGCTATCTGAGTAGCCGGGCTTCCTATGCTGATGGCGCACGATCAGGATTCGAATACCATTTTCGTAAATGTAGACCCCAATAAAAGACATAATCTTTTAGCAGGTCGGGTGCCTAACTGGGTGTAAAAAATACAAACTTGTTTCATATCAATCATCAGCGTATTTTTAGCACACCTGTTTTGTGAATAATGTAATCCGCGAACTTTTTCTATTTCGAGGGATTGACCAATGAATATCGCAAACACTTATAACCAGTCACGAAAATACAAGATATTTAAAAGGTTATTTATACTTACAGTCATCGTTCCAAATATTCTCGAATTACTATTGATGAACCGTTTTCCACTTCCTGGCGGCTTCGGATTCTTAATACTTGTAATTCTTTCTCTTTACTATATACCAGTAGCATCAATTTTTGGGAGATCTATATTTGTGACCGAGACCGTGATCGCGCCCCATGGAGTAAAAGGTATATTGCTGTCAGTAATATTTTATTCAGTGCCGTATTTGTTATGGTGGATATTCATCATCAGACCCCGCAATAAATAGTCTGTGAATGTACTATCACAATATGCAACTAGTCATGCGTTCAAATTCATACCGCAAAGCTTTAATACTACGCGTTAATGTCAACTCAAGAAGCATCCAAATCGTTTCGACCACTTCTACTTGAATTTCCTCCTGAACCGGTAGCGACGCCATGCCCAGACGGCGCCCCCCACAAACAGCATGAAGGCGAGCAGCGCTTCTTCAACCTTCTTCAGGTCGTTGAAAATCAGGGTCAGCGCGTCTCCAAAAAGATAGCCCGCGCTTCCTATGCCTGCGGCCCAGATCACGGCGCCTAGCAGATTGAAAAGCATGAAGCGCCATGCGAGCACGCTGCTCATGCCGAGCGCCATCGGTCCCACGGTGCGAAACCCGTATAAAAAACGGATGCCCACGATCAGGAGTTCATGGTAGCGTTCGATCAACAGATCCGCACGCTTGAATACTGGGAGCAGTCTCGGAAACTGCGACAACACCCAGGAGCCGTGACGTCTCCCCAGCCAGAAATAGATCTGATCGCCCAGGAAACCGCCCAAGAGCGCGATCAGGATCACCCAGTGCAGGGCGAGGTATCCCTGAAACGCGGCGAGGCCCGCCAGCACCAGCACCGTCTCGCCTTCGAGCAACGTTCCCAGAAACAGCGCAAAGTAGCCGTAGTGCTCGATCAGCGAAGCATAATTCATCGTCAGGCAATCCGGTCAAAGAGACGCGCTGGCGAGGCCCTCGTCATCAGGAAGGTTGCTTCGCAAAGATTTCCCGCAGGAATACGATGAGCTGCTGCCATGAATCCTTGTCCGCATTCTCGTTGTATGAGAGGGGCAGCTTGAATTTTTTACCCAGCTCATCCGCTGCAGGATTGGTGAACGCATGCTGCGCGTTGGGATAGACCACGACACGGTAATTGGCGCCCGCATCGTCCATCTCCTTCTTGAATGCCTCGACGCTTGTGGCCGGTATCATCGGGTCTTCAGCGCCTGAGAACGAGATAATGCGCGCCTTGATCACGCCGGGCTTTGCAGGCTCCTTGGTTCCCAGCATGCCGTGGAAACTCGCCACACCCTTGAGATCCACGCCCTCGCGAGCCATGTTCAGAACGATGCCGCCGCCGAAGCAATAGCCTATCGCCGCCATCTCGTCAGGATCGACGGTCGGCTCCTGCTTCAAAAGATTCATGCCAGCCTCGAATCTCGCGCGCGCCATCGGCATGTTCTTGTTCACCTCCGCCGCGAACTTCGCCGCATCGTCCGGATGATGGGCCTGCTTGCCATTGCCGTACATGTCCACTGCGAGCGCTGTGTAGCCGAGCTTTGCAAGCATGTCCGCGCGGTGCCTTGCATAAGCGTTGTGCCCCCACCACTCGTGCACCACCAGAACGGCAGGACGCCTGCCCTTGAACCTGTCGTCATAGGCGATATAGCCCTTGAGCGTCACCCCCTCCGAATGGTAATCCACTTCCTTCCCTATCACCTTGGCTTCCACAGAAGCCGTACCAAGACACATCAAAGCAGCAGCCAATAACAGACTCTTCATAACGCCTCCTTGCAGATCAGAAAACAAAACGTTGCCCCTGATGCATGCGCACAGGGGAAAAACTTTTGCACATCTTCAAAACTTCATCCATCACTAAATCTTCCTTGCCGGGCTCAAGATGCGTGATGTAGAGCTCGACATTTTTCTTCAAACGGTCCAGCCCCTTCGCCAGCAGTCTTGCGCTCATGTGCCCTGACGCGATGGATGCATCGGCATTCCTCAGGGTCACCTCCACCATCAGATAGCGGAGATTTTCGATTCCGTTGAGCGCATCCCAGAACGCGTCGCAATGCGTGGTGTCCGCGCTGAACGCGAAACTCGCTTTTCCGCTGTCCATGCAGTATCCGGCTGCCGGTATGGAATGGCAAACCGGAAGAGGCAAGATGCGCCTGTTGCCAAGCTGTACCGGTACGCCATGGTCGACCCGCACGAAACGCACATAGGGTACGTCGACGCTGGGTTTCACCGTATAGTCCGGCCACAGCACGCCGTTGAACATGTGCGCCTTCAAGGCAGCGATGGTCTCGTCCAAAGCATGGACCAGCAGTGGGCGGTCTCTCAGAAAGGCCGCCGCATCCGCAAGCAGGGGCACGAAGCCGCTGTGATCCAGATGCGCATGTGTCAGGAAGACATGATCCACACATGCCATCTCGTCCAGGCTCAGATTGCCAACCCCGCTACCCGCATCGATCAGTATGTCTTTGTCGAGCAGGAGCGATGTGGTGCGGCGCGCACCGCCTATCCCGGCACTGCACCCCAGCACGGTTAGCTGCATCCCTAGACCGTTCCGGCTTCGATCTGCGTGCGCATGAAGAATATCCTCATGTTCATGTCGCGCAGCAAGGCAAGCAGCTTCTCTGCATGTTCATCGTCGAGTATGAATTCGACTTTCACCGGCAGCTCTCCTGCAAGCTCGAAGAACCCCTCTTCGTGCATCCTGCCATGGCGGCCGTATCCCGAGATCGCGCGAAAAGCAGAGCCACCCGTGATGCCGAGCGCCCTCCCCTCCTCGAGCAGCCATTCATACAAAAGCTTGCCCGAATGCTTCTGCTTTTCGGACACATAGAAATTCAACATGTTCATCATTGCCCCCCGTGCAGATGCCTGAATGACTGTATACCCAGCACCGTCATGACCAGTGAACCGCCAAGATGCGCGGCAATGATGCCGGCACCCCATGCATACTGTCCTCGCACCAGAAGCGTCACCGTCTCCGCCGAAAAAGTCGAGAAGGTCGTGAGTCCGCCCAGAAACCCCGTGATGATGAGTAGCCTCCATTCGGGAGGCAGGCCGGACTGCTGGGCAAAAAACGCGACAGCGAGTCCGACCAGATACCCGCCCAAGAGATTAGCCGCCAGAGTGCCCATGGGCAGCGTGGGAAACACGGGATTCAACCACAGACCCAGTCCCCAGCGCAGCCACGCCCCCAGGGCAGCTCCGATACCGATGGCCAGAAATGAGTTCAGCATGCGCCTTAGCCTTGCATTGATGACATGCTCATATTCTACCCGACCACTCTGACCTGTGCGAACCCGCCATGGGGCGTTCTGAAATTGGTCGCCTGACCCTGATAGAGTCGCGCTGCGACAAGCTGTATCTTCCCGTCATACACATAGCAGCGCATGTCATACTTGAGCGTAACGCCATCGATCACGCAGCGCTCACTTGGCGGTGCAAGCTGCTGCGCAACATAGTTCGACTCCAGGATTTCGCCGAACACCCTGCGGGTGAGCTTTTCGCCGCGGTATGCGCCACGGCTTCCATAACCGCCGCATGGCTTGAAGAACAGCTTCTTGCGCTCATCCCAGAGCCGTTCTCCGTTTTCCGGCTGAACCACGAATGTATGCGGTATGCCCTTTTGCAGTATGCCAATATCGGTCTCGCTGACACCGAGTTCGCGCAGCTCGTCCGCATCGGTCAACCGAGCCAGATTGCGCTTGTCTGCATAACGCGCATAGTGCATAGGATCGGGCGTCAGCACCACGATTTCATCCCGCCATGCTTCAAGCAGGACAGGATATCGCTCAAGCGTAAAATCAGTCAGCCTGTTGTAGACTATGTCTACCTTCTGCTCGCCGGCATAAAGTCCGTCTCCCCTTGCCTGAAGCACAGACGGATCCAGGATCAGCGTCCTGATTCCCGCTCGGTCGAACAGCCGCTGCGCATAAAGGAATTCGGGATATAGATACTGCCCTTCCGGCTGCTCGTCGACGATGGCCATGCAGGAAAGCGGCTGATAGCCGCGCATGAGGCGCCACTCGTTCCTGAACATGTCGACGAAGACGCGATCGAGATTGGGTTCTGCAACCGCGATGCCGGGCAGATCGCGCTGTTCGACCTGTGTCAGCGCATTCATGAATCCACCGCCTGCATTGGTATTGATCTCGATCAGATGCGCGCCCTCGCTGTTCACGTGAAAGTCATAGCCGAAGAAGGCGCCCTTGGGGTTGCCCAGCTTCCTGCTCATGACTCCCGCCTCCTGACTCACGCTCCCCAATCCCTGATCCCACCCCTCCAGGCCGACCACGCGACCTATCGCCGCAATCACCTCGGTCATCTGCTGCAGCCTTGCGAAGCTTATGTACACGGGCACGCTCGCGAAAATATGCGGGCAGCGCTCGGAGATCAGGCCGTACCACGCATCTCCCTGCGTCCTCAAATTTGCCCTGATGCCCTGCAGCCTGCCCGACTGGCAATCCGCATTGAGCCTTTCCGCCTCGCTCATTTCCACTCTTTCATTTCAGTAGTTCGCAACCGCCATGCAAGAATCACAAAGCCTCGAATATCCCGGCCGCACCCATGCCCGTACCTATGCACATCGTCACCATGCCGTATTTCTGCTTGCGCCGCCTCAGTCCATGCAGCAGTGTCGCGGTGCGTATTGCACCGGTCGCTCCCAGCGGATGGCCCAGCGCGATCGCTCCTCCCAGCGGATTGACGGCATCCGGATCGAGATGCATCTCGCGCATCACCGCAAGGGTCTGAGCGGCAAACGCTTCGTTGAGCTCTATCCAGCTCATGTCGCCGAGACTCATGCCTGTCTGTTTCAATACGCGCGGGATCGCCTCTACAGGGCCTATGCCCATGAACTCGGGGGGAACGCCCGCCACGCTGAAGCCTAAAAATTTTCCGATAGGTTCGAGATTGTAGCGCTTCAGCGCCACGTCCGAACACAGGAGCACGGCACCGGCGCCATCCGACATCTGTGAGCTGTTGCCTGCCGTCACCGTGCCGTTCAGCGCGAACACGGACTTGAGCGTGCCCAGTGCCTCGATCGAAGTGTCGGTGCGCGGACCCTCGTCCTGCGACGCGATGCGCTCGTCCATGAGAAGTTCACGGCTTTTCATGTCGGCGCCGCGTTCGAGGATCGCATAGGGCGCGATCTCTTGTTCGAATTCGCCGTTGTTGATGCCCGAGAGCGCGCGCAGATGGCTCGCCAGCGCATAGACATCCTGGTCCTCGCGTGTAACCTGCCATCTCCCGGCAACCTTCTCAGCGGTCAGGCCCATGCCGTATGCGATTCCAGCATGCTCGTTTTCGAATATTCTCGGGTTGAACGCGACCTTGTTGCCCATCATCGGCACCATGCTCATGCTCTCCGTGCCTGCCGCGAGCATCACGTCCGCTTCGCCCAGACGGATGCGATCCGCCGCGAGCGCGATCGCCTGCAGACCGGATGAACAGAAGCGGTTCACCGTGAAGCCGGGCACCCTGTCAGGCAGCCCTGCGAGCAAAAGCGCGATGCGCGCGACATTCATGCCCTGCTCCCCCTCCGGCATCGCGCAGCCTGCGATCACGTCGTCTATGTCGGCCGGGTCGAGGCTGGGCGCTTCTGCGAGCACGCTCGAAATTGTGTGCGCGAGCAGATCGTCGGGGCGCGTGTTGCGAAACATGCCGCGTATCGCCTTGCCCACCGGCGTGCGCCTGGCTGCGACGATGTAGGCTTCCCTCATTTCAGTACAGCGCGCTCGAAAGCTTGCGGCGGTATTCCGCCACCAGTTCGTTCTGCCCGCCCAGCAGGTTGAACACGTCGAGCAGCGTTTTTCTGGCGATCTCGTCCCTGAAGCCTCGGTTGCGCCGCACGATCTCGATCAGTTGATCCATGCCTTCCGCATGGCGGTCCTGGCCGATCAAAAGATTGGCAAGCTTCAGCCTCGCGTCGAGGTCATCCCCGTTTGCCGCGATCGCATCCTTGAGCGATGCCTCGCTGTCGCCCGCTGATCCTGCCTGAACGAATTTCAATCTCGCAGCAAGCTTGAGCACACGATCATCCTTCAGCACCTCCGGATTGCGCAGGCTATCCACAAGCCTTTGCGCCTCAAGAGACTCCCCTTGTTCCAGCAGTATCTCGGCGCTGTCCACCCTCACCCATTCATTCCCGGGGTCCAGCCCGTGCGCCTTCGCGAGCAGGCCAAGGGCTCCTGCAGGATCGCCTTGGGCGAGCATCTTTGAAGCAGCCAGACGCAACTCCTCGGATGGGCTTGGTATGATGCTCTCGAGCCATGCCCTGACTTCGCCCTCGGGCAATGCGCCGGTGAATTCATTGACTATCTTTCCTGCCACCATCGCCTTCACAGCAGGAATGCCTCGCACCCCGTATTTAGCGGAAAGCTCCTGGTTCTCGTCGGCATTGACCTTGGCGAGCAGGAACTTGCCCGCATATTCTTCCGCGAGCTTTTCCAATATGGGTTTCAGCGATTTGCAGGGCGCACACCAGGGCGCCCAGAAATCGATCACCACAGGTTGCACGACTGAGGCAGCAACCACCTTCTCCTCAAAATCGGCCAGACTCACGTCTATTGAATACATTTTCCGCACTTCCTTTCCTGTCTCATGTCAGCCAACGGCTAAATCTAGCACCCGTGGGAAGTCTCCGCAACGCCGGCTATGCTGTTCTTGCCTAGTTCCTCAACGGCTTGCTGTTTTTAAGCATGTATTCGATCCGATCCTGGGTCTTGAAACTTGCGAGCAGTTCCATGAAGTTTTTGCGCTCGAGATCCAGAATCCACTGTTCGTCGACCAGCGTTCCGGAATCGACGTCGCCGCCGCACATGGTTTCGGCGATGCGGCATCCGATGTCGTAGTCGTGGTCGGAGATGAACCCGCCCTCCCTCATGTTGACCATCGCGGCCTTCAGGGTCGCGATGCCAGTGCGCCCCGCGACCGCGATCCTGTTCAGCGTCAAGGGCGGCCTGTAAGCGGTCGCGTTCAGCGCCCGCGCCTCTGCATGCGCCACGTGCAAAAGTTCGAAGCGGTTCATCACGATGCGGTCCGACGCGCGCAGATAACCCATCTCTCGCGCCAATTCGGCGCTCTTTGATACCTCGCCCAGCGCGATGTTCTGGAAGCTGCGGCGCAGATAAGGGAAAACATCAATGCGGTCGTCACCTGCAAAGCGCTCCGCATCCTGAAATGCGCGCAGCGCCATTTCCTTGCAGCCCCCGCCCGAAGGCAGCAGGCCCACGCCGACTTCGACCAGGCCGATATAGCTTTCCAGGGTGGCGACGATGCGCGCGCAGTGCAGAGAAAATTCACAGCCGCCGCCCAAGGCAAGCCCGTCCACCGCCGCGATCACCGGCACGCGCGCATATTTCAGGCGCTGGGATACCTGCTGAAATTTGGCAACCACGGCCTCCACATGCGGCACGTTGCCGGCCGCGGCGCTCAACACATCGCCGAATCCACCGCCGCCCGCGATCGTGTACTTGATGCGGCTCGCCGCCTGTTTGAATTTTCCGACAATCCCTCCTTGCGGCGTCTGTACGCCCTGCATCAGCTGCAACAGATTTGCGCCATAGGAAAAAGGCGGCTCGGTCTGCCACAATATCAGCGCGCCGTAGTTCTTCTCGGCCTCGTCGATCGCGCGCAGCATGAAATCCAGCACTCCGTCGCTCACTGTGTGCATCTTGCTCCTGAAGCTCAGGATGGCGATGTCGTCCTCCATGCGCCACATGCTCGCTTCATCGGTCTCGAAAACCGTTTCGCCATAGCGCCGCTCTTCGCCCAGCAACGGGTCCGGGAAAAGCTGGCGGCGATAGACTGCAAGTCCGGATCTGGGTATCTGGGAATTCATCGAAGGCGAATACGATCCCTGTTCCGTGTGCACGCCCTTGCGCAGTGGATCTGCTGCCCAGTCCGGAAGGGGCACGTCGGACATCGCAAGGCCTTCTGCAATGTCAGAGGCGATCCAGCCCGCCACCTGCTGCCAGCCCGCCTCCTGCCATATCTCGAAAGGGCCATAGTCCCAGCCGAAACCCCAACGCACCGCGAAATCGACATCGCGCGCGCTGTCTGCGATCTGCTCCAACTGCAGCGCGCAGTAATGAAACACGTCGCGAAACACCGCCCACAGGAATTGCGCCTGTTGATGCGGACTGGCGCGCAATCCGGCGAGCTTCTTCGCCCAGTCCCGCTCCCTCAATATCTCCCTTACACCTTCGTCGACCTTTGCGTCCGACAACCGGTATTCGTTCGTGTGCAGATCGAGCACGTGGATATCGCGGCCTATCTTCTGGTAGATGCCGCGCTTGGTCTTCTGCCCCAGCGCTCCCTGGTTCACGAGATGCTCGAACCAGTCGGGCAGCTCGAAATGCCTGTGCCATGGATCGTCAACCAGGTTCATCCTCATCGTGTTCACGACATGCGCGAACACGTCCAATCCCACGATGTCCAGCGTGCGAAAGGTCGCACTCTTGGGGCGCCCGAGATAACGCCCGGTCAGAGCATCGACCAGATCGAATCCCAGATGATGAAGATGCGCGTGGTAACGCGTGGCCAGCATGGAGAAAACGCCTATGCGGTTGGCGATGAAGCTGGGTGTGTCCTTCGCGCGCACAACGCCCTTGCCCAGAGTCGAGACCAGGAAGGTCTCGAGCGTATCCAGGAGCCCTGCATCCGTATCCCGGCAGGGAACGAGCTCGACCAGGTGCATGTAGCGCGGCGGATTGAAGAAGTGCATGCCGCAGAAACGATTCCTCAGATCTTCGGGCATGGCCAGTGCCAGCTGGTTGATCGAAAGCCCGGAGGTATTGCTCGCCAGCACCGCATGGGGTGCAAGATGCGGCGCGACCTTTCCGTAGAGGTCCGCCTTCAGGTCCATGCGCTCGGCGATCGCCTCGATCACCAGGTCGCATTCCTCTATCATATGAAGGTGCTGCAGATAATTGGCCGCGTTGATGAACACGATCTTCCGAGGACTCGCGAGGGGAGATGGGTCGAGCTTGTTCAAGCCATCGATCGCCTTTTCGGCATTGGCATTCGGATTTTTTTCGCCTGGCAACTCGAAAATCCAGGTCTCGACGTTCGCATTGACCAGATGCGCCGCGATCTGCGCCCCCATCACACCCGCGCCCAGCACCGCGACCTTGCGCATGCCATTAGCCTCAATGCCCTTCATACAGCCGCCCGATTTGCAGCGCATAGCGCCGCGCCACCTCATCTCGCTTGATCTTCAAAGTCGGCGTCATGAGGCCGTTGTCTATGGTCCATGGTTCGTGCAGCAGCAACACCCTGTTCACCCTCGCATAGCCCGGGAACCCGCGCAGGTTGCGCGAGATGCGCTTCAAGACCTTGGCCTCGACGCGGCTGTCGGTCAGCGCCTCGGGCATGTCGGCACGGATGCCGACTTCATGCGCGAAATGCAGCCATGACTGCGGGTTCAGCACGGCCAGCGCAACGAGATAGGGCCGCGCCTCGCCGAATATCATCGCCTGGTCGAAAAGCGGGTCCTGCAATATGGCCATCTCCATGTCGCTGGGCGGTATCTTCTCGCCATTGGACATCACGATGATCTCCTTGATACGTCCGGTGATGTAGATATGCCCCGACTCGGAAACATGCGCGATATCCCCGGTATTGAGCCAGCCGTCGCGATCTATCACTGCCTTCGTGGCTTCAGGATTGTTCCAGTAGCCCAGCATCACGTTGGGCCCTCTGGCGAGCAGCACGTTCTGCTCGCCAAGCCTCACTTCGACGCCGCTTACAGCCTGCCCTACGCTGTCCGGGCGATTGTCATCCAGCCTGTTTCCGCTGATCACGGGGCTGGTCTCCGTCAGCCCGTATCCTTGCACTATCGGAAGCCCCAGGCCTATGAACACGCGCGAGACTTCGGACGAAAGCGCGGCCCCTCCGCTGAAGGCGACACGCAAACGGCCTCCCAGCCTGTCGAGTATCTTTTGCGCAACCAGCCTCTTCAAAAGCGGCCACAGAAGAAACGAGGGCTGCCATGCCCCTCTCCCCTGCTCATGTTCAAAACGCGCCCAGCCCGTTTCCACAGCAAGCTCGAAGAGCCAGCGGTTCAAAGGCGCGCCTTCCTCCAGCCTTTCCTTGATTGCTGCATACACGCGCTCGTAGATGCGCGGCACGGAAATCAGCAGCGTCGGGCGTATGCTCGCGAGGTCTTCCGAGAGCTGCTGTATCGAGCGCGCGAACGCGACGGTCGAGCCTGTCATCACGGTCAGGTAGTAGCCCAGCGTGCGCTCGAAAGTGTGCGAGAGAGGAAGAAAGGAAAGAAATACATCGTCTCCCCTGACGAAGAAGGTGTCCAGGCAGGCTTGGGCATTGGTAAGCATGTTGCCGTGCGAGAGCATCACGCCCTTGGGTCTGCCCGTGGTGCCCGAAGTGTAGATGATGCTGGCCAGATCGCCGGATGATACGGGAACGGGCGACATCGGCTCCGCATCCCTAGGCAGGAATTCCCCCATCGGCACGAGGTTTGCGTCTCTGCGCAGATTGTCCATGGCGACGAAACGCAGCACGCCTCCCAGCTTGTCTTTCACCGTGTAGAGCGCGTGCCACTGCTCTGCGCTCTCGAAGAGCAGCAGCTTCACGTCTGCGTCATTCACGATGTAGGCGACATTGTCCGGCCTGTCCACGGTGTAGAGCGGAACGGTCACAAGCCCCAAAGACATCGCCGCCTGGTCGAACATGATCCAGACGGGGCAGTTCTTCAGCATGATCGCCACGCGGTCACCGCGCTGCAAGCCCAGCCCTGACAGCGCCTTCTGCCAGCGCGCGACCTGCTTTTGCATCGCAAGCCAGGTGAACTCCCGCCATGCGTTGTGGCGAAAATACCGGTATGCGACCTTGTCCGGTGTGCGCCGCACTCGCTCCTGAAAAAGCCCGTAGAGGCTGCCTGCCTCGTCGGGTGTAATCACGTCATCCATTCGTTCCTCGTCGATTCGGGAATCGGCCTTCATCGCTTCCGCACCTGCAATTCGGCGGAATCAAAATCGTCCACCATGATGACCCTGCAGCAGAGAGCATGATCGCGCTCAAGCATGAAGACCTGATCCGCGTTGATGATGCCTTTTTCGCGCGCTTCAGAAATGCGCTGCAGTTCATCCATCTCCTCAAGCTTTCCTTCACGCTGCGCCGCATTGAGCATTGCATGCAACGGCTCGCATTCAATCGCGCTCGTGAGCGCCGCCTCGAGCGCGCCGATTGCATCCATTTCATTCTGCGGGACATACATGTCCTTCGTCAGGCGGTCGCGCACCATCCCCGGCTGCATCAGCAATGCGGCCACTTCATGATCCAGCCTGTCGGCAGGCGGCATGAGCCTGCGCCCCAGCGGAAAAACCAGCAGGCGCAGAACACAGCGCAGGGGCGCATTGGGGAAGTTCCGTATCACGCCATCCAGCGCCTGCTGCACTTTGTAGAGCGCGTCCTGCATCGCCCAGTGCAAGAGCGGCAGATCCGAAGATGGGTGGCCGTCGTCCGCGAAGCGCTTCATCGTAGCCGAGCAAAGGTAGAGCTGGCCGATCGCATCGCCAAGACGCGCGGAAATCTTCTCGCGCCGCTTGAGCGAGCCGCCCAGAACCGCCATCGCGACATCCGCACTCAATGCAAAAGCACAGGAGAAACGCGTCATCTGCTGGTAATAGCGGCGGCCCTCCCTGGGCGCATGCATGCCGCGCCCGCCCGTGAGGCCGAACACGAAGCTGCGCGCCATGTTGGAAAGCGCAAAGCCGATATGACCGAACAGCGCATCGTCGAACTGGTGCAGAGCCTTTTCGATATCCGGCTCGCGCGCCGCAGCGATTTCTTTCAGCACATAGGGATGGGAACGTATCGCGCCCTGGCCGAAGATCATCAGCGAGCGCGTCAGTATGTTCGCGCCTTCCACGGTAACGCCTATCGGTATCTGCTGGTAGTTGCGCCCGAGATAATTGGAAGGTCCCAGGCTGATCCCCTTGCCGCCGTGCAGATCCATCGCGTCGTTGACGACGATGCGCCCGCGCTCTGTTGTTTGGTATTTCACGATGGCCGAGATCACAGAAGGCCTCTCTCCCATGTCCAGCGCCAGCGCGGTCAGACCTCTAGCCGAATCGCTCATGTAGGTGTGGGCGCCTATGCGCGCGAGCGCTTCCTCGACTCCTTCGAATCTGCCTATGTACTGATTGAACTGGCGGCGCACACGGCAATAGGCGCCGCTGGCGCGCGCCGCCATCTTCATGCCGCCCACGCTGCTTGCCGGAAGGGAAATCGCGCGCCCCGCAGCCAGGCATTCCATCAGCATGCGCCATCCCTGGCCTATTCGGTCCACGCCGCCGATGATGAAGTTGATTGGCACGAACACGTCCCTGCCTGTTGTCGGTCCGTTAAGAAAGGCCGAGTTCATCGGGAAATGCCGGCGGCCGATCGTAACGCCTTCGGTATCGGTCGGGATCAGCGCAAGCGTGATGCCCAGGTTCACTTCCGAGCCCAGAAGCCCCTCCGGATCGCGCAGCTTGAATGCGAGTCCAAGCAGCGTTGCCCTGGGAGATAACGTGATATACCGTTTATCCCAGTTGAGCAGCACGCCCAGGACGTCCTTCTCTCCGAAAAATTTGCCCTTGCAGACGATGCCGCAATCGGGGATGGAACCGGCATCCGATCCCGCGTAAGGTCCTGTCAGCGCAAAGCACGGCATTTCCTGGCCGCGCGCAAGCCTCTGCAAATATTTCTGCTTCTGTTCGTCCGTGCCATAGCGCAGCAGAAGCTCGGCAGGTCCAAGCGAATTGGGTACCATAACCGTCACAGCCGCCGTGCTGCAGCGCGAGGCGATTTTCTCGATCACCGCGGAATGCGCCTGGGCGGAAAATCCGAGGCCGCCATATTCTTTGGGAATGATCATGCCGAAGAAACCGCGCTCCCTGATGTATTGCCAGACATTTTCAGGCAGGTCGGCCAGATGGTGCGTGATTTCCCAGTCGTCGAGCATCGCACAGAGCTCTTCTACCTCATTGTCGAGGAATGCCTGTTCTTCTTTGCTCAATTCGCACTTCGGGTAGGCAAGCAGTTTCTCCCAGTTCGGGTGGCCGCTGAAAAGCTCGCCATCCCACCAGACAGTGCCCGCATCTATCGCCTCCTGCTCTGTCGCCGAAATCGCAGGCAGCGTTTTGCGAAACAGCTTGAGCGCGGCAGCGCTCACAAGCTTTCTGCGCAGAGCCGGAACGCCGAAAATCGCAAGACCTGAAAAAAGCAGAAAGTAGATTAGCTGCAATGCAGTTCCGGAAAGCCTTGCCTGTATCGCAACCACGGGCACGAACACCATGACGGCCAGCAGCCAGCTCAGCACCGTGGCGCGAAAGAACGCAAGCAGTATGAATGCGGCCACTGCGAGCAGCATGGTCAACAACAACATCGTGCATCTCCTCGGTACGCCCCGGTTCTTCCGCAGGGGTTGAATCTCGCACTCTAGCGCGACTCGGCAAACAAATCTAGCGCATGCGGTCCACGGCCTCTTCAACGCGCTCGACTGCGATGACGGTGATGCCTGAGATAGGATGGCGCGGCGCGTTTGCCTTGGGGATGATCGCGTGGGTGAAACCGAGCTTGGCCGCTTCGCGCAGTCTCTCCTGGCCGCGCTGAACGGGGCGCACCTCGCCTGCCAGGCCAACCTCACCGAACACCACAAGCTTCTCTGGCAGTGGCTTGTTGCGCAGACTGGACACCATCGCCAGGATCACCGCAAGATCCGCGCCAGGCTCTGTGATCTTGACGCCGCCCACCGCATTGATGAACACGTCCTGATCGAAACAGGCGATGCCCGCATGGCGATGCAGTACCGCAAGGAGCATCGCAAGCCGGTTCTGCTCGAGCCCGAGGGACAGCCTCTTCACGTTTGGGCTGTGCGCCTCGTCCAGCAAGGCCTGTATCTCGACAAGCAGCGGGCGCGTTCCCTCCTGCGTCACCATCACGCAGGTGCCCGCCACTTGAGAACCGTGCTGGGAAAGAAACATCGCTGAAGGGTTGCTCACTTCGCGCAACCCCCTTTCCGTCATCGCGAACACGCCCAGTTCGTTGACCGCGCCAAAGCGGTTCTTGAACGCGCGTATCAGGCGAAAGCTCGAGTGCGTGTCTCCCTCGAAATACAGCACCGTGTCGACGATATGCTCGAGCACCCTGGGTCCTGCCAGTGCACCTTCCTTGGTCACATGGCCCACCAGGATCATCGTGATGTTCTGGCTCTTCGCGATGCGCGTCAACTGCGCTGCGCACTCCCTCACCTGCGCCACGGAACCGGGAGCCGAGGTGAGCTGCTCCGAATAAACGGTCTGGATCGAGTCGATCACCACTACCGAAGGCTTGTCGTGTGCGATGGTGGCCTGTATTTTTTCTAGTTGGATTTCCGGCAACAGCCTGAGATTCTGCGCATCCAGCGCAAGCCTTCTTGCGCGCAGCGCGATCTGCTGCGCAGATTCTTCTCCACTCACATAAAGTGTGCTTTGATTTGTCGACAGGTGCGCCAACACCTGCAGGAGCAGCGTGGATTTTCCGATGCCGGGATCGCCGCCTATCAGCACAACGGCGCCGGAAACGAGGCCGCCGCCCAGCACCCGGTCGAATTCCTCGATGCCGGTTGCGGCTCTCGGCATCTCCTCGGCTGCAACCTCCGAGAGCATCTGCACCCTGCCTGATGCAGCCAGCGCGGAAAAACGGTTGCCGCCTTTGACTGCCGGCTCAGCTATCGATTCGATGAGCGTGTTCCACGCCAGGCAATGCGGGCACTGCCCCTGCCATTTTGCAGCCTGCCCGCCGCACTCGGTGCAGGAATATATCGTTTTTGTTTTTGCCATGCCTACTCCACGAAGAACCGATACAATAGCGCACAATCGCCCGGCAAGTCTGCCACACGTTCGGCAGGACCCGGCGATATCATCGCATTCGAATATTATCCCTTACCCGCCCATGTCCGCAGAAGTCGCGCATTTCTTTTCCGAACAAAGTCCGCTGGCCACCGAGGTGTCGTCGTTCCGCCCGCGTATCCAGCAGCGCGAAATGGCCCTGGCGGTCGCCGAAGCGATCAGACACAATGCAATCCTGATCGCGGAAGCGGGAACGGGCACCGGTAAGACCTTCGCCTATCTCGTGCCTGCGCTATTGAACGGCGGCAAGGTCATCATCTCGACCGGTACCAAAAACCTGCAGGACCAGCTCTTCCAGAAGGACCTGCCGATGGTGCGCGATGCGCTGAAAGCGCCTGTCTCGATCGCGCTCCTGAAGGGACGCGCCAACTACATATGCCACTATCACATGGAACGCGCGTTTTCCGATGGCCGCTTCGCAAGCCGTGAAGACATCAGGCATCTCGACAGGATAAGGAAATACGCAAAGATAAGCGATTCCGGCGACAAAAGCTTCGTGCCCGACGTGCCGGAAAATGCATCTATCTGGCAGTTGGTCACCTCCACGCGTGAAAACTGCCTGGGTCAGGAGTGCCCGAACCACAAGGAATGTTTCGTGCTGCGCGCACGACTTGATGCGATGAAAGCCGACATCGTGGTGGTCAACCACCACCTGTTCTTTGCAGACGTGATGCTGAGGGACGAAGGCGTAGCCGAGCTTCTGCCTGCATGCAATACCGTGATCTTCGACGAAGCGCATCAACTTCCCGAGACCGCGAGCCTGTTCTTCGGCGAAAACCTGTCCACCTCGCAGTTGCTCGATCTGGCGCAGGATACGCGCATCGAGGCGCTCTCGTCTGCCAAGGACTTTGCGCCCTTGCCTAGGGCATGCGATGAGCTGGACAAGGCCTCTCGCGACCTGCGCCTCGTATTCAAGAAGGAAGGCCGTATGCCCGCCTCTGCAACGGAAAATTTCAAGACATTTTCCCCGGCGCTGAAGACGCTCTTCGAAAAGCTCGAAACGCTCTCAAGCATGCTCGAAAAACAGGCGGAACGCAGCGAGGGGCTGGAGAACTGCTGGCAGCGCGCGCAGCAATTCTCGCAGCAGTTGAAAGAGTGGCAGGAGGACAGTAATGATGCGAAGGTGCGCTGGCTGGAGATTTTTCATCATACGCTGCAGCTGAATTCCACGCCGCTTTCCATCGCCGAGATATTCGAGAAACAGATCGGCGGCAGCGCGCGCGCATGGATATTCACCTCGGCAACGCTGGCCGTGAAGCAGGATTTTTCGCACTACCAGAGCGAGATGGGCCTTTTGAATGCGAAGACCGCATGCTGGGACAGCCCGTTCGACTACCAGCAGCAGGCCTTGCTGTATGTGCCGGAGAACATGCCCGAGCCCAACAGCGATGGCTATACCGAGGCCGTGATCGCGGCGGCGCTGCCGATGATAGAAGCAAGCCAGGGGCGCGCCTTTCTTCTGTTCACCAGTTTGCGCGCGATGCAGCGCGCCCACGAAATCCTGCAGGCCGAGTTCGAGTCGAAGAGCCTCTCCTATCCCCTGCTGCTTCAGGGAGAAGCATCGAAGAACGAGCTTTTGACCAAATTTCGCGAACACGGCAATGCAGTGCTGCTTGGCAGCCAGTCTTTCTGGGAAGGCGTGGACGTCAGAGGGGATGCGCTTTCCCTCGTGATCATCGACAAGCTCCCCTTCGCGCCTCCTGACGACCCTGTGCTCTCCGCGCGCATCGAGCAGATTGCGAAACAGGGACGCAACGCCTTCATGGAATACCAGCTGCCGCGCGCGATCATCACCCTGAAGCAGGGCGCGGGGCGATTGATACGCGACGAGAACGACAGGGGCGTGCTGATGATCTGCGACCCGCGCATCATCACCAAACAGTATGGGAAACGCATCTGGCAGAGCCTGCCGCCGATGAAAAGGACGCGCCAGGCATCGGAAGCCATCGCTTTCTATGCGGTCACCTGACTATGCAATCCCCTGTATCAGATGCTCGAGGCGCGAACGGCCCTCGGGCGTAGTCATCAGCATCAGCACGTCGTTTCCCTGCAGCACATGGTCAGGTGACGGATTGAGGTGCCATGCGCCCTGCCTCTGGATCCCGAGCACCATGCAGTCCTGGTTTTCCCGGTACAGAAAGCCGAGATCCCTGTTGACCAGGCTGTCCGGAATGCGCATCTCCTCCATGCGCAGCTTGCTGTCGGACTTGAACATCTCGTCGAAGAAGTTCATCACGTTGGGCCTCACCATCGCGGATACGAGGCTAAGGCCCCCGCTGTAATCGGGAGAGATGATCTCGTCGGCGCCCGCGCGGCGCGTCTTTTCGGCATTCTTCATCTCGTGGCAGCGCGCCACCACGCGCAACCTGGAATTGAGCTGTTTTGCGCTCAGGCTGATCACGAGATTGGAACTGTCTTCATGCGCAACGGCAAACACGCCAGCAGCATGGGTGATGCCTGCCGCGAGCAGCACATCGTTGTCGGTCGCATCGCCTTCGATGTAAAGCTGGTCTGGATGAGACTCCAGATAGTGCTGGATGACGCCCATGTCATCGTCGACGATCACGAACGCGCGCCCGGTCATGGCCAGCTCGTGCGCGACGTTGCTTCCGACCCTTCCTGCGCCGCATACGATATAGTGATCCTTCATCTGTGCAATTTTCTTCAGCATCTTCTTTCTCCGCCACAGGACATTCAGGTCGCTCTCCAGCATGAATGCGGTGAATGTGGACAACACATAACCCAGCACACCGATGCCGCAGATGCCGATGAACACCGTGAACAACCGGCCGTATTCATACTGTCTCACGTCAACGACTTCTTCGTACCCTATCGTCGATATCGTGACGAAAGTCATGTAGAAGCAGTCCATCCAGGAATACTTCGAACCCCCCAGCATGCGATAACCCAGCGTGCCGACGATGAAGATCGCCACCAGCGCCGCAGCCGCGATCAGGAGGTTACGGACAGCCCTGGACTTCAGCCGTTTCAACTATTCGTCCTGCGCCGTTGAATTCGGAAACAGCACATCCCTGAAACCGAAGTTGCCGAGGTCTCGGATGCGCATAGGATAAAGGATGCCATCCAGATGATCGCATTCGTGCTGCACCACGCGCGCGTGAAAGCCGCTGACGGTGCGGTCGATCAGCGCGCCGTATTCGTCATAGCCCTGGTAGCGTATCGCATTGTGGCGCAGCACGAGGCCGCACATCCCGGGCACACTCAGACAACCTTCCCAGTCTTCTGCCATCTCGTCGTTTACCGTCGCAATCACGGGATTGACGAGCACCGTCTCCGGCACGGCCTCCGCATCGGGATAGCGCGGATTTTTCTGTTCAGGGACGCCGAAGATCACCACGCGAAGACTGATACCGATCTGCGGTGCGGCAAGGCCTGCACCGTTTAACGCCTTCATCGTGTCGCGCATGTCGGCAAGCAGCTCCTGCAAGGCTGAAAAGTCGCTGACCGGTTCCGACACTTTCAGCAGACGCGCATCCCCCATGCGCAAAACTTGCCTGATCGCCATTCTATTCCTCCTCGCAGTTGACCACGCATTCGAGCAGGGCGCGCACCTTGTCCATCGCGCCCTTCGCAATTGCATTCACGCTCTCGACATTGATGCCCTGCAGACTGTCTCCGCGTCCGGCCGCGTAGTTCGCCACCACGGCGATCATCGCATAGTCGATGTCCAACTCGCGCGCCAGCGCAGCCTCCGGCATGCCCGTCATGCCAACCATGTGCGCGCCGTCCTTCTCGTAGCGGTTGATCTCCGCGATGCTGTCGAGCCTCGGTCCCTGCGTGGTCGCATATACGCCGCCATCGAGACAGGCCTGCCGCGCAAGGACTGCGCCCTGGAGTACGCGCTGCCGGAGTTTCTCAGAATAGGGCAGGGTGAAATCGATGTTGCGATAGCTGGTATTGCGGTTCCCAAAGTAGGTGTATTCCCGCCCGTACGTGTAATCGATGATCTGGTCGGGCACCACCAGCGTGCCCGGAACGAGGTCATCGCGTATCCCCCCCACGGTTGCGACGGACACCACATCGCTCACCCCCTGTTCGCGCAGCGCCCAGAGGTTTGCGCGGTAGTTCACGAGATGCGGCGGTATCGTGTAGCCGAAGCCGTGGCGCGCAAGAAAGATCACCTCATGCCCATTCAGCATGCCGAAAAGGAATGCGCCCGAAGGCTCGCCGAAGGGCGTGCGCATCACCTGCCTGTGCGTGATCTTGAGGTTCGCAAGTTCTGTGAGGCCGCGACCACCTATGATAGCCAGCATATCAAAACCTTTCAGGATTCTGGATTGAGGATTCGGGATCGAGGAGAAAATCGCAAGCACCCATACTCAATCCTCATTCCTGTTCTTTCACTGCATAGATCGTGGGCAGGTTGCGCCATGCGCCTTCTATGTCCATGCCGAAGCCAAACACAAATCTGTCCGGCAACTCCATGCCGACAAAATCCGCTTGCACCGGCTTGCTCCTGCCGTGCTGCTTGTTGGCGAAAACCGCGCTGCAGAAGCGGCGTGCGCCCAACGCCATTATCCTCTCGCGCAAAGCCGCCAACGTATGCCCTTCATCCAGTATGTCGTCCAGCACGAGCACTGTCCTGCCCCTCACAGACTCATGCGGTTCCACCTTCCAGTGCATCCTGCCGCCGCTGCGCGCATTTCCATAGCGCGACACATGCACGTAATCGAAATCCAGGGGAAAGTCGAGCAACGGCAGGAGCTGGCCTGTAAACACCACAGCGCCCCCCATCACCGAGAGCACCAGAGGATGTTCATGGCGCAATGCAGCAGCAATTTCTCCGGCAACCCTGCAGAGCGCAGCCTGCACTTCAGCGTCCGTCCTGATGAGCTCTGCCTGCTGCAAAATATCATTCGCGCGTTCTGAAGATATGCCTTTCATGCACTCCCACCTTCCATCATGGCTAGGAACTCCTGCTCGCCCAGCACCGCGATGTTCAGTTCACGCGCGCGCTCGAGCTTGCTGCCGCTGTTCTCCCCCGCGACCACGTAGTCCGTTTTCTTCGACACGCTGCCCGCAACCTTCGCCCCCAGGGATTCCAGCCTTTCCTTGGCGATATCTCGGCTCATCGCAAGCGCTCCCGTCAGCACGAAAGTCTTGCCGGCCAAGGGCTTCTCAGTCTCGGCCTTGTCTTCAAGAACCACGCCGCCGCGTTCTGGGTCGAGCAGCCCCTGTATGACCTCGACGTTGTGTTGTTCCGCAAAAAAGTCGACGATGCTGCGTGCCACAACAGGCCCCACGTCGCGCACTTCCACAAGCTTTTCTTCGTCAGCGCGCATCAGCGTCTCTAGGCTGCCGAAATGGCGCGCGAGATCCTTTGCTGTCGCCTCCCCCACATTGCGTATGCCCAATGCGAAGATGAAGCGGGCGAGCGTTGTCTTCCTGCTATTGTCTATCGCGCCAAGCAGATTCTGCGCGGATTTTTCTCCCATGCGCTCGAGCTTAGAGAGAGCCGAGAGATTCAATTTGCGTTGGTCGTAAAGATCGGCTGGCGTATCGACGATCTGCGCCTCGACAAGCTGATCGACCAGCCTGTCGCCCAGGCCGTCTATGTTCATCGCGCGCCTGGATGAAAAGTGCAGCAACGCCTGCTTGCGCTGCGCTGGACAGAACAAACCTCCCGTGCAACGCCAGTCAGCCCCGTCCTCTTCCCTGACGATATGGCTGCCACACACGGGACATCTTCCGGAGAGAGACTTGTAAAGGTCGTACCGATCCTCTTCCCTGCGCTCCCCTCCTCCCGGCACCACGCCGACAACTTCAGGGATCACGTCGCCCGCGCGCCTGACGATTACCCTGTCGCCTATGCGCACATCCTTGCGCCTCGTCTCGCCCTCGTTGTGCAGCGTCGCATTGGACACCGTGGTGCCGCCGACGAAGACCGGTTCGAGCTTGGCCACAGGGGTGAGTTTGCCCGTCCTCCCGACCTGGATGTCGATGCCGCGCACGACGGTCACCTGCTCTTCTGCAGGAAACTTGTGCGCGCAAGCCCAGCGTGGCTCGCGCGATGCAAATCCCAGGCTCTCCTGGAGCGCGATGCTGTTGACCTTGTATACCACGCCATCGATGTCGAACGGCAGCTGGTCTCGCATGTTCTCAATGCGATTGTGAAATTCGACGAGCCCGGAAGCACCCTTGACCACGCACCGCATGTCGTTGACGGGAAACCCCCATGCTTCGAGCCTGTCCAGAAGTTCCTGCTGCGTTTGCGGCTTCCAGCCTTGCACCTCGCCCAATCCATAGGCGAAGAACTTCAGAGGACGCCTTGCCGCAAGAGCAGGATCAAGCTGGCGTATGCTGCCCGCTGCGCCGTTCCTGGGATTCACGAGCGTCGGCAAGCCCTCGCTGCGCTGCGCTGCATTGTATCTTTCGAAATCGTCGCGGCGCATGTAGATCTCGCCGCGCACTTCGAGTATGTCGGGAGGCATCCCTTCAAGGGAAAGCGGAATCTGGCGGACTGCATGTCTGACGTTCTGCGTCACGTCTTCGCCTGTTTCGCCGTCGCCGCGCGTTGCAGCCTGAACGAGCCTACCCTGCTCATAGCGCAGACTGATCGCCAAACCATCGAATTTGAGTTCGCATGCATACTCGATTTCGACGTCCAGACCCAGCTCGCGCCTTACCCTCGCATCGAAAGCCACAGCGCCCTGGTCGGTGATGTCAGTCTCGGTGCGTATCGACAGCATGGGCACGGCATGACGCACTGGCGAAAATGTCTCGAGCGGTTTTCCTCCAACGCGCTGCGTGGGCGAATCGGGGCTCAGCAATTCCGGATGCATCAATTCCAGGGATTGAAGCTCACGGAAAAGCCTGTCGTATTCCGCATCCGGAACACGCGGCGCATCCTTCACGTAGTACCAGTAGTCGTATTCCGCAATCTCCTTGCGCAGCTCTGCTGCGCGGGCCGCATCGCCATCCATCAGGAGAATATCCTGAGCGCCTCTGGGCTGCCCGGAACCAGCCGGTTTTCGCGCATGCTGGCCTCCACCTCGGCTATCCTTGCGCGTATCAGCGCAAGGCCTGCATCGGTCAGCGACACTCGGTGATCGTCGACAAGATTGACCTGCAAATCACGCGCCAGTATATGCGCCAGCTGCACCATCTGATCGAAGGATGCTGCAGGACTCTGAACCCTGGGAACGTCCAGCATCAGCGTAAGTCCGCTGCATGACATGTTTTGCAGCGCATGATGATGGAATGGGGAGCCGTCCTGACTGGTCAGCGTCATCAGGCTATGCCCTGACGCATCGAAGAGATGGAAAGCCCCGTCCGATTCGAGCTTCAAGCCGTTGATTGCGGCAGCTTCCGCAATCCTTGTGCCGGCTAGCTGCCGGTTTCCAGGCGGCAAGAGGTTCACGCCGACCATCTGGTCGACCCTGGCGCAGAAAGCATCGAAGGCTTGCGCCTCGCTGTATGCCTCCTGCATGTCGGGCAACTGGGTATCCGCTCCGATCTGCCTTGCAATGCCCAGCACGAGATCGCGGAAGTCGCCGAGCTTTGCGACGCTGATGACGCCGCTCCTATCCAGGAGCTGGAGCGCGATGCGGAACTGGGAATACAGCGTCTGGGTTTCCGCAACCACTCTTTCCCATTCCCCCTTGCGCACCGAGAGACCGCACGCATGCAGAGGTTTTTTGAAGTCGAATTTGCGCTGCCACAGGCCGTCCAGCAGCGCAGCCGTGCCTGGCTCTGAAAGATGCAGCTCGATGATGTAATCGCAGCGTGCATCCAGCAGCACACAGGGCTCGGTGGCCGGCGGCATGTCCGGAAAATCGGCCGGCTCGGTCAATTCGGCATCCAGCGCATCCACATTGATCATCTCGACCGAATGCTCGATGGAAGAAGGCTGCTCGACGCCATACAGCGCATCGTCCTTGCTCTGCCCGAATGCTTCCGCAAACCTGCGCCCGTACTGGCGCTGCTTCCACCAGCCAAACAGGTAAACCGCCAGCACCACACCCACGCCGATGGCCAGCAACGCAGCTTGTAACTCACTCATGTTCTCATTCCCGACGAAGACATTCGCCGATTATCTCAAAAAAGCTAGGCCAGCGGTAATTCCGGCGCGCTTATGCCTATGCCCGATACTTCCAGAAGCGCCTTCAGGAAATTCGCATTCTCGTGCAGCTTTACAAGGGGAACGGGGTGCGGAGCGCCGCGCATATGCATAAGTCGAGCACGGCTCGTCACCGGCATCTCCCAGTGCAAGCTGGCAAGCAGTTCGTCGGCCGATTCCGGCTTGTTGCATACCAGCACCATGTCGCATCCGGCATTCAGGGCGGCTGATGCTCGCATGACGATGTTACCCGCGACTGTCGCGCCTTCCATGCTCAGATCATCGCTGAAGATGCAGCCTTCGAAACCCAGCCTGCCGCGCAGGATATCCTTCAGCCAGACCGGTGAAAAACCCGCCGGTCTATCGTCCACATTCGGATAGATCACGTGCGCCGGCATGATCGCTGTAAGTCCGAACGAGATCATCTGCCGGAACGGTACGAGATCGCAAAGTTCGATGTCCACGAATTTCCGCTCATCCACCGGTATCGCCAGATGCGAGTCTGCAGCAACGAACCCGTGTCCAGGGAAGTGTTTGCCTACCGTGTGCATGCCTGCCTCTTTGAGACCCAGCAGCAAATGGTGCGCGAGCTCCGAGATCGCCTGCGGGTCGCTGTGGAATGCGCGATCCCCGATCACGCCGCTCGTTCCATGATCCACATCCAGCACCGGCGTGAAGCTGAAGTCCACACCGCAACCGCGCAGCTCGGCCCCCAGCACATAGCCTGTCTGATGCGCCAGATGACGCGCGCGTTGCGGATGGTGATCCCATATCCTGCCGAGTTCGCGCATCGCTGGTATCCTTGTGAAGCCTTCCTGGAAGCGCTGCACCCTTCCGCCTTCGTGATCCACCGCGATCAGGAGAGGCGTGCTGCGCAGCGCGCGTATCGCCGATGTAAGCCTGGAAAGTTGTTCAACCGATGAGAAATTGCGCTTGAACAGGATCACGCCGCCCACCAGCGGGTTCATGAGCCTGGCCTCGTCCTCGGAGGTCAGTTCCGTACCCAGCACATCCAGCATGACCGGCCCTAGACCCATTTCATCTCCATCAATTTGTCTCCAGCACGACGAATGCGACGACCATGCTCTGCTCGTCGCTTATGGAAAGGTGGTGCCCGCTGACGCCAATCTGCGCCAGATAGGTGCGCAGCACGGGGTCAAATTTCAGCACGGGCTTGCCCAGACCGTCGTGCGTCACGCTGATGAGAGTGAGACTGACCGGATGTCTTATGCCGCTGCCCACCGCCTTGGCAAAAGCCTCCTTGGCGGCAAAGCGCTTCGCCAGGAAACGCGCCGGATGCGCATGCGCGCAGTATTCGGGAAGCTCGTCTGCGCTCAACATGCGCTCGGCCAGCCTTGTCTGATAGCGCTGCCACATCGACTCGATGCGCGCATACTCGACGATATCGGTTCCTATCCCGAATATCATGCGTCATCTCGCCGGCGTCATCAATTGCTTCATCTTGCGCACCGCCGCATCGAGGCCGATGAACAGCGATTCGGCAACGACCGCATGACCGATGTTGAGCTCCACGATGTTCGGGATCGCAACGATGTCCTGCACGTTGTGATAATGCAAACCGTGACCTGCATTCACCTGCAAGCCCTGCTGATGGGCATGCGCCGCGGCCATGCGTATGCGCTCTAGCTCATGATTTCTGGCAGACACGCTGTCGGCCTCTGCATACTGCCCCGTGTGCAACTCGATCGCAGGAGCGCCAGTGCGGCGCGCGGCGTCGATCTGCCGCAAATCCGGATCGATGAACAGGGATACGCGTATCCCCGCGTCGCTACAGCGCTCCGAGGCTGACTTGATCGCATCGAAATAGCGTATCACATCAAGCCCACCCTCGGTCGTCAGTTCCTCGCGCCTCTCGGGCACCATGCAAAGATCGTGCGGCTTGATCTTCAGCGCATTGCCTATCATCTCCTCGGTGACCGCGCATTCCAGATTCATGCGCGTCTGCAGCATCCCGCGCAACACGATCACGTCGTTGTCCTGGATGTGGCGTCTATCCTCCCTCAAATGCAAGGTGATCGCATCGGCACCCGCCTCCTCGCAGATCAGCGCGGCGCGCACCAGGTTGGGATAGCGCGCGCCGCGTGCCTGGCGCAGCGTAGCGATGTGGTCTATGTTCAGTCCCAGTTTAATCATCTTTTTTGCAAGTCCTTGATCAATTCCCGCGTATGCAGCACCTTCCCGCCGAGGTGATGGTTGAGCATCATGCGCATCAGCTGCTTGCTCTGCTGTACCACCACAGGGTCGGCATAGTCGTCTTCAGCCATCGCCAGCAGCGTTTTTCCCTGCACCTTTATGCCAGAACCGCCGTCATCGGGCAGAGCGCCCTGCTCTGCGGCATAACGATAGCAAATTTCGGGCTGTATGGGTTTGCCGCTGCCAGCTTCCTTTTTCAGTTCCAGCGCATAACCCAGTTCCTGCAACAGGTGCTTCTCGAAGCAGCGCAAGCTTGCCGCGTGATCGGCTTCATGCGCAAGCCTGTAGAGCGTCGCGCGGTAAAAGTCGAACAGGCGTTCATGCGAGTCGTCGCGCGCCAGAAAATTGATCAGCAGCTCATTGAGATAAAATCCGCACATCAGCGCCGTACCCTGCAGGCTGGGCTGCCCTCCCTGCCATTGCGCTGCGTGCAGCGTTTTCACCTCGCCCTTGCCAAACCAGGAGAGCAGCAACGGCTGAAAATTCATCAGCACGCCCCGCAATGCCGAGCCTGGCCGCCTGGCACCGCGTGCGACGATCGCAAGCCTGCCGTGCTGCCGGCTATACACGTCGAGCAGTAGACTGGTTTCGCGAAAAGGACGGGAGTGAAGCACGAATGACAGCTCATCCTGATGCCTGTTCTGACGGCTCGTCATGCTGCAAACGCATCCACTTTCAATTCAAGGCTCGGTGCATTCACTCATATCCCAGCGACTGCAGCATGCGCGAGTCATCCGCCCAGCCGCTGCGCACCTTGATGAACACCTCGAGAAAGACCTTGCCGTCGAAAAGCTTCTCCATGTCGAGCCGCGCCTGGGTTGCGATCTCCTTGATCTTTTCGCCCTTCTTGCCCAAAAGCATCGCCTTGTGCGCTTCCTTGTCTACCAGTATCGCTGCGCTGATGCGACGAAGCTTCTTGTCCATACTGAACGCCTCTATCACCACGCTCACCGAATAAGGCAGCTCTTCGCCGGTGAGGCGGAACACCTTCTCGCGCAATATCTCTGCCGCCAGAAAGCGCTCGCTTCTGTCCGTCACATCATCCGGATCATAGATCAGGCCGCCTTCTGGCAGGAAGCCTCTCAGCGTCTCGCGCAGCTCATCGATCTGCTTTCCGAATTTTGCACTCACCGGAACGATGTCGGCAAATCCTTCTTCTCGACCCAGGACATGCTTAAAATCCTTGGAAACACGCTCTGCAAAGTCGAACAGTTCCCCTTTTTCATCGACCGCATCGATCTTGTTGATCACAAGGATCACCGGGCGATTGTCGGGCAGAAGCTTCAGCACCTCTTGATCGCGCTCGTCGTAGCGCAACGCTTCGAGCACATAAAGGACAGCCTGCACATCTCTGAGGCTGCTCGTCACCACCCGGTTCATGCCGCGGTTCAAGGCATTCAGATGCTTCAGCTGGAAACCCGGCGTATCGACAAACACGAACTGGGCGTGTTCATCGGTATGGATGCCGTGTATGCGGTGGCGCGTTGTCTGCGCCTTGCTCGAGGTGATGCTGATCTTCTGGCCGATCAGGTGGTTGAGCAAGGTGGACTTGCCCACGTTGGGACGCCCGACGATGGCGACATAACCGCTGCGAAAGCCATCTGCAATTTCACTCATGTTTTTTTCCAATCAGTTCATAAGCTGCAGCCGCTGCCTGCTGCTCTGCGTTGCGGCGGCTACTGCCGGACCCCTGTGTGGCGATCTTGAGTGCCGGTATCGCACACTCGACCCTGAACAGCTGCTCGTGCGCAGAGCCCCCCGTATCGGTCACGCTGTACTGCGGCAGCGCAAGCCTGCGCCCCTGAAGATATTCCTGAAGCAGGGTCTTCGCATCCTTGCCCAGCGTCCTGACATCCACTCTCGCAAGATAGGGGACGAACAGCTTCAGCACCGCCTCTTCAGCAGCGGGAAACCCGCCATCCAGGAATACCGCCCCTATCAATGCCTCGACCGCGTCGGCCAGTATCGATGGCCTGCGAAACCCGCCGCTCTTGCGCTCTCCTTCGCCCAGCCTGAGGTAGCGTCCAAGCTCCAGTTGCTCCGCGAACACCACGAGGGTCGATTCCTTGACCAGATTCGACCTTAGCCTGGACAAGTCGCCTTCGCTCATGTCCGGGAACTGGCCAAACAGATATCTGGAGATCACGCATCCCAGTATGCTGTCGCCCAGGAATTCCAGCCTCTCATAGTGCGCCGGCGCATAACTGCGGTGCGTCAGCGCGCGCTCAAGCAGTCCTGCATCGCTGAACACATGCCCCAGTTGCCGGGAAAGATTTTCGTCAGCTTTTCCCACTGACCGGATTGAAGTCGAGATAGAAACTGATATTGCCCGCGAGCGGGATCTTGACGAAATAGCTCGCGCTCAACACAGGCTTTCCCGAGCTCGTGTCGATATCGATATCGTCTCCCTTGATCGCCTGTATGTTGTCTATCGAGGCACGCCTCGAAAAGGAAAGGCGTATGTCGCTCATGGATGCCTTCTGCATCGCCTGGTCGTTGGAAATCTCGTTGAATATCTTCTGTATCTCTGAATTCTCGATGTACGCAGGAACCAGCTTCAGGCCTGTGGATACCACAAGTACCAGCACAAACGCGGCCATGATAAGGCCTGAGAGCGTGATGCCCCGTTGCCTGGACGGTTTAGATATGTTCATACTGTTTCCCCTTGCGTCAATGGACCGGCAAGCCGATGCGCTTCAGATCTGAAAAATTCATCCAAATGAAAAAGGCCTTGCCGACGATTTCCTTGTCAGGCACAAAACCCCAGTAGCGACTGTCGCGGCTGTTGTCGCGATTGTCGCCCATCATGAAGTAGTTTCCCTTGGGCACCGTGCAGCGCACCGTGTCGTCATCATAAGTGCAGTTCTCGCGCCCCGGGAAGTCTGCAACCGACCCCAGATGCACGTTGGGCATATCCGGATTGATCAGGATGTCGTGACGCTTGTCGCCCAGCATCTCTGAAATTCTCTCCGTATGCACGAAATTCAGGCCGCTCTCGACGTAATTATAATCTCCTTCCGGCTGCTGCATCTGTTCCTTTCCGTTGATAAAGAGATGCTTGTTCCGGTACTCCACGACATCCCCGGGCACGCCGACCACACGCTTGATGTAATCGACGGACGGATTCTCCGGATAGTGAAACACCATCACATCGCCG
Organism: Pseudomonadota bacterium; assembly: GCA_021783995.1. Lineage (GTDB taxonomy): Bacteria > Pseudomonadota > Gammaproteobacteria > Burkholderiales > Gallionellaceae > Gallionella. The sequence goes on from JAJXTH010000002.1 coordinate 28,969, forward strand.
CGCTTCGGATCATTGATCTGTATGATCTTCTGGTCGATGACGGGCAGCCTGATGCCATAGGTGTACTTGTTCACCAGTATGAAGTCTCCGACCTGCAGCGTCGGGATCATCGACCCGGAGGGTATCTTGAAAGGCTCGACCAGGAACGAGCGTATGCAGAACACGACCAGGATGACGGGGAAAAAGCTTTTTGCATATTCCACCCACCAGGGGTCTGCAACGCCAGCCCCGCGATTTCTTGCAAGCAAAAACCTGTCGAGCAGCCAGACGCTGCCCGTCACGAGCAGCAGCACAAACATGATCAAAGCGAAATCCATCGTCATTCCCTAAGTCTATACAAAACATTCTCTCCGCTCGTGCGCGGGAGGCTATTCATCCACGCGCAGAATTGCAAGAAAGGCTTCCTGCGGTATCTCCACGTTGCCCACCTGCTTCATGCGCTTCTTGCCGGCCTTTTGCTTTTCCAGAAGCTTCTTCTTGCGCGAGATGTCGCCGCCGTAGCACTTGGCGAGCACGTTCTTGCGCATCGCCTTGACGTTTTCGCGCGCAATGATGTTCGAGCCTATGGTCGCCTGTATCGCCACATCATACATCTGGCGCGGGATCAACTCGCGCATCTTGGCCGCCACCTCGCGCCCGCGGTACTGGCTGCTTGCGCGATGCACGATCATCGCCAGCGCATCCACCTTGTCACCGTTGATCAGCATGTCCACCTTGACCACATCGGCCGCGCGGTACTCCTTGAATTCATAATCCATCGAGGCATAGCCTCGCGAGACCGATTTCAGCCTGTCGAAGAAGTCCATCACGATCTCTGCCATCGGCATCTCGTAGATCAGCTTCACCTGCTTGCCATGATAGCTCATGTTGATCTGCGTGCCTCGCTTCTGTGTGCAAAGCGTGATCACGGAACCGACATATTCGTTCGGCATGTAAAGATTGACCGTCACGATGGGCTCGCGTATCTCGTCGATCTTTGAAGGATCTGGCATCTTTGAAGGGTTGTCCACGGACACCACACTGCCGTCGCGCAGCAGAACCTCATAGATCACCGTGGGCGCAGTGGTGATGAGGTCCATGTCGAACTCGCGCTCCAGCCTCTCCTGCACGATCTCCATGTGCAAAAGGCCGAGAAAACCGCAACGGAAGCCGAAGCCCAGCGCCTGGGACACTTCGGGTTCGTAGTGCAGCGCAGCATCATTGAGCTTGAGCTTTTCCAATGAGTCGCGCAGCGCCTCATACTGATTGGATTCCACCGGAAAGAGTCCTGCAAAAACCTGGGGCTGCACTTCCTTGAATCCCGGAAGTGCATGTTCTGCAGGCTTTGCCAGATGTGTTATGGTATCTCCCACCCTTGCAGCCTTCAATTCCTTGATGCCGGCGATCACAAATCCCACCTGTCCTGCGCTAAGCGCATCCCTGGGCTCGGACTTGGGCGTGAATACGCCGATGTGCTCTGTCAGGTGATGCGCATCGGTCGCCATGAAAAGTATCTTCTCCTTGGGCCTGATCGTGCCGTTCACCACGCGCACCAGCATCACTACGCCTACGTAATTGTCGAACCAGGAGTCTATGATCAGCGCCTGCAAGGGTGCATCGGCGTCCCCGCTGGGGGCAGGAACCTTCTGTATCAGCGCCTCCAGCACATCCTCTATGCCCTCCCCGGTCTTGGCCGAGCAGCGCACCGCGTCGTGCGCATCGATGCCGATGACATCCTCGATCTCCGCGATTGCGTTGTCCGGATTCGCCGAAGGCAGGTCTATCTTGTTCAGCACCGGCACAACCTCCACGCCCAGATCGAGCGCGGTATAGCAATTGGCCACCGTCTGCGCCTCCACACCCTGGGATGCATCGACCACCAGGAGCGCCCCCTCGCAGGCCGACAAGGAGCGGGAGACCTCATAGGAAAAGTCCACATGCCCCGGCGTATCGATCAGGTTCAGATTATAGGTCTGCCCGTCGCGCGCCTTGTAATTCAGCGCAGCTGTCTGCGCCTTGATGGTGATGCCGCGCTCGCGCTCGATGTCCATCGAGTCGAGCACCTGCGCTTCCATTTCACGATCCGAAAGGCCTCCGCAAAGGTGTATGATACGATCAGCAAGGGTCGACTTGCCGTGATCGATGTGGGCGATGATAGAAAAATTGCGGATCAGCTGCATGAGATTCCAGTGTAGGCCGTCGTAATCCCGACGGGCAATTTAGCAAAGCGCGAATTCTAGCCGATTTGGGCATTGCATGCAGAACTGGCTACACGGGTTACTCGTCATCCAGCCTGATCGCCACATAAAAGACCGCATCCTCCCTGCGCACCAGAAGCGCGATATTGCGTCCTCTGGGCAACTTCCCGACGATGTCCTTCAGTTGATTAAGCGAACCAAGTGGAACATTTCCCAAGGCGAGCACGACATCTCCCGGTTGAATTCCCGCAGAAACCGCCGACTTTCCTTTCACCGCTTCCACGATCAGTCCGCCCTTGATTCCCATATCCGCGAGTTGCTCTGGTGTAAGTTCGCCAAGCGAGACACCCAGCCTTTCGATTGTCTTGTCCTCCTGCTTCAATGACCGCTTCTCCGCCTTTGCAAGCTTTCCGCCATCCACCATTTTAGCGACAGTCACAGTGACCTGCCTGGCAGCACCCTTGTGCCATAGATCCACCACAGCCTTGCTGCCCGGCTTGGCCGCAGCCACAATGCGCGGAAGATCGTTGGAATTCGTCACGACCTTGCCGTCGAATTTGAGGATCACGTCGCTCGCCTCTATGCCCGCCTTGTCTGCCGGACCGCCTTTCTCCACGCTGCTCACCAGCGCGCCATTGGGCTCGGAGAGACCAAACGATTCGGCGAGCTGGCGCGTCATTTCCTGTATCGTCACACCTATCCTGCCGCGCGTCACTACACCCTTGGTGCGCAGCTGTTCCGCAACCTGTGTTGCGACGTCTATCGGTATCGCAAACGAGAGTCCCATCGAACCGCCAGAGCGCGTATAGATCTGCGAATTGATGCCTACCACCTCGCCACTCATGTTGAACAGCGGCCCCCCGGAATTTCCCGGATTGATCGCCGCATCAGTCTGAATGAAGGGTACATAATTATCCTCCGGCAAAGAGCGCCCCTTGGCGCTTACGATGCCGGCCGTGACGCTGTTTTCGAAACCGAAGGGAGAGCCGATCGCGACCACCCATTCGCCCACCTTGAGCTTGTTTGGGTCGCCCACTTTGACCTTGGGCAGATTTGCCGCATCGATCTTCAAAAGCGCCACATCCGTCTTTTTGTCCACGCCGATCACGCGTGCGGAAAATTCACGCTTGTCTGTGAGCCGCACCGTGATCTTGTCCGCGTGATCAACGACGTGCGAATTGGTCATGATATAGCCGTCGGAACTCAGGATGAATCCCGAACCCAGCGAATGCGCCTCCTGGTCGCGCGGCCCGAGAGGCGCGAAGCGTTTGAAAAATTCGAAGAAAGGGTCGTCTTCCGGAATGCCGGAAACTGTCTGCCGTGAAATGTGCTGCGTAGTGCTGATGTTGACGACTGCGGGACCCTGCTTTTCGACCAGCGCACTGAAATCGGGCAGTTCGCCCGCAACTGCAGCAGACACGAGCGCAACAGAAAAAAGTATGATGCCGATACTCTTTCTAAGCATGCAATCACCTCATCAAAAAATTATTCGCGCGCCAGCCTCGCTATATAAGGTTGCTGGCGAAAGCTGCGCGCGGAAAACCTCTTCGCCAGCCAGAATCCAACCAGGAGCCCAGTCAGCGCGCCTAGGGCGGCATGAGCATCGCCCTGCCCTGCCAACAAAGCGCCCAAAAACATCAAGATTAGAGGCAACAGATAAACGAGGCCGGCCCCGCGCAAAACTGCGCCGTCCGGCACGCAGACGATCACCTCGTCGCCCACCGAGGCCTGGATGCGATTGTCCACCTTGAACTGGCGAGGTTTGCTGCAAAACAGCTGGGTCAGTTTTTTGGAGCCGCAGCCCCTGCCGTCGCAGGCAGAGCAGCCGCTGCCGCCGCTGCCTACGACCTCGGCAGTGCGATTGTCAGACTGCACCACGGTCGCCCTGGTCTCCAGCATTATTTCCCGTTGTATCTTATCGAATTGAGAACCTGTATCACCGTGATCGGCGGTACCTCCCCAACCACGTGATATACATGGTTGTCCACGACCTTGTGGTAGAAATTGAGCGCGCCCCGGCTGGACAAGCCTTCGTTTTCATCTTCGTCGCCTGCGTTTACCGGTTCAACGAACACGGATATCGCGCTCAAACCATCCGAATACACGAGTTGCGTCACCGGCGCATGGTTGCCGTGCATGGGGCGTATGAGCTCCGTGGTTTTTTTGAAGCCCGCAGGCAGTTCATCCACCACCCAGCCACTGTTAACGGCCGGGGCCGCCTTGTCCGCACTCATCTGGCCGAGTCCAGGCAGATTTTTCACCTCATCCGATGCAATCCATGACCGGTCTGCATCCTTGCCCACCTTCAACTCGGTGAAAGCATATTGTTCGACGATCTGGTTTTTGTCGTTCAGCACCGCAGACTTGAGCAGCAGTCCAGTATCCTTGTCCACCCAGATTTTACGCGAATAGCGCAGCTTGTCCCTGGGCTGGAACAGAAGTACACGGGTTTCGTGCCCTGCCACTCTGTCCGTCCCCATTTCCCTGACCTTGTAGTTCTCGCTCAAGGCAGACAGCTGATTCGGCAACAGCATCGGAAATTTGTCTTTGCCCTGCTGGCTTTCCACCTGCACCATCTGGTTCTGCCTGTAGCACCAGACCTGCCCATGATGCCGTATGATTTCGCGCTTGGGCCCGTCAAGCCCTTCGAGCTTCTCATATTCCCCGTTCGCATCTACGATGTGGGAAATCCTGGAAGTCTCGACATGATTGCCATACTGGTATACGAAAACACCGCTGTAGTCAGTCTGATGGCCTGCAAATGCAATGGCTTTTAGCATATCCGAAGTAGACTGACCACCGGCCGCGCAAACATTGAAAGTCAGCAGCAGGCCGCAAAACCCAACCCATGCCTTCATTGAGACTTTTCCTCCGGGCTATAGGTTACCGTGTGTATGTAGGATGCGCCGCCATTCATGTCGTTGCTCGGAGAAAATTCCTGATGCGCCATCAGGTAATCGTTGGCTGCTGGCTGTATCTGGAGGTTGACCGGACGCATGCCGGATTGCTGCATCGCAAGCTGGGGCGAGGTCTCCGGGTTGATCTGCAGGGTCATCCAGGCGACCATGCCGACTCCCATCAGCGAGGCCGCAGCGGAGAGCGCAAACACTCGCGCTCTCTGTTTCAGCGCACGGCTTCTTGGCGCCAGCACAGTCGCCTCATTGCGCAGACACTCGCTGACGCGCGCAGTCAGATCCCTATGTATGGAGTCGGGCTGGCGCAGCACATCACCTATCAGATGATAAATGGCCCAATCGCTGTATGCATCCGGAGTGCGCCTGATTTGACCGAGCAGGGAATCCGCCTCATCCTCGAACAGTTCGCCATCCATCAGTGCCGAGATTTCATGTTTCATTTTCACCACCTATTGCCTTGACTGGTTTCCAACAGCGGACGCAGTTTTTCCGCGACCGCTTCGCGCGCCCTGAATATCCTCGATCGCACCGTGCCGACAGGGCAGTTCATCACGCTTGCGATTTCTTCGTAACTCAAACCTTCAATCTCCCGCAGCGTCAGTGCGCTGCGCAAATCCTCCGGCAATTGCTGCAAGGCCTGCTGCACGGTGTTGACAACCTGTTTGCTCATGAGTTCATTTTCTGGCGTGCTGACTTCATGCAAAAGCCCGGCTTCCTCGAAGGATTCCGCTTCTTCCGTATCGAAAGGGGTGCTGACAGGCGGCTGGCGCTTGTTGGCCAGCAGATAGTTCTTGGCCGTATTGATGCCGATGCGATAAAGCCAGGTATAAAACGCGCTGTCGCCGCGAAATCCCGGCAATGCGCGATAGGCCTTGACGAAAGCTTCCTGGGTGACGTCTTCGGCCTCGGATGCATTGCGCACGAAGCGAGAAATCAACCGGCCCAGCTTGCGTTGATATTTTGCAACCAATAGGTCAAAGGCGTGCTTGTCCCCACGCTGCACGCGCTCAACCAACTGCTGATCCACTTCCTTGTCGCCCATCCCTGTTCCGTCTTAATCCATCGCAAACCGAAGTATAACCTCTGCCATCCGCTTCGTCAGCGTGCTGATTGATTCATGCAACATGCTATAGTTCGCCCATTGCCTTCCAGCGAGAAAACAATTGCTGCAATTCGACACATTGATTATCGGCAGCGGCCTTGCAGGTCTTACGCTTGCGCTCAAACTTGCCGATCGCCAGAAAATCGGACTGATCACTAAAAAGTCCCTGCTGGACGGCGCAAGCACTTGGGCTCAGGGCGGCATCGCCGCAGTTCTTTCCGGGGATGACACGCCCGAAGCCCACATGCACGACACGCTAATCGCTGGCGCCGGACTTTGCGAAGAAACCGCCACGCGCTATGTCGTCGAGCATGGCAAGCAGGCGATAGACTGGCTGGTTTCGCAGGGAGTTCCGTTCACCGAGGACAGCAGCAGCGACACCGGTTATCACCTGACGCGCGAAGGCGGCCACGACAGGCGGCGCATCATCCATGCCGCAGACGCCACAGGGCTTGCGGTGCAGAAGACCCTGTCCGACAAGGTGCTGAACCACCCCAACATCACCCTGCTGGAAGGCTACATGTCGGTCGACCTGATCACGGGGAAAAAGCTCGGGCTTGCCGAAAAGCGCTGTTACGGCGTGTATGCGCTGGACACGAAAACCGACGAAGTGGTCACCATTGCGGCACAGCACACGATACTTGCCACAGGCGGCAGCGGCAAGGTCTATCTCTACACCACAAATCCTGACACCTCGACAGGCGATGGCATCGCAATGGCATGGCGCGCCGGCTGCCGCGTGGCCAACATGGAATTCATACAGTTTCATCCGACATGCCTCTATCACCCCCACGCCAAATCATTCCTGATCAGCGAGGCCGTGCGCGGCGAAGGCGGCATACTGAAGCTCCCGGACGGAACGCGCTTCATGCCTCATCACGACGAGCGCGCCGAGCTTGCACCCCGAGACGTGGTAGCCAGGGCGATCGATTACGAGATGAAGAAAGGCGGACTCGATTGCGTCTATCTCGACATTTCGCATCAGTCCGTTGAATTCCTGCAGGCCCATTTCCCGAACATCTACGCACGCTGCCTCGCACTCGGCATCAACATAAGCCAGGAACCCATCCCGGTGGTGCCGGCGGCCCACTACACCTGCGGCGGCATCGTGGCCGATCTCAGCGCGCGCACCGATTTGAAAAACCTCTACGCAATAGGTGAAACCGCATACAGCGGACTGCACGGCGCAAACCGACTGGCCAGCAATTCCCTGCTCGAATGTCTGGTGTTTGCAGATGCCGCGGCGCGTGACATCCTGAACCAGCCGCGAGAATCTCCCCGCGCGCTGCCCGCCTGGGATGACAGTCAGGTGACCGATGCCGACGAACAGGTCGTGATCGCGCACAACTGGGCGGAACTTCGCCACTTCATGTGGGACTATGTGGGCATCGTGCGCACCAACAAGCGCCTGCAGCGCGCGATGCACCGCGTAGAACTCCTTCAGCACGAGATAGACGAATACTATGCGCATTTCCACGTAAGCTCGGACCTGCTCGAACTGCGCAATCTGGTCGCCAATGCGGACCTCATCGTGAAAAGCGCGCTGTCGCGCCACGAAAGCCGCGGCCTGCACTACAGCCTGGACTATCCCGAACCGATGGACAATCCTCAACCCACCATACTCGTCCCGCGCAATTACTGAGCGTATCTGAGTCGCACGCGCAGTTCCCGGTGCGCTTCCCTGGACAAGGCATCCCAGAAGATCATCTGGCAGACGGAAAATCTTCTGCCTTCGAGCCTAGCGCAAAGCGAAATGCAACAGGGCATGACAAGCGTGCTGCCCTGGATACTTCCCTCCACATCGCGGCCCGACCTCGTCCTGATGCGCAAGCGATCCCGCTCCAGCACGAAGCTCTGCCAGCCCGCATTCACATGACGATGCCATTGCTGAAAAAGGCTGGCAACAATAAGAAGCACGAGACAAAAGCGCGCCCAGGCATGAAGTTCTGTCAGAGACACGACGATGGCAGCCGCCAGATGGGTGAATAACAGCAGCGTGAGATATGCCCTCGATGGTCTGAGGACGTACAGCATGAATCAACGCAGGTAGATCGCGACGGCCAGCACCAGCACGACCAGCACCAGGATCAAAAGCTTGAATTTTCCGGCAGACTCTTCTTCAACCCGGTCTGTTCTGACGCTCGCTTCGACCCTGGGCGTTGCGACCTTGAGCGTCTTGGAAAGTTCGTCCACATCCGCCTGATCGCCCGTCAATGCGGCCAGGCGCAGAGTCGCCTCGGAAGAATCAAAGGCCCTGGAAAGACCCAACGTCGATGGCACAGGGTCATCCTTGTCCGCCATCATCCCCTTTTCGCCAATCGCAATTCCGCCAAGCCCTGTCTTGTCCACAGATACAGGCGGCGTCCGGCGTTCGGAACGCGGCAAGGTGTCACGGCAGGCGCGCAAGTCCCGGGCCAGATCCAGCGCATTCTGATATCTGTCCTCCACCCCCTTGGCGAGCGCCTTGGCCACGATGAAGTTGAGCATTTCCGGCACTTCGGGATTCAGTGTGTTTGGCGCTGGCGGAACGAGGTTGAGCGTCTGATACATGATCGCATTGACATTTTCGCCAACGAACGGCGAACTGCCTGTGAGCATCTCATAAAGCATCACGCCTAGCGAAAAGATGTCTGAGCGGCGATCTATCGTTTTTCCCAGCACCTGCTCAGGTGACATGTATTTCGGCGAACCCAGCACCATGCCCGTCTGCGTATGAACCGCAGATGAGGCCATGCGCGCTATGCCAAAATCGGTGATCTTGATGCGTCCATCCAGGACCAGCATGATGTTGGAAGGCTTGATATCGCGATGCACGATTCCATGCTGATGCGCATAGGCCAGTCCTTCGGCCACTTGCGCCACGATATCCACGATCTGCGCAACGGGCATGCTTTGTTTCTCGCGCAGCAGATCGCGCAATTCGCTGCCCTGCAGAAATTCCATCGCGATATAGGCGATGTTCCCGCTCTTGCCCACATCATAGATGGTAACGATATTGGGATGGTTGAGCCTGCCTGCTGCGCGCGCCTCCTGGTAGAAGCGCCCCTCGTATTCCTCTTTCTCGTCCAGCGCCAGGCCCAGGTTGATGGTCTTGATGGCAACGACCCGATCGATCAATGGATCGCGTGCCTTGTAGACCACACCCATCGCGCCCTGACCAAGCTCGCTCAGCATCTCATATCGCCCCAGCTGCTTGATCATCGCAGCCCCCGGCAGATTTCGCGCATCGTGATGAAGAGTGTCGCCATGGTTAGTTGCACTCTTTGGGCTGCAGCCTTATGGACTTTCCAGGATCGAGCACGACCACCACGCTATAGACCCTGTAGCTTGGGTACGAGATGATGATCCTGTGCTTGCCCGGTTTGGTCGCGAGCGTCACGCCTGACGGCCCGACCGCCCCCTTGGCAATACCGTCCAGGAACAGCTTCGCGCTCTCCTTGCAGTTCACGATGATGCGCGACTCTTCAAGAGATTCGGGGCTGATGATCGTCGCCTTGCCAATCGGATCCACCTTCGCGACCGGGTGACTTTCGACGGGCTTTGAGTGACTCTCAACGGTCATCCCCTTTTTTTCCGCCTTCGCCACCACGGGCTTTTTCCTGGCCGGCTTCTTCAGCGGCGCCTTGACCTCCTTGTGCTTTGCAGGCGCAGTGGATGAAGCCTGGTCAGGCAGCTTTGCAACAGGAGCCTGCACGGACGAGGCGGCCGCAACAGACGAGGATGCTAGCAAAGGCGCCGCTGCAGATGGCGGGACGGCCTGAGCTACCGAAGCCGGCAATGCAGGAACAGGAGCAGCTGCGATTGGCGCTGCAACCTCATGGTCTAGCTTGCCGATGAAGAGCAACAGCCCCAAAAGCAGGATCGCCACGCCGCTCGCAACATAGGTGATCTGTCTTGCGAGACCGGCCCCCCTGAATTTCCGAGACAAAGTCTGCGCGAACGCCTTGATGCGATTTTGTATCTCTGCATACAGTCGCCAAAGGCTGCTTCCTGCCGTCTGTGCATCCATGAGCCTGGTCGCTTGATCGCCAGGATAGCCGATTGCATAGATCTCGTGCTCGCGCACATGCTTGTCGGTGCGCGAGCCCTGATAATGGAACATGCCGGGATACTGGGGAGACAGACGCGAAACCGCATCGTAATAGGAGCGCGAAACCAGTATCTGGCTGGGATCGGCAAATCCCATGATGCGTTGCGCGACATTGATGCCGTCCCCGACGATGTTGGGCTGGCCGTTGATATCCCGGACCAGGCGTACAGGGCCCAGATTTATGCCTATGCGCACCAAGAGCTGCGGATCAAGATAAGGGTCTTCCGCAAGCAGGTTGGTGCGCAGCCTGAGCGCCGCATTCAGCGCGGCTTCGACATCACCCAGGAAATTGATCGCAGCGCCATCCCCCGTATCGAGGATGATGCGCTCGGCGACAGGCACATCGCCGATCGCCTCCGAAAGATAGGCATTGAACCTGTCTTTCAGGGATATCTGCCCCGCCACGGTTTTTTTTGCATATTCCACGATATCCAAAAAAAGCACGCTGCAGATGATGGTTTTATTGTTGCGCTCTTCCATTCAATCCTTGTTGCACCGAAATTGTCGTCGACCGCTCAACGCTTGCGCCGGGCGGTGCGCGCAGCAGGGGCCGGTTCGGGCTCGTTTTCATGCGCACTCAAACCCGCCCAATCAAGCACCTGCACAATTTCGCCTTCGCCCAGTTCCGCTGTCATTCCCCGTTTCAGGCGGGGAGGCAGATTGATTATACCGAATCGCACGCGTATCAAGCGGCTGACAGGCAACCCCAGCGCATCGAATGTGCGGCGCACGATGCGATTGCGCCCCTCTTTCAGCATCACGCGGTACCAGTGATTAAACCCCTCGCCGCCCTGATCCTCCAGTTTCTCAAAGGTCGCCTTACCGTCTTCCAGTTCAACGCCTTCTTTCAGCACGCGCGTGATCTGCTCTTCCGTCAGCGTGCCCTGCACGCGCACTGCATACTCACGCTCCACCTCGAAGCGCGGGTGCATCAGCCGGTTCGCGAGCTCGCCCGATGTAGTGAAAATCAGCAAGCCGCTGGTATTGAAATCCAGACGTCCGATGGCTATCCATTTCTGTCCTCTTAGCTTGGGCAGCTTGTCGAACACGCTCGCCCGTTTTCCGGGATCATCCCGGCTTACGATCTCGCCCTCCGGCTTGTGATACAGCAACACGCGTACCGCATGCGCGCGCGCGCCCACGCGCAGCATGCGCTTTTCGGTCCTGATCAGATCTCCCGGCACCACGCGCATGCCCAGCGTGGCCGGCTCGCCATTCACGCTGACACGGCCGGCAACGATCCATTCCTCCATGGCGCGGCGCGAGCCGAAACCTGCCTGAGCCAGCACCTTCTGCAACTTCTCGCCCTGCACATCATCCAGCTCATTCATATGATCAGCTCGCGTCTCTCAAGCATGGCTTGCGCCAAAGTGCCACTGTCCACCTGCTCCAACTCTCCGCCGACGGGCAGACCGCGCGCAATGCGTGACACTTTAACACCAAGGGATTGCAGCTGGGTTGCCAGATAATGCGCGGTGGCATCGCCTTCCACAGTGAAATTGGTTGCCAGTATCACTTCGCAGGGCTGTTCCTGCACGCGCCTGACCAGCCTGTCCAGATGCAATTCCCTGGCACCTATGCCATCCAGCGGTGACAATCTTCCCATCAGCACATAATACATGCCCGCATAACATTGCGTCTGTTCCATCATCAGAAGGTCTGCTGGCATCTCCACCACGCAAAGCTGCCTCTCGTCGCGCTTCCCTGAAGCACACAGGGCGCAGACCTCCTGCTCGGAAAAATTGTTGCATCTGGAGCAGTGCCGGATATGGGTTGCTGCCCCATGCAATGCTTCCGCCAGATGCAATGCTCCCTGGCGATCGCGCTGCAGCAAATGATAAGCCATGCGCTGCGCCGATCTGGGCCCCACCCCTGGCAGACAGCGCAAAGCCGCAATCAGCTCGTCAAGATGGGTCATCAAAAAGGAAGCTTCATCCCCGGCGGCAAGCCCATGCCCGCGCCGAATGCGCTCATGCGCTGCTCCGTGGTCTGGGCCACTTTCTGCACCGCGTCGTTTAATGCCAGCACCAGAAGATCCTCCAGCATTTCCTTGTCAGACATCATGCTGTCATCGATAGTGACGCGGCGCACTTCGTGCGAACAAGTCATGCTTACCTTGACCATGCCCGAGGCCGCCAGCCCCTCGACCTCGATGTTCGCAAGCTCGGCCTGCGCCTGCTGCATGTTCTTCTGCATCTGCTGCGCCTGTTTCATCAGGCCGCCCAAACCACCCTTCATCATGTCGATTGCTCCTATTGAACCGGTTTAATGGATTCTGGCGACAGACTCGCACCCAGCATGGTTTGCGCATCTCTTACGAAATCATCCTGAGCAATCGCGTCTATCGCCTGATTCTGTCTATCTTGCCTGTGCTGATGCTCGATCCTTGCGGGTGTCGCCGCAGTCACCTTGCCCAGCACCACGGCAAGCCTGATCGGTTTGCCGAAATGATCTTTCAGCGCAGACTGCAGGTTATCTGTTGCCGTCCTGGTCTGCAAATGCTTGTGCTCCTCGGACAGCCGCAACACCATCTGATCGTCGGAAAACGATTCAAGCACGCAATGTTTCGCCAGTTGCTGCGCCATGGCCTGGATCTTCAGCCGTCCTGTCAGTGCAGCCCAGTCGGGAATCGCCTCGTCCTGCCGGACAGGCGCCTTATTGGTCTTTTCTGCCGAAATCTTATCCGGCTGGCCAGCGATCGGGGGAGACAGGCTTGCCGCGCTGGAGGGCATAAATGCCAGCATGCGCAACAAGGTCATCGTGAAGCCCGCATATTCGTCTGGCGCCAGGTCGATTTCTGCAGATCCATGTATCGCGATCTGATAGAAAAGCTGTATCTCTTCGGGAGAAAAAACTGCGGCCAGCTCCATCAGCTGTTCGCGTCCAGATTCATCGTCGGCGATTGCCTGAGGCACAGTCTGCGCCAGCGCAATGCGATGCAGAACGGAAGCCAGGTCCTGCATCGCGGATTCGAACGCGATGCTGCGTCCTGCCATGTCGTCTGCGATCCCGAGCAATGCTGCACCATCTTTTTGCTGCAGCGCTTGCAAAAGGGCGAACAGATAACCTTGGTCGATTGCGCCCAGCATGCTGCGCATCGCGGCTTCTTCCACCCTGCCCGAAGAAAAGGCAATCGCCTGATCCATCAGGCTCAGTGCGTCCCGCATGCTGCCTTGGGCTGCGCGCGCAACGAGGTTCAGCGCGCCCGGCTCGAACTCGATCTTCTCCTGCTCGAGCACGTATTTAAGATGCGTCGCGATCAGACCCGGGGGCAACTGTTTCAGGTTGAACTGCAGGCAGCGCGACAGCACGGTGACGGGAATCTTCTGCGGATCGGTCGTCGCAAGGATGAATTTCACATGAGGAGGAGGCTCTTCCAGCGTCTTCAACATCGCATTGAACGCGGATTTTGACAGCATGTGAACTTCGTCAATGATATACACCTTGAAGCGCGCATTGGTAGGCAGATAAAGCGCACTTTCCAGAAGCTCGCGCATGCTGTCCACCTGGGTATTGGATGCCGCATCGAGCTCGATCAGGTCGACGAAGCGTCCGCTGTCGATCTCACGGCATGCGCTGCACACTCCGCAAGGTGTTGCAGTGATCCCGGTCTGGCAGTTCAGGGATTTGGCGAAGATGCGTGCGATCGTGGTCTTGCCTACCCCACGCGTCCCCGTGAAGAGATAGGCGTGATGCAACCGGTTTTGAGACAGCGCGTTGGTCAGTGCCCTGACAACGTGCTCCTGCCCTGCCAACTGCGCGAAGCTCCTGGGCCGCCATTTTCGTGCAAGTACCGAAGTATCTGACAAGTTATACCGCGTCAAAAGTGGTAGATAAGATGAACCTCGTTCAGATTGATACCCTGATTCGGTTTCTTGATCCCGCCGTTGGAGAGATGCTGGAAGCGATAGCCCAGATCATACTGCTGATGGTCACCCAGCCTCAAGCCCGCACCCACATGGTCGCCGAACTGGAACGAGCTGCCGAACCTGCGGTCGCCGTTGATGAAATCCGGCGAAATCATATGCGCACCTATCGCGCCTTCGAGATAGGGCGTCATGCTGCCCGGATTTTTCTGCACCAGACGAAAGACAGGGGTCAACCCAAGATCTGTCACATTCTGATTGTCGCCAAAACTGCTGTGACCGCGCCATCTGCCCACCATGGCCTCCCAGAAACCCGTCACTTCCCAGTCGCCATCGGTAAACCAACTACGATTGAAATTCCAGATTGCACCCACCCGCTCGGTGTCCGTTGCATTGCCACTTCCAGCCTCGACAGATATCCCATCCATCGCCCATGCATTGCCGCACAACATCAAGAGAAAACAAAAAAACAGCTTTTTCAACTAGCCCTCCTGCGGCCTTCTCTACATAAGGAGGCGAGCCTTACCCCCGGCACTTGCAGTAATAACTGTGGCTGCTTCCTTCCGGACCTGACCAGGTTCGCTACCCTGCAATGCGGGGAGACCCGCCAATTCTTGAGCGACGTTGAAACAACCCCGCCCTATAAATTCGCGCGCACCGGAATGATGGCGATGCGCTTTTTCCATTCCATGGGCCCGATGTCGTGCACCGAACGTCCTTTGCTGTCGACCGCAACCGTCACCGGCATATCCTCGACCTCGAATTCGTAGATCGCCTCCATGCCCAAGTCGGCAAAAGCCAGCACTTTCGCGCTGCGCACCGCGCGCGATACAAGATAGGCCGCGCCTCCGACCGCAATCAGATACACCGCTCCGTGTTTTCTGATAACCTCTATCGCTTTTGGCCCGCGCTCTGCCTTGCCTATCATGCCGATCAATCCGGTCTCGCCCAGCATCGTCTCTGTGTACTTGTCCATGCGGGTAGCGGTCGTCGGCCCTGCGGGTCCGACCACCTCGCTTCCTACCGGATCGACGGGTCCGACATAATAAATGAAGCGGTTCTTAAAATCCACGCCTTGCGGCAACTTTTCTCCGCGGGCGAGCATTTCGGCTATGCGCTTGTGCGCTGCATCCCGACCGGTGAGCAATTTCCCCGACAACAGGATGGTCTCGCCTGGCTGCCAGTCGCTTATCTGCTCACGCGTTATGCCATCGAGGTTTACGCGCCTCGCATCCTTCGCAGGCTGCCAATGCACGTCTGTATAATCGGAAAGCACGGGTGGTGCAAATTCCGCCCGGCCGGATCCATCCATTTCGAAATGCACATGCCGGGTCGCCGCACAGTTGGGAATGATCGCGACCGGTTTCGATGCGGCATGCGTCGGGTAATCCAGTATCTTCACATCCAGCACCGTCGTCAGCCCTCCCAGACCCTGAGCGCCTATGCCCAGCGCGTTGATCCTGTCGTAAAGCTCGATGCGCAGCGCCTCGATGCGACTGGCAGGTCCGCGCGCCTTCAGTTCGTGCATGTCCATGGGCTGCATCAGCGCCTCCTTCGCAAGCAATACGGCTTTTTCCGCCGTCCCGCCTATGCCTATGCCCAGCATGCCCGGCGGACACCAGCCCGCTCCCATGCCTTCCACGCTTTGCAGCACCCACTCGACGATGTCGTCGCCCGGGTTCAGCATTTTCATCACAGCCTTGTTCTCCGACCCCCCCCCTTTTGCCGCGATGCTGACCTCGACCCTGTCTCCCTTTACCAGCTCGACGTGAACCACTGCGGGCGTGTTGTCGCGCGTGTTCCTGCGCTCTCCTGCAGGATCGGAAACAATGGAGGCGCGCAGCACATTGCCAGGATCCAGGTAGGCGCGACGCACTCCCTCGTTGACCATCCCGACAAGATCGAGATCTCCATCCCATCGCACCCGCATCCCCACCTTGACGAAGGCCACCACGATGCCCGTGTCCTGACAGATAGGGCGATGCCCCATCGCGCACATGCGTGAATTGGCAAGTATCTGCGCCATCGCATCCTTCGCTGCTGGCGACTGTTCGATCTCGTATGCTTTTGCCAGCGCCCTGATAAAATCGACAGGGTGATAATACGAGATGAATTGCAGCGCATCCGCAACGCTGTCTATGAAATCCTGCTGGCGTATGATGGTCATGACTACCCTGTCTGGAAGGCTGCAAAGGCTGCACCCACTGCATCAATGCTACCAGCAGGCGTGCAATAAAGCGATACTTGCGTTACCCTTCACACATGAAAGACATCGGACAACATCTCGCCTCACTCGCCATCACCGCCTGGGTCGGCAGCCTGTGGGCAATCAGCTATATTGCAGCCCCCATCCTTTTCTACAGACAACCTGACAGACAGCTTGCCGGCAACCTCGCAGGCCACATGTTTTCAGCCATGAATGACATCGGCCTCGTGTGCGGCGTCTATCTGCTCACCTATCTTTTCTGGCGGTTCGGACGGGCAGCATCCCGACAGCCGATATTCAGGGTGTCTGCCCTGATGCTTTTGATCACGATGGCGATGCTGCTCTACTTCGAGCCCACCATGAACGCCCTGAAGGCTGACGCCCTTCCTCTGGACGTGATGCACAGCAATCTCGCCGCAAGATTCAGGATGCTGCACGGCATTTCGCAGATGCTCGCGCTGATCGAAAGCCTTCTTGGCGTCTTTCTCGCGATCAGAAACCGTGCCTCATAGCACATTTGTTAATAATTTGTTTGATTTTCATCAAAACTCCTATTGCATTAACGATATTACTGTATATACTGCAACCGGTCGCAACAGGTTCAAGTGGAGGATCAAGCGATGGAACAGCCATTTTCACACGGCCTACTCTATTCGGTCGCACCAGAAAATATTTCCGAACTTCATCTGCAGGACGATGAGGCCGCGAACAATTTCGAATGGGAAGTACAGGAATCATTGATCTCCAAACTGATCGGAGCCGTGCTCGTGCGCTTCAGATAAACCTCCGATAGCCCTGTCGGGCGAAAATGGTAGAATCACACATCGATTGCCGTTTCCCGCGACATGATTCACCATAAAATTTTCGCTCGATGAGCAGCGCTGCCGCGTTCAAAAAAAAGCTGTCCGAATGGCACCCCAGATCCTTTTCCGGGCTCATTCTGGCTGGCTTCCTGCTCGCCTCCGTCCCACTGATGCTCTCCCTCATGTACAGCGCAGTATCGATCAACCAGCTAGCAAAACAGAACCGGCAAGTAGTTTACAAGGCCGAGCGGATCGCGCATTTCAGCCGCCTGTTGATAGACTATGCAACGACGATGGAACACAACGTGAAATTGTCGTCCATACTGGCCGATGACTCCCTGCTGACAAACTATTTCCAGAACCGCGAAAAGTTCAGGGAAACCCTTGCAAGTCTCTACACCCTTCCGCTCACACCACAACAGGGCCTGCTGCTTCGTAAAATTGATGCAGCAGACTCCGCCATTTTCCAGAACGTGAGGAGAATCACCCAGTCGCATCCGGGCGAATGGCATGTCGACTTTTCTCCGCTGATGGATTCGACGCAAAGCTTCCTTAATCACGGCGATGCGCCGATCGAGCGCGAAGTGGGAGCGATGCAGGACATGGCAGACCAGGCGAACAGAGCCATCGCCTGGCTGCTGATCGCCCTGATTCCGCTGATGTTTCTGCTGGCCTTCGGATTTTCCACCCTGATCGCAAGACCGATGCGAAAAATCGACGAAGTGATCCGCGCGATGGGCAACGGGAATTTGTCGAACGCCGTCAGAATAGACGGGCCGCAGGATCTGCAACAGCTGGGAGACAGGCTGGACTGGATGCGTTTGCGCCTACTCGAGATCGAGGAACAGAAGTCCACCTTTCTTCAGCATGTATCGCACGAGCTCAAGACTCCGCTCACCTCGATCCGGGAGGGTGCCAATCTGCTCTCCGAAGGCATCGCAGGCGAGCTCAGCGCAAGCCAGGCTGAAATCGTCAGGATACTCGCCTCCAACAGCATGCAATTGCAAAAGCGCATCGAAGACCTGTTAAACTTCAGCGCGCTCCAGTCCGAGAAGGTAGCACTGCTGAAACAGGAAATCGCGCTCAGGCCCCTGCTCGAACTCGTGGTACGCGACCAGTATCTCGCCATCGCAAACAAGTCACTGCAAATCGAACTCTCCTGCCCCGACCTGTCGATGAATGGCGACGAACAGAAACTCCGGATCATCGTGGACAATCTCCTGTCCAACGCGATCAAGTACTCGACCCCGGGAGGCCGCATCAGAATCCGCGCTGCAGATTCGGGCCGCACACTCGTGCTGGACGTCACTGATTTCGGGCCCGGCATAGACAGCATGGACAAGGAAAAGATTTTTGAGGCCTTCTATCAGGGACGCAGAGCGCCTCAGTCCCACATAAGAGGAACGGGGCTTGGCCTTGCCATCGCGCGTGAATACACGCTGGCGCATGGCGGCACGATAGCGCTTGCCGAACAGGAAGAAGGCACATGCTTCAGACTGGAATTCCCTTTGAAACAGAACGCTGCGAAAGAATGAAGAACACGACGATCATGAAACCATATACACTGATACTGGTGCTTCTGCTGACCGCATGCAAGGCCACGACAGCACCGCCCCCCTCCGCTCCTCTGCCGGTCCGAATGTCCACCGCAGCATCCTGCCCGCCTGTCAGGAAAAACTCCGAGCTGGGTGAGATCGTGAGCTACTATACCCGCATCAGCGCGCTCTCCCCACAGGATGTCTCTAGCGAATACGACGCAGCCAGCCGGAACTTCTCGAATAGTCCAAGCAATGCCGGGCGCATCAGGCTGGCCATGCTGCTTTCCCTGCCCAACACTTCCTTCCACAGCACGACAGCCGCACGCGATCTGCTCGATGCCTGGCCAGAAAAGGGAGCGACAGATCTGCGCGATTTCGCCCGCTTCTTCAGCTCAATGCTTGCCGGACAACAGCAGGCGGATCAGGCAGCAAACGATCTTGGCAAGGCGCTCGCCAGCGAAAAGATGCATTCAAAATCGCTGCAGGGAAAGATAGATGCGATCAAGGCTTTCGAGGCCAATCGCAGGGAACAGCCGTGAGTGCGCCTGCAAAAATACTGATCGTCGACGACGATGCGGACTTGCTGCAGCTTTTGTCCATGCGGCTCACTTCAGCAGGGTATGAGGTCGAATCGGCAGACAGCGCGGAGGCCGCGATCAAGTCTCTGGAGATGGCAAGACCCCAGCTCGTGATCACCGACATGCGCATGCATGGCATGGACGGCATGGCGCTTTTCGAGCACATACACCGGAGTATGCCAGCGCTTCCCGTTATCATGCTCACCGCGCATGGCACCATCCCCGACGCCGTTTCTGCCACGCAGCGCGGATTGTTTGGCTATCTGACCAAGCCCTTCGACAGCGCAGTGCTGCTTGAGCATATCTCGAGAGCGCTCAAATTCTCATCCCCGGCGTCACAGCCTTCGGAACAATGGCGCGCAGACATCGTCACGCAGAGCAGCATCATGGAAGACATCCTGATGAAGGCAAGGCTGGTTGCAAATGGCGATGCAAGTGTCCTGATCAGGGGAGCCAGCGGAACCGGCAAGGAGCTGCTTGCGCACGCGATACACAACGCGAGCCCGCGCGCGCAAAACCAGTTTGTCGCGATCAACTGCGCTGCGATACCCGAGCAGTTGCTCGAATCCGAGCTCTTCGGTCACACCAAGGGCGCTTTTACGGGCGCGGTTCGCGATCACAAGGGGTTATTCCAGTCGGCGAATGGCGGCACGATCTTTCTGGACGAAATAGGCGACATGCCGCTCACGCTGCAAAGCAAGCTGCTGCGCGTACTTCAGGAAAGACAGGTTACCCCGGTCGGCGCCACGCATGCAATTGCGCTAGACGTGCGCATCATCTCTGCAACCCACCGCGATCTGAAATCCGAAATCAAGGCCGGAAATTTCAGGGAAGACATCTATTACCGCCTGAATGTCGTCGAACTCGTGATTCCTGATCTTTCCGAACGCCGCGAAGACATCCCGCTTCTGGCCACGCACTTTCTGTCGACGCTCGCCAAAAAATACAACCGGACCATCAACGGGTTCTCACAGGAGGCGATGGAGGCACTGGTCAAGGCGCCGTGGCCAGGCAATGTCAGACAGCTTCTGAATGTCGTCGAGCAAAGCGTGGCGCTATCGACCGCACCGCTGATCTCTTCCGTTCTGGTTCAGCAGACCATGCACCAGGAAGAGGAAATGCTGCTCTCGCTCGAGGAAGGCAAGAAGCGCTTCGAGCGCGAGTATCTTATCCGCATACTCAAGATCACGGAAGGCAACGTCACTCAGGCTGCCAAGCTGTCAAAACGCAATCGCACCGAATTTTACAAGCTGCTGCAGAAGCACCAGCTCGACCCCGCGTCTGTCAGATCCTGAATTTTCAGACAGGATGTAGCTGGTAGAGCCAGGTTTCCGTCAACGTCTCCGCGCCTGCTTTCAAAAAAAGACGGATCTCGACTACGTCCTCAGCCTCCACATCGAAAAAGGCACGCCAGTGTCCTGGCTCTCCATCGGGCACCGCTTCCGTCATCACGCTCGATATCCTGCCGCCCGTGCTGGTCACTGCGGCTTCCGGCCTGTGTCCTGAAGCAAGCCCCCTGAATTCGACCTCGAACTTGCGCGCGCCTTTTGGCCGATTGCCTGGCTCTCCGCCGCGCCCGATGCGGGTTGCGACGCAACGCGCAAGCTTTGTGCCGAAGGGCTCGTCCGCACGCCAGTGCAGCCGGTAACGTAGCCTGTAGCTGTTGCCCGCGCGCGCCTTCTCGTGCGGCACCCACATCGCGACGACGTTGTCGTATATCTCCTCGCTCGTATGCAGCTCGACAAGCTGCACCGATCCCTCGCCCCACCCTTCCAGAGGCTCCACCCACAGGCTAGGACGACGCTCATAATGCACGCCGTCCAGATACTCGGAGAAGCGGCGCTCGCGCTGCATCAGCCCGAATCCCTTTGGGTTCTTGTCCTCAAAATAGGAGACGTTGATTCCAGCGGGATTGATCAGCGGACGCCATATGTGCTCGTTGTTTCCGGTCCAGAGTAAAAGGCCGTCCGAGTCGTGCACCTCAGGCCGCCAGTCCTCCTGAAAAGGCTTGTCCTTCCCGGAAAACCAGTACATGGAGGTTATGGGCGCGATGCCGAAACGCTCGACATCCCTGCGCAGGAAAAGGGTCGCATCCACTTCCATCAATACGCCCTTGCCTCTGGTAAGCAGAAAGCGATAGACGCCGGTTATGCTGGGGCCGTCGAGCAAAGCGTATACGGTCATCCCGTCCTGATCCGAAGGCTCGAAGTAGAAATGCGTGAAATTTGGAAATTCCTCGGCAACATTCTTCACTACCGTGTCGATCGCAATGCCGCGAGCAGAAAGGCCGTACTGGTATTCGTCGCCGATCGCACGGAAATAGGATGCGCCCAGGAATGCGGCCCAGTCGTTCTGCTGCCAATCGAGGTGCGACTGGTCAGGCTTTCGGCTTTCCTGTATGCGAAACCCCGCATAGCCTGTATCCGTCCCCAGCTTTTTTGCAGGGCTGTCGGCAGGCATGTCGAAAAAGTTCTTGTCGTACAGGATCTCGCGAGAGAGAAACCCCGAATCCATCGGGTCGAGCCGGTACATCTTCACGGGATACTTGAAAAACCGGCCGGGGTGGAAAAATTCTATCGGGTACAGGCCGGGGCCTTCTGCGTAAAGCGCGTCTTCGGGCTTGAAGCGGATCTTGCCGTGCGCCTCCCAATCGATCTCTTCCAGCACACCGGCATCGGGTTGAGATGCTGGCTGATAGGGCCGCGCCGCCATCCGCCGCGCTTCCTCTATCAGGCCATCCCAGCTGAATGTTTTCGCTTTCCCCATCGACACACCCGAGGCCCATGCATCGGAACAGGCGGCGGCAGCCAGAAAGCCCAGAAACTGGCGGCGGTCCATTTATGCCCAGGCCCGCACCAGAACTGCTGGCGGGATGCGCTCCTCGGGCGTCAACAGCCAGAGGCGGTATCTCAGCATCAATCCCCAACGCGATTCGCTGGTCAGCACCGTCAGTGGAGCCGCTAACAGCAAGGGCAGTCCCACGGGCAAAAGCCAAAGCAGCGCATCGTGCCGCGCATGAAAGGTCGCAGCCATGCCGGATGCAACGACAGCCATCACCGGCAAGAACTTCTGCAATGCGTCGCGCCACAATATCGAAGTCGCCTCGCGCATCGGCGACTTCCATTCAAGACCTATCCCGGTAAGTGCTGTGACCACGAAGATCGTGTGCGCAACCATGCGGATGGGCGCCTGTAGCGCTGACAGAAAGGCTTCCATCAGCGCGCTCTTGAACAGTGCCAGACTTCCGCCATAGGCAGCCTGCTCGCTCTTGCCCATGATCGCGATCACCGCCAGGACCCTGGGCAGGAACAACAGGGTCAGAGTGTATGCCCACAAGATCTTCAGCATGTGGGACATGCCGAGCCACGGAAGCAAGCTAGCGCCGGAAATACGCGGTTCCAGGAGGCCAAGGCTCAGACTGACCAGCAGAAAGGCAAGCCAGAGCGGCGCTGAAACATAAGCCATCGCGCCGGTGAACAGCATTGCCCGGTGCACAGGCTGTATTCCGGGTTCTGTGATCAGGCGGAAATTCATCAGGTTGCCCTGGCACCAGCGGCGGTCGCGCTGCAGCTCTTCCATCAGGTTGGATGGCTGCTGTTCAAAGCTTCCCCCGAGATCGGATACCAGCCAGGTGTGATAGCCTGCACGGCGCATCAGCGCGGCCTCCACGAAGTCGTGTGAAAGTATCCCGCCGGAAAGCCCGCCATTTCCCGGCAGCCTCGCCAGCGCACAGTGCTTCATGAAAGGCTCGACGCGTATGATCGCATTGTGTCCCCAGTAATGCGACTCGCCGAGCTGCCAGTACTGCATGCCTGAAGTGAACAATCGCCCTGCCACCCTGCCTGCAAATTGCTGGATGCGCGCATGCAGCGTCTCAACACCGCAGGCGCGCGGCGCAGTCTGTATGATGCCCGCCCTGGGATGGGCTTCCATCAGGCGCACCAGCATGGTGATGCTCTCGCCCGTCATCACGCTGTCGGCATCGAGCACAACCATATAGCGGTAATTCTTTCCCCAGCGGCGGCAGAAGTCTGCGACATTGCCAGCCTTGCGATGAACGCGGCGCTTGCGCAGCCGGTAATAGAGGCGGAAGCGCTCGCCCATCTGCTGACGAAGCGCATGAAACGCCTCGCGCTCCTGTTCTTGCATGACAGCGTCATAGGTGTCGGAAAGAACGAAGACATCGAAAAGGCCCGCAGCCTCGCTCGCGAGCAGCGATTCGCAGGTTGCGCGCAATCCTGAAAAGACCGGACCTGATGGCTCATTGCAGATAGGCATGATGATCGCGGTTCGCGCATCCTTGCGCAGCATCTGGTGACGCGCGTCGGAAATCGACAGCCCGTGAGGATCAGGGCGCCACTGCACCCAGAATCCCATCAGCGCGGTCACGAATCCCGCGGCCACCCAGCCAAACAGCACCACGAACAAGGAAAGCTGCATGAAATGAAGAAACGGGTAGGCGCTATCTTCAGGTTGCGTATATTCAAGCAGCCTTCCCGCCACCACCGCGCTGGCAACGACGAGCACAGACAGGAACAAGCGCCGCCTCGATGCGGCGCGCAACCAAAGGGGCGCCACCTCCTGCAGCGGAACACCATTTTCCGAAAGCATCAGCTTCAGGCCGCGCCAAAAACCGGCCCAGGGACGCGGTGTCATGCTGCCGCGATTTATAAGGGGAGCAGTATTCGATCCGTTCGCTGTGCTGTTTTTCATGTCCTGATAGATGGCTGTGAGGGTCACGCCATTGGCTTAAGCAATTATCAGGCCAGAATTTTAAACACCGAACTACTTGACTGATTCCTCATGTCTTTGCCAGCCTTCAGAATGCAGGAACCGCCTTTTCGATTACTCGACACACAATCGGGTGTCGCCTGATGACGACACTCAATTCACAAAACATCTGAGCAAATGGATCAACAGGCTGAAAGACAATGGAATTCATGTTGTCTCCAGAAGGAGACAGGTCCAATCCGGATGTTGGAAAAGCCTTTTGTTGGTGGTTTCATCGGCATTGGGTTATCATCTCAAGAGTTTGGAACCCTGACGTCCGGCTCACATAAATCTTTCAACAATGCGCATCCTGATCAGCAATGACGATGGCTATTTCGCGCCCGGACTGGCAATGCTCGCCGAGCATCTGTCGAAAGTTGCAGAGGTCGTCGTGGTCGCACCCGAACGCGACCGCAGCGGCGCCAGCAATTCGCTGACGCTGGACCGCCCTCTCAGGCTGAAGCGCGCCGCCAGCGGATTCCATTACGTCAACGGGACTCCCACCGACTGCGTGCATCTCGCGGTGACTGGCATGCTCGATTACCAGCCTGACATGGTTGTATCCGGCATCAATGCGGGCGCCAACATGGGTGACGACACGATTTATTCCGGAACGGTGGCCGCTGCGACCGAAGGTTTTCTGCTCGGCATACCCGCGATCGCGATCTCGCTTGTCGGCAAGGAATTGAAGCATTTCGACACCGCTGCCAGAATTGCCAGAAATCTCGTAGAGCGCTTCGCTGGCCAGACACATCAGTTTCCCTGGCTGCTCAACGTGAACGTGCCAGACCTCCCCTATGAAGAGCTTAAAGGCATGAAAGTGACGCGCCTGGGCAAGAGACACAAGGCAGAGCCCGTGATCAAGGCGCAAAGCCCCACGGGAGAAACCGTGTATTGGGTGGGCGCTGCGGGCGCGGCTCAGGATGCGGGGGAAGGCACGGATTTTCATGCGGTGGAGAATCGCTTTGCCTCGCTCACCCCGCTGCAGATCGACCTGACCCAGTACAGTCAGATCGATGCGCTAAAAGGCTGGCTGGAGAAGAAATGACGCTGCGGCACAATGGCATAGGAATGACTTCGGCAAGAACCAGGATGCGCATGATAGAGCGCCTGCGCGATCAGGGGATACAAGACGAGGCAGTGCTTGCCGCGATGTATGAAGTGCCGCGCCATCTGTTCGTCGATGAAGCGCTGTCGAGCCGCGCCTATGACGACGTGTCGCTGCCGATCAATTACGAGCAGACCATCTCGCGCCCCTACATCGTCGCAAGAATGGTGGAAGCGCTGCGCGGCTTTTCCAGCATTAGCATGAAGCGGGTTCTTGAAGTAGGAGCCGGCTGCGGCTATCAGGCGGCAGTGCTGGCCCATGTGTTCCCCGAAGTCTATACTGTGGAGCGCATCGCACCGCTTTATGATCGCGCAAAAAAACTGTTGTCCAATCTTGGCATCGACAACGTCGAGGTGCGCCATGCTGACGGCAGTTCCGGGCTGCCGGAGAAAGCACCCTTTGACGGCATCATACTGGCTGCAGCAGCGCCCGTGCTGTCCCAGACGCTGCGCGAGCAGCTTGCAATCGGCGGCCGCATGGCGCTGCCGATGGGGCGTCAGGAACAATGGCTCTATCTGATTGAACGCGAAACGTCGGGCTTTCACGAATCGAGGCTCGAACAGGTAAAATTCGTACCGCTGCTGATGGGGAAGGCATGAACAGAATAGTTTCAGTAATGGTAGCAGCAAGTCTCTTGGCCGGTTGCGCATCGGACGGTCATCGCGCGCCCGTGCAGACGAACGGTTCTGCTACCGCAAAACCTCAAGCTGTCGATGAACACGCCAAGGTGCACGTCGTGCAAAAAGGCGACACGCTGTATGGCATCGCGTTCAGCTACGGCGTCGACCAGCACGAGCTGGCCGAACTCAACGGCATCAAGAACCCCAACCAAATCAAAGTTGGACAACAGATCAAACTGCCTTCGGAAACGGCGTCTTCCGAGAAGATCCCAACGGAAACGCCTCCTGCGCACGCGTTCGTCAAGGATCAGCCCCGCGTCGTGAAGTATGCCTACAGCGAAGCTGCGGTCGCAAAGGCCGAAGCCGTGCAGGGAATGCCATCCAGGTCTGAGGCGCAACCGGAAGCCAAGCCCGAAGCAAAACCCGAGACCAAGGTCGCAAAGATCGAGGCCAAGCCTGAAGCCAAGACCGAAGTGCCAGCTTCGACAGAAGATGCGATCGACTGGGGCATGCCCGCACAGGGCAAACTGATAGGCACCTTTTCCGAAGCCGAAAACCGCAAGGGCATCGACATCGCTGGCAAGCTCGGGCAGCCTGTCTATGCCAGCGCCCCCGGCAAGGTGGTTTACAGCGGGAGCGGGCTCAGGGGATATGGCAAACTTCTGATCATCAAGCATAACAAGACCTATCTCAGCGCGTATGCCCACAACGACAAGCTGCTCGTGAAGGAAGGAGATACGGTCAAGAAAGGCGAAAAGATCGCCGAAATGGGCAAGACCGACAGCGACACGGTCGAGCTGCACTTCGAGGTACGCCGCCTGGGCAAGCCCGTGGACCCGGCGAACTATCTGCATCTGGAAAAACCCTGATTTCAACGCATCACTCTAGCGAGGAGACAACATGACATCCAGCGCCTTCAGATCCATTGCCCTCTTGAGCACACTCCTCGCACTCTCATCAGCGAATGCCCTGGCAAATACCGTATTCAAATGCAAGAACAGGGAAGGCGCGCTGGTATATCAGGACTCCCCCTGCGAGCAGTCAACGGTCAACCAGTGGCATACGGACGCATATGTCCCTCCGCCCGAAAAACCAAAGGGAGATAGCTATTACGTTGCTGCAAAGAAGGGAGCCGGCGGCGTTTACAGGCTTGACGGAGAAATCAACGGGGTTGCGGTCAACATGGTGATCGATACCGGCGCCGCCTTCCTGTCCATCCCATCCCAGCTGGCTGAGCAGCTCAAACTGAAAAAAGGCAACGCCCACAAGCTGATGTCCGCGAACGGTGCGGTCGATGGATATGACACGACCGTCAAGAGCCTGAAAATCGGCAGGATGGTGATCAGCAACATCCCCGCCGTCGTCTCTTCAAATACCGCGGGCGTCCTGCTTGGCCAGTCCGTCCTGAATTCGCTCAAGGTGGAACAGGTAAAGGACGAGTTGCGCCTTTACGCGCCGGAATAACCCAGCTCTTTCGCTGCAAAAAATCCGGCGGACTGCTAGAATCCATGCTTTGCAACCGATATATCTGAAGGAACCCTATCATGTCCATGTCCGACCGCGACGGCTTCATCTGGTACGACGGCAAGCTCGTACCCTGGCGCGATGCTAACACCCATGTGCTGACCCATACCCTGCACTATGGCATGGGCGTATTCGAAGGATTGCGCGCCTATGAGGCAGCGAACGGCACCGCGATTTTCCGTCTCAAGGAACACACAGACCGCCTTTTCAATTCGGCTCACATCTTCCAGATGAGGATGCCCTATGACAAGGAAACCATACTCGAGGCGCACCGGGAAGTCGTGCGCGCCAACAACCTGAAATCCTGCTACATCCGTCCTATCTGTTTTTATGGCTCCGAGGCCATGGGCATCGCAGCAAAGACACTCTCCACTCATGTCGCGATCGCAGCCTGGCCATGGGGCGCCTATCTCGGCGACGAGGGCATGCAGAAGGGCATACGCGTGAAGACCTCGAGCTTCACCCGCCACCATGTCAACATCAACATGTGCCGCGCGAAATCGGTGACGACCTACTCCAATTCCATCATGGCGCATCAGGAAGTCGCGAACGACAACTACGACGAGGCGCTGCTCCTGGACGTGGACGGCTATGTGGCAGAAGGCGCGGGAGAAAACATCTTCATCGTGAAGAAGGGTGTGCTGTATACGCCCGATCTGACTTCGTGCCTCGAAGGCATCACGCGCGATTCCGTGATCCTGCTTGCAAAGGAAATGGGCATAGAGGTGATCGAGAAACGCATCACGCGGGACGAAATCTACTGCGCCGAGGAAGCCTTCTTCACCGGCACTGCCGCAGAAGTCACGCCGATACGCGAACTCGACCAGCGTACGATAGGAACGGGTTCGCGCGGCCCTGTGACTGCATCGCTGCAGCAGGCCTTTTTCGACTGTGTGGCAGGCAGACACCCGAAGCATGGCGACTGGCTAATCTACGTTTGAGGGAAATGACCATGAGCGATCAGAACCAGCGCATAATCGAAGTGACCGCAAAGGACCTTCCGCTTACCTGCCCCATGCCAGACATGGCGCTGTGGAATGCGCATCCCAAGGTGGTGATCGGCTTCTCAAAAGGAAACGAGACGCGCTGCCCCTATTGCGGCACGCTCTACAGACTGACCGGCGAAAAGCCCAAAGCGCACTGAATCTGCCACTGCTAATTCATCTGGGTTCCCGCGTCAGCGGGAATGACGTTGCGGTATGAAGAAAATATTGATCATCGGCCCGAGCTGGGTCGGGGACTGCATGCTGATGCAGCCCATGCTCATGCGTCTGAAGGAGCGCCATCCCGGATGCCAGATCGATGTTTTCGCGCCCTCCTGGACTGCCGCTTTGCTGCACGCCATTCCCGAAGTGCATGCGGTGATCGAAAATCCTTTCCCGCACGGCGAGCTGAATCTCACTGGGCGCTACCGGCTGGGCAGGCAGTTAAGCCAAGAGAAATACGATCAGGCAATCGTGCTGCCCAACTCCTTCAAGTCTGCGCTGCTGCCTTTCTTCGCGCGCATCCCGCTGCGCACGGGCTTTACCGGCGAGATGCGCCACGGACTGCTCAACGATGCGCGCAAGCTGGACAGGATCAAGCTGCCTCTGATGGTCGAGCGCTTCGCACAGCTCGCGGAGACTCCCCTCGGGGAAATTCGTCGTCCGCTGGCAAACCCAGCATTGTCCGTTTCCGAAGAGCAGCGCGATTCAACGCTCCAAAAACTGGGATTGAGTCTCGACCGACCGGTCGCGATATTCTGCCCGGGCGCAGAATATGGTCCCGCCAAGCGCTGGCCCGCGGCCTATTTCGCAGAGACAGCCCAGCACCTGCAGAGGCTGAGCTATGCGGTCTGGCTGATAGGATCAGGAAAGGACAGGGAAGTCGCCGAGAACATCGTAGCACTCGGCAACCCTGCGATACACAATCTCTGCGGCGCCACCGACCTTCTGGATGCCATCGCGCTGCTCTCCTGCGCAAAACTCGTGATCAGCAACGACTCCGGACTGATGCATCTGGGCGCCGCATTGAACCGCCCAATGATCGCCATCTTCGGTTCGAGCAGCCCCGAATTCACGCCGCCCCTGTCAGAACGCGCGATGGTCACGAAGTTTGAAATCGAATGCAGCCCCTGCTTCAAGCGCACATGCCCATTGGGTCACTTCAACTGCATGAACCAGCTCACGCCTGACATCGTGTGGGAAAAGATCCTGCAGATCATCGCAGCAGGCGGATGATGCTGCCCACCGAAATCTTCAAGGCCTATGACATACGCGGGATTGCAGGCAGAACGCTGACACCCGGCATCGTCGAATCGATAGGCCACGCGATAGGCTCCGAGGCCGTATCCAGAAACCAGCGCGGGATTGCAATTGGGCGGGACGGCAGACTTTCAGGGCCGGAACTGATCGAAGCGCTCGCCTCGGGTATCAAAAAAAGCGGGATAGACGTGATAGACATCGGTTGCGTCACTACACCAATGGCATATTTCGCGGCCTTCCATCTGGGGACGCGCTCAGCCGTGATGCTCACAGGCAGCCACAACCCGCCCGAATACAACGGCCTCAAGATCGTGCTGGACCACCAGACTCTGCACGGGGATGCAATACAGGCGCTGCGGCAACGCATCGAGAATTCAGACTTCGAGCACGGATATGGAAGCTATAGGAAGCATGACATAGGTCAGGCCTATATCGAACGCATCGCATCCGGAATCCGCCTAGCACGCCCCATGAAGATCGCGATAGATTGCGGAAACGGCGCAGCAGGCGCCTACGCGGCAACGCTCTACCGCGAGCTTGGATGCGAAGTGCGCGAGCTGTACTGCGAAGTGGACGGGCATTTTCCGCATCACCATCCCGACCCCTCTGTTCCAGACAACCTCAAGGACCTGATCGCCGAGATGAAAGACAGCGAAGTCGGCCTCGCGTTCGACGGCGATGCAGACCGCCTGGGTGTCGTCTCCAGAGAAGGCAACATCATCTATCCCGACCGCATCCTGATGCTTTTCGCAGCCGATGTGCTGAAAAAAACCCCGAACCGCAAGGTCATCTTCGACGTGAAATGCACGCGTTTGCTATTCGGCTGGATACGCGATCACGGCGGCGAGCCCTTGATGTGGAAGACCGGGCATTCGCTGATCAAGGCAAAGATGAGGGAAACCAATGCGATCCTCGCGGGCGAAATGACGGGTCACTTCTTCTTCGCGGATCGCTGGTATGGCTTCGACGATGGCCTGTATGCAGGCGCTAGGCTGCTCGAGCTCCTGAGTCGCAATGCCACGTTCGACGATCTTCCCGATTCATTCAGCACGCCCGAGCTGCACATCGCGACGCAGGAAGGCGAAAACCACGCGCTGCTCCTGGAATTGCAAAGGACGGCGGATTTTCCCGATGCTCGCGAGATCATCGCAATCGACGGCTTGCGCGCGGAATATTCATACGGTTTCGGCCTTATACGCGCATCCAACACCACGCCCGCGATCGTCGTGCGCTTCGAGGCGGATACCGAAACAGACCTCAAGCTCATACAGGAAGATTTCCGCAGGATGCTGAAAAAATCCGCGCCCCATCTGCGACTTCCGTTCTAGGCTGATGCAGGTTGTTCGCTGCCTTGCTCTGTGTTATTTTCAGCGCATGATCCATTCAACGTGACGGCCATGAGCATAACGACGCAGAATATCTCCGATTTTTTCATCGGTCGGCAATCCATCCTTGATCGCGAACAAAACCTCGCCGGATTCGAATTGCTGTTCCGCTCCAGCCAGCAGAATTCTGCCGAATTCCTGGACAATGTCAGCGCCACCTGTTCTGTGATCAACCACGCGTTCAATGAACTCGGCTTCCAGACGGTGCTGGGCAAGCACCGCGGTTTCATCAACGTCAGCGAACAGATGCTGATGGACGATTTGCTGGAATTGCTCCCCAAGGACCGGGTGGTCATCGAGCTTCTTGAAACCATAGAGATCAGCGACGCCGTGATAGAGCGCTGCAACTATCTGAAGTCCTTGGGCTACATGCTTGCCCTGGATGATGTCGCAAGGTATTCCAGCAATCTCGAACCGCTCAAGGATTCCATCGATTTCGTCAAGATAGATCTCAAGACGGCTGGCATGGAAAGGCTACAGAGCACGCTTGATCATTTTAAGAAATGGCCGGTCAAACTGCTTGCAGAAAAGGTGGACAATCGCGCAGAGGAGAAGCTATGCCTGGATCTGGGGTTTCATCTGTTCCAGGGCTATTACTTCGCCAAGCCGCTGATCATCACGGGCAAGCGCATGTCTCATTCGGAGATCGCGCTGATTCAATTGCTGGGACTTGTGATAAGCGATGCAGACACTGAAGAAATCGAGAAAATATTCAAGCAGAACCCAGGACTCAGCTTCAACCTGCTGAGGCTAACCAATTCGGCAGCGGCGGGATCGCAGGCCAAGATCACATCGCTTTCCAGTGCCATCATGATGCTTGGCCGCCGCCAGCTACAACGCTGGCTTCAACTTCTGGCCTACACCAACAATGGCACCATGCAATTTCCCGACCCGCTTCTACAGCTCGCCGCAGCGCGCGGAAAATCCATGGAGCTTCTTGCCAAGCAGATGCCTGGCTGCACCAAGACGATGGAGGACCATGCCTTCATGGTAGGCATCATGTCGCTGATGGATACCCTGCTTTGCATGCCGCTGATCGAGATCATCTCGCCGCTCAATCCGCCAGCAGAGATACGCGATGCGCTGCTCTCGAGAAAGGGACCTCTTGGCAATCTGCTTGCGATGATAGAGCACCTCGAAAGCTATGACATGGACGCTGCAAACGAATTGCTCCATGATCTTGCGCCGCTCGACATAGACAAGGTCAACCAGGCGCAGCTCGAAGCGCTGGCCTGGTCCAACAGTTTCGAGCACTGACTAGAGTCTGGACGCGACCCAGCCCGATACGGATGAAAGCGCTGCAGGCAGATGATCGGGCTGAGTGCCTCCCGCCTGCGCCATGTCCGCCCTGCCGCCGCCCTTTCCGCCCACCTGAAGCGCTACGAAATTCACCAGCTCTCCCGCCTTGAGCTTCGCGGTCTGATCCGCTGTCACGCCCGCGATCAACGAAACCTTGCCATCGCTTACCGAGGCCAGCACGACCGCGGCGGACTTCAGCTTGTCCTTCAGCTTGTCCATCGTTTCGCGCAAGGTCGCGACATCCGCGCCTTCGAGCCTTGCCGCCAGCACCTTCACGCCATTGATGTCCTCTGCCTGTGCAAGCAGATCTTCACCCTGCATGGAGGCGAGCTTCGATTTGAGCTGAGCGAGCTCCTTCTCAAGCTGTTTCTGATTCTCGATCATCTGCATGATGCGTGCACCAGCTTCCTGCTGAGGCGCCTTCACCGCGTCTGCCACCTGGAGCAACTGCCTCTGCCGCAGATCAACAAGATCGAGCGCGCCCTCCCCTGTCACCGCCTCGACACGGCGCACGCCTGCAGCCACGCCGCTTTCCGCGACTATCATGAAAAGGCCGATGTCACCGGTGCGACCGACATGCGTGCCGCCGCAAAGCTCGCGCGAAGTGCCGATGTCCAGCACGCGCACCTCGTCTCCGTATTTCTCGCCGAACAGCATCATCGCGCCTGTCTTTTGCGCATCCTCTATCTTCATCACGCGCGATAGCGTCTCGGTGTTGGCCAGTATCTCGGCATTCACGATGGCTTCCACCCTGCGGATTTCGTCATCGGTCAATGGCTGGCTTTGCACGAAATCGAAGCGCGTCTTGTCGGCATCCACTTGCGAGCCCTTCTGCTGCACATGAGGGCCGAGAACTTCGCGCAGCGCCTTGTGCATGATGTGCGTTGCGCTGTGATTGCGCATGGTTGCCTTGCGGGCCTTGATATCGACTCTGGCGTTCACGCTGTTGCCGACCGCGATGCGTCCGGTCGTGACCGTACCGTGATGGCCGAATACCGTGGACTGTATCTTTTGCGTGTCTTCCACGACGAAGATGCCGTGTACGCTCTTCAGCTCGCCGCGATCTCCCACCTGCCCGCCGGATTCGGCATAGAACGGTGTATCGTCGAGAACCACAACGCCCGTCTCACCTTCGTTGAGTTCGTTCACCATCACGCCGTCCCTGTATAGCGCGAGGATGTTGCCCTTGTTCTCCAGCGTGTCGTAGCCATGGAAAGTCGTAGGCTTGCCGTCGTATTCGAGGTTGGTCGCCATCTTGAACTTTCCGGCAGCGCGCGCCTGCTGTTTCTGGCGCGCCATCGCAGCATCGAACGCTGCGCCATCCACCGTCACCCCGCGTTCGCGGCAGATGTCCGCGGTTAGATCGAGCGGGAATCCGTAGGTATCGTGCAGCTTGAATGCGGTCTCGCCGTCGAAGACATTGCCTCCTGCCAATGCCATCCGCGCAAGTTCTGTTTCCAGTATTTCCATGCCGTTCTCTATCGTGGCGAAGAAGCGCTCCTCTTCCAGCTTGAGCACGCCCTTCACGCGCACTTCCGATTCGGCAAGCTCGGGATATGCGGCTCCCATCTGAGCGACGAGATCCGGCACCATCCTGTAGAAAAAGGCCTCTCTTGCGCCCAGCTTGTAACCATGGCGTATCGCGCGGCGTATGATGCGGCGCAGCACGTAGCCGCGCCCTTCGTTGCCGGGTATCACGCCGTCCGAAATCAGAAAAGAGCAGGCGCGTATGTGGTCTGCCAGAACTTTAAGCGAGGGCGAGTTCAGATCAGAGCAGCCGGTCTCACGCGCCGCGGCTTTGATCAGCGCCTGAAAAAGGTCTATCTCGTAATTGGAATGCACGTGCTGCAGCACCGCGGAGATGCGCTCCAATCCCATTCCTGTGTCGACAGAGGGCTTGGGCAGAGGATGCATCACACCCGCTTCGTCGCGGTTGAACTGCATGAACACGTTGTTCCATATCTCGATGTAGCGGTCGCCGTCTTCGTCCGGCGTTCCGGGCAGCCCTCCCGGAATATCCTCGCCGTGGTCGTAGAAGATCTCGGTGCAGGGACCGCAGGGGCCGGTGTCCCCCATCATCCAGAAATTGTCCGATGCATAGCGCGCGCCCTTGTTGTCGCCGATGCGGATCACGCGCTCAGGCAAAAGCCCGATCTCTTTGGTCCAGATGTCATAAGCCTCGTCATCTTCCGCATACACCGTCACATAGAGCTTTTCAACTGGCAGCCTGAACACTTCAGTCAGAAGTTCCCACGCATAGGAAATCGCATCGCGCTTAAAGTAATCGCCGAAGCTGAAATTTCCCAGCATCTCGAAAAAGGTGTGATGTCGCGCGGTATAGCCGACGTTCTCAAGATCGTTGTGCTTGCCGCCCGCGCGCACGCATTTCTGGCTGGTTGTCGCGCGCGTATAGGGACGCTTGTCAAATCCCAGGAACACGTCCTTGAACTGGTTCATGCCCGCATTGGTGAACAGCAGCGTCGGGTCTTCATGCGGCACCAGCGAACTGGAATTGATTACGGCGTGGCCTTTTGAGGCGAAGTAATCGAGAAATTTCTGGCGGATTTCACTGCTTTTCATATTCTGCATCCATCTATCGTGGCAACAGGCGGGTTGGAACCGCCGGACAAGATGCGAATAATACCATTGCGAGCCCGCCGCCATCCACGCTTTCAATCTTCAGTTGACACATCAAAATTTAAGCGTATAATTAAATTCTAATACTCAAACACCCCCTTGGGCCTGCATCCCCCGCAGGCCATTTTTTTGCCTGCAGCTCAAAAACGGCCAGGCAGCAATGCCTCCTGATGCGCATGGAGGAACCAGCGATCCAGCACCACATGCTTGTTAAACCACGCATTGCGAAGCAACACCCGTGCGATGGCCCGGCGCATCGGCCCTGTCTTCGCCAGCGTTCCCTTTCCGAAACGCTGACTCAGCCGGCTTGCATAGGGTGACAGTCTGTCCTTGCGGTATTCCATGTCGGCAGCCAATATTGTGTCGGCTGCGATCAGCGCAGATTCAACCGCAGGCCTTATTCCTTCGCCGCTTTGCGGGCTGGCGAGCCCTGCTGCATCGCCGATCAGGAGCAAACCGTCACCGACCAGCTTGCGATTTGATTGCCCATATAGCAGATAGGCATGCCCCTGAAATCTGTGCGGCAAGCGCGCGGGTATCCTGCCGCACTGCACCAGAAAATCGCAAAAATGCTCCAAATTCTCGGAGAGTCCGTGGGTCTCCTCGCGGCCCAGCCCGATGTTCAGATAGTTGCCTTTGCGAAAACACCAGCCGTAACCCTTGAGATCTCGGCAGAAATAAAGCTCCGGTGTATCTTTGGAAACCCTGCAGGTATCACTCTGCATCGGACTCATCTCGAACTCCATCTCCTTGGCCGCAATGACATGCTCATTGGTTCCCAGCTTCGCCCCCATGAAGCGGGCCACAGGGCAAAAATGCCCGCCTGCGCCGATGACCAGCCTTGCCGAAATGGAATCGTTGACTATCCAGTCCCCGCCATTCCTCTTGAGGGATTTGAAAGGCTGGCTTGACAAAACCCTGGCCCCGGAACGCAAAAGCAGATGATTGTCCAGCTCAGAGCGGCGTATGCCATAGCTCACCGCACTGCGATATTCGATTTTCATGCTTTCGCCATCGATCAGCCCCGTCCTAAATGCAGTGATGGGCTGCATCACATGCCGCTTCGCATAGTCGTCGACATCGAGCTCCAGCAAACCGATCACTGCAGGCGTGATCCACCCTGCGCAGACCTTGTCGCGCGGAAATTCCGCCTTGTCCATCACTACGACATCCAGGCCATGCCTCGAGAGTTGCCATGCAGCGCTAGAACCTGCCGGTCCGCCTCCCACGATCAGCACATCGCACCCGTTCATGATGCCAGGCTTTCGTATAGATATTGCCTGGTCATGGGCACAGCGCAATTGGCGCGTGCGAATGCAACCTGAAAGAGCTGCATGCCCCCCGTCCTGAAAGCAGTCATGGAGCCTGCAAGATAAAGGCGCCACATGCGCACGAATTCATCGTCGAACATCTGAGCCACGGTATCCGCCTGATTTTCGAATCGGTCCAGCCAGTGTCCCAGCGTCATCGCGTAGTGCAGGCGCAGATTCTCCACGTCCAGTATCGAAAAATCGAATGGTTCGAAGATCTGCATCATCTGAGCGAGGCTTGGGGGACATGCTCCGGGAAAGATGTGACGTGCAGCCCAAGCATCCATTGGCCTCGGGTAATTCAGCCCTATCGTGTGTATCAGCCCTCTTCCACCCTCTCTCAGGGTGCGGTTTATCATTCCGCCAAGATCGCGGTAATGCTCCACTCCCACATGTTCCAGCATGCCGACCGATACAAAGGCATCGAATCCGCCTGTCGCGTTGCGGTAGTCGTCCTCGATGAATTCGATCCTGTCTGCAAGGTTTTTTTCTCGCGAGCGCTGCCTCGCATAAGCAATCTGCTCCTTCGAAATATTGTAGGCCGCAACCTTCACTCCATAGCGGCTTGCCATGTGCATGGCAAGCGCCCCCCATCCGCAGCCAGCTTCGAGCACCGTCTCGCCGGGCTTCAACCGCAATTTACGGCAGATGTGATCGAGCTTGGCAAGCTGCGCATCCTCGAGGCTCATCTCCTCGTCCCTGAAGTACGCGCAGGTATAAACCATGTGCTCATCGAGCCATAGCTTGTAGAAATCATTGCCGATATCGTAATGATGATGGATGTTGGACTTCGAGCCTTCGAGCGTGTTGGGCCTTGCATGGCCGAATGGCGACAGCAGCTTCCTTCCCGCCACTTTGTCGCTCGCAAGCGGCCATGCCCGGTAGACCGCATCGAGAAAATCGAGCAGGTTGCCCTGCACTTCGATGCGGCTGCTCGAATACAGCTCTCCAAACTGAAGCTCGGGATCGGTGATCAGCTTGTATAACGCGCCACGGTCTCGGATCAGGATGCTTGCTACAACGGCTTCTTTGCATCGTCTGATTTCCTGTCCGTTCCACAGCACGATCTGTATGGGCGGGTCACCGATCGCGCTCAGCATTTTAGACAGCAACATGGATTCGGCGGCAAGCACCATGCCCTTCCGGTAAGGCTTCAATGCAAGGCGATTGATCACATTGTCCGCGGCCGCCTGTTTCATGCGCGAGTTCCTCCGCTCAGCGCGGGGGCGGGTAGGATCCCTGTGCAGGAGATGACTGCATGGGCATGCCTGGAACCTGGTTTCCCTTCGCATACATGCATTGCTGATAGGTCAGGTCATAGCGCATCTGCGCATCCTGTGCTGCATAGGAGCCCTGGCTCGCGCCGGCCATGCTGCCCATGACCAGCCCTGCCGCCGCACCACTTCCTTCATGCCCCCCGCTCATCGCGCCTGCTGCGGCACCTATCGCCGTACCCACCGCAGCCGAGCCAGCGAAACTCTTCGCTGCCGCGTCGCTCGGTTCTTCGCCTATCGATTGCGCCGCGTAATGGCGGCAAAGCATGTCTTCAGACAGGAACACCTCGTAGGGCTTTCCAGGCGCAGGCATCACTGCAACACGCGGACCGATGGGCGCGGATGCGCACCCTGTCAGAAGCATAGCGATGCAGCAGACGATTTTCCGCATGTTGATCCCTTTCCTCTCAAAGACACCGCCGGGATAATTATGATCAGCACAATGATCACAGCACCATAGGAAAATGCTGATTTTATCGTCGGGAAAGAATCAAATATGTTTTGATCCAAGCCATGGTCGCGTGTAGA
Organism: Pseudomonadota bacterium; assembly: GCA_021783995.1. GTDB lineage: Bacteria > Pseudomonadota > Gammaproteobacteria > Burkholderiales > Gallionellaceae > Gallionella. Next base: position 66,942 of record JAJXTH010000002.1, read on the forward strand.
ATTTCATCGACACTTACCCGGACAAAGCCATGGAAGACCTGCGTTCAAAGATCGGCAATGCCGACGTGCTCCCCACCATTTCGGCCATCGCAAGGCAATTGCTGTCCTTGCAACTGGACACCGAGGAAGGCGAAAAACAGCTGCTCGACCTGGTCAAATCCGACCCTTTCATCTCGGCAAGACTGATAGGCATGGCTAACTCCCCTGTCTTCGTGATGGGCAGAAAGATCAGCACGGTGAGCGATGCGACTCTGGTGCTCGGGCTTTCCATCGTGAAATCCGTTGCGACCGTCATCGCGCTGACCGAACCTATCAGGATACGCGAGAGCAAAATTTTCAACCTGAGCGATCTTTGGCTGCACAGCTTCTCGATAGCAGCCGGTATGCGCTTTCTCGCATCCAGACTTCCCGCAAGGCTTAAGCAGGACGAGAATATGCTTTTTCTCGCAGGGCTGCTGCACGACATGGGGTATCTCGTGATGGCCCATCTTGAACCAGCGAAATTCGACGCCTTCATCAGCCATGTCGAATCCCGCCCAGATGAGTCCAGCATAGATATCGAAAGGTCGGAATTCGGCATCACCCACGCCGAGATCGGCGGCATGATGGCCAGAAAATGGAACCTGCCCGAAGAGGCCGTCCACGTGATCGAAGGGCATCACAACCCGGAAGCGGACAGTGTTCCTGTCACCCTGGTGCGCATCATCGAGTCCATCACGGGAGAAAGCGCCATCCGCGGCGCAGCTTGCCCCGAAGTCCAGCCCGAGGAATTCGAACGCATCGGGCTTACTCCCGAGGATATCGAAAAGGCCAGGGAAACACTGGAGATGCAGTGGGCGACGAGCTTCATGCCGATGAGCTGAGTTCACTCCTCGACATCTTCTTGCTTCAGGACCTTCAGGATAACTTCCATTGAAAATCCCCTGGATTGCATGAATCGCATCTGGCGCGCCTTTTCCTTCGCATCACGCGGAGCTTCCCCATATTTTTTCTGCCATACGCTGCGCGCCGTCTCAAGCTCGGTGTCATGCAAAGAAGGCAGCGCCTGTTCGATCAGTTCGTGACTTAAACCTTTCTGATGAAGCTCGTGCACGATGCGCTGTGAACCGAAGCGCGGACGCCTTGCGTGCAGTATCTGCGTTACGGCGCGCTCATCCGAAAGCCAGCCACTGGCGATGAGATCGTCCAGCAACGCATCGAGATCGACGGTCTCTTCAAACTCGTTTTCAGGCTGCGCGTACGGACGCAGTTTGGAAGCAAGCTCGGCCCTGCTGTATTCGCGGCGCGCCAGATAATGCAGGGCGCGCTCGCGCAGCGTGAGCTCGTGCTTCTTCCTCGTCATCAGCCTATTCGGCCGCCTGCCCGTTCGCGCCGATCAGCGCAACGCCCACGCTGTCGCGTATCTTGTTTTCGATCTCGCGCGCGACTTCGGGGCGCGCGCGCAGATACTCGCGCACGTTATCCTTGCCCTGCCCTATCTTCTCGCCGTTGTAGCTGTACCAGGAACCGGATTTCTCCAGAAGCTTGTGCAGCACGCCCAGGTCTATGATCTCGCCTTCCCTGGATATGCCTTCGCCATAAAGGATGTCGAACAGCGCTTCCTTGAACGGCGGCGCCACCTTGTTCTTCACGACCTTGACGCGCGTCTCGTTGCCTATCACCTCTTCGCCCTTCTTGATCGCGCCTATGCGGCGTATGTCGAGGCGAACAGACGCATAGAATTTGAGCGCATTCCCCCCGGTCGTGGTTTCGGGGTTGCCGAACATCACGCCTATCTTCATGCGTATCTGGTTGATGAAGATCACCAGCGTGTTCGCGCGCTTGATGTTTGCGGTGAGCTTCCTCAAAGCCTGGGACATCAGCCGCGCATGCAGCCCCATCTGCGCATCGCCCATCTCGCCTTCGATCTCCGCCTTGGGCGTCAGCGCCGCGACCGAGTCTATCACCACCACATCGACGGATGCAGAACGCACCAGCATGTCCGTGATCTCGAGCGCCTGCTCCCCATTGTCTGGCTGGGAGATCAGAAGGTCTTCGACCTGCACCCCGAGCTTCTGCGCATACTGCGGATCCAACGCATGCTCCGCGTCGATGAATGCGGCCGTACCGCCCAGCTTCTGCATCTCCGCGATCACCTGAAGTGCCAGCGTGGTCTTGCCCGAAGACTCCGGACCGTAGATCTCGACCACGCGGCCGCGCGGCAATCCGCCCACGCCCAAAGCGATGTCGAGCCCAAGCGAACCGGTGGAGACGACTTCGATGTCGCGCGCCACCTCGTTTTCGCCCAGCCGCATGATAGAGCCCTTGCCGAACTGTTTCTCGATCTGACTCAATGCCGCGGCAAGCGCCTTGCTCTTGTTTTCATCCATGGATTCATCCTTAAAAAATTGTGCGCGAATTATGGCACACCGGTTTGCATTTGAACAGAACGATCGTTCTTGAATCGAAAATCATGCGCGCGCGAACCACAACTGTCAGGCCAGTTCTGCGCGTCGGTTCAGCAGATCTATCGCACCCTGCAGCGCCGCATGAACCGCGTGCGCGCGAACCTCGGCGCGATTCCCCGGAAACTGGAAGCGCTGCGCATTTGTTGCCGCATGCTTCAGACCCCAGGCAAACCACACCGTGCCCACCGGCTTGTCGGGCGTTCCGCCGTCGGGCCCCGCGATGCCGCTGACCGCGAGCGCCATCTGCGCGCTGCTTTTTGCAAGAGCGCCCGCGACCATCTCGCGCACGACAGCCTCGGACACTGCGCCGTGCTGCGCGATAGCCGATTCACTTACTCCCAGCATCTCATGCTTCGATTGATTCGAGTAGGTCACGAAGCCGCGCTCGAACCAGCTGGAGCTTCCCGCCACATCGGTGATCGCCTGCGCAACACCGCCTCCGGTGCAGGACTCTGCGGTCGCGAGCATCAGGCCGTGCGATTTCAGTAATCCGCCAAGCTGTGCGGCCAGGACATCCATCGTCACTGCAAACCGCGCGCGAGGTCATTCTGTATGTCGATGACCGCCTCGAGACCTACCGCAATCCTGATCAGTCCGTCGCTGATTCCGGCAGCCGCACGCGCCTCGGGACTGATGCGCGCATGCGTGGTGGTTGCGGAATGGCAGATCGTGGTGCGCGTGTCGCCCAGATTCGCGGTGATCGACAACAGCTTCGTGCCGTCGATCACGCGCCATGCCGCCTCCTTGCCTCCCTTTACCTCGAAGGATACGATGCCGCCGCCGCTCTTCTGCTGTTTCATCGCGAGCTCATGCTGAGGATGGGTAGGGAGTCCGGGATAAAGCACGCGCGAGACACTGGGCTGCGCTTCCAGCCACTTCGCAAGCTCCAAAGCATTCGCGCTGTGCGCATCCATGCGCAGTTTCAGCGTCTCGAGTCCCTTCAGGAATATCCAGGCATTGAAGGCGCTCATCGTGGGCCCTGTGGTACGCAAAAAACCGTATATACTCTCCATGTTCTTTCTGCTGCCGAGCACCGCGCCACCCAGCACGCGCCCCTGCCCGTCTATGTACTTGGTCGCGGAGTGGATCACGATGTCTGCACCCAGATCGAGCGGGCGCTGCAGTATCGGCGTACAGAAGCAGTTGTCCACCGCCAGGAGCGCGCCGCAGGATTTCGTAATCCTTGAGATCGCAGCGATGTCCGAAATCTCGGTCAACGGATTGGATGGCGTCTCGAGGAAAAACAGCTTCGTGTTGGGGCGCACAGCAGCCTGCCATGCCGGCACATCGGTTGCGGAGACATAGGTGGTCTCCACGCCGAATTTCTTGATCACGTTGTTGAAGAGATTCACGGTCGAACCGAACAGGCTGTAGGATGCGACGACATGGTCGCCCGCCTTGAGCAGGCCCATCACGCACGCCAGGATAGCCGACATGCCGGAAGCCGTGGCTACACACTGCTCGGCGCCTTCGAGGGCCGCTAGGCGCTCCTCGAACATCGTGACCGTGGGATTGGTGAAGCGAGAATAGATGTTGCCGGGTTCCTCGCCGATGAAGCGCCTTGCCGCCTGCGCCGCGCTCTCGAACACAAAGCTCGATGTCAGAAACAGCGCCTCGGAGTGTTCGCCGAACTGGCTTCTCAGCGTGCCTTCTCGCACCGCCAGTGTCTCAGGCTGATAATTTTCCTCGTTCATTTCGTCCTCAAAGTGTAGTTCCAGTGGCTGCCACGCTCGGCGATCGGAATCATCCAGAACAATGCAGCGTAATGGCGAAACTATAGCATTGATCCGGCAAGTTTTCTGCAGATGACTTGAACAATGACGGGTAGAGTTGTTGTCCAAACAGTTTTGCGCCTAGCTCCTGCAAGCTAGCCCTTAAACGCGCGCAGATTTTCTTTGGGCAGGCATTTATTTTACGTTGACAGTGCGACCGTGCTGGGCGCTTTACTTCTGCAGATCAGCCTTTATTGACGATAACTATCATCTTGTCGCTGGTGAAAATCGAACATCTGGAACAGATCGCCAATTGCCGGCGCATTAACCGGAACATATGGATTGCCAGGCAATTGCTTCGGATTCGGCAGATTGTCCCGGCTGCGGCCCGTGATCGGCGAAAGACCCCAGTTGTGCTCGATGAATTTCGCGATCGAGACATGGTCTGCGTATGTGTGATCGACATGGCCGCCCATCGAATAGGGCGACACGATGATCATCGGGACGCGCGGGCCATCGCCGAAGAAATCCACCGGCTGGATATAACCGGAGTCATAGTAACCGCCGCCTTCGTCAAACGTGATCAGGATCGCTGTGCCGGCCCACAAATCAGGATGGCTCTGCACCGCATCGACCAGCTTTCTTGCAAAGCCTTCGTAAAGATCCATCTTAGACGAGGCCGGATGACCGTCAAGGAGCCAGCCCGGCTTGACAATCGATACCGCAGGGAGATTTCCCCTGGAAATGTCGTAATAAAGATCGGTCGTGTCTTTCAAGTGCTCTGATACCAACGCCGGGTTGGACATGATTGAGGTTTCATAGAGGAACGGGTTGCAGATATTGCAATACACGCTCTGCGGAGAGTTCGCAACAAAGCTGTTCCAGCCCTCGCCATAATATTTCCAGGAGATGCCATTGGCGAGCAGCGAATCGCCTATCGTCTTCACTTGTGAAGGGGGAATGGTGAACGCGCTGGTGTTGACGCTTCCATCTCCGTTGTAGCCCGGGTTGTAGTTGTTCAGCAAATAATAGGCGCCCGGTGCGCAGTTGGGCTTGGGGTGATATGGCAGTGAATTCAAATAGCTCACCACCGAGCCTACGCCTGGCTGCGAGACATCGGAGCAGTTGCTGTATGAACCGCCAGAGTAACCATCCTGCGTATAGTAGTTGTTGGTACCCGGCTGTGGATCAGGATTTTCAATCTCGTTTGCAGGAGGGACAATCGGCTTTCCCTGGCTGTCGGAATAGAAATATGCATCGCCGGAACCCAGCATGATGTGGTTTGCACCTGTGCCGCCCTGCACTGCCTGATGATAGTTGTCGCTGATCGCATAGGCCCTGGCAAGCAAAGTGAAATAGGGTATGTCGCCATTGCTCGTGTTATAGAACCCCATCGCGGTGGAACCCTCTCCTGTGCTGAGATCGTTGAACCCGGGAGGCTGTGCCTTGCCGTTGCTGCCTGCAGCGACAGTGACTTCAACCCAGGGGAAAAGATCCATCATGCAGCCGCTTGGATTAACGCGCGTCGCATGGACAACATTGCAGTCTGCCTGCTGCCATGCCTGATAAAAACGATGAACTGGGCTTGCTGCATAATCGTCATCTGTCATCCCTGGCGTAAGAGGGAATGGACCGCCTGGCAGATTTTTCGCATTGATTATGCGCGTATCGATGCTGTGTTTCGGAAGATTGGTCGCACCTGTCGTCAAGAGCGCGATGTCTTTGGAAAGAAGTGCGCCGCTTGCAGCCGTTTCGGCTGCGGAGAGGGATGCCATGGGCGGGGGTTTGGCGTCGCTCGCGCTTGTGCTCGCTTCGCCAGTCATCGGGGCCGGAAGAATTCGATAGGGTTTCTTCGCGCTTGGATTTATCGTGAACTTGGCAGGCCCTGTCAGGTTAGCCTGGTATTGCATGGCCTGTGCAAAATTGGGGCCAGGCGTGCCATCGACATTTATTATGCCCTTGGACAGCAGGTTGGATACCTTTTCACCGCGGGGCGGGCGGTAGGTCCCGAACAGATGATCAAATGTCCTGTTCTCGCCTATGATCACGATCACATGCTTGATGGGCGTTGCCGTGTGCGCTTCCTCTTGGTCAGCGGATGCCAGTGCAGGCATGCCCAGCGCAAGTAATCCGAAACATGCAAGCGTGACGCTTGTCGCAATGCGCTTATGGCACAGATATTTCTGATTCATTATGTCTCCCTATCACAAATCGATCCCCATGCGGCGCAACAGAGGGAGAAGTGCGATATATGATCCCGCAGTCGCAGCCACGGAAAGAAAGAGGCTCACCCAGAATCCCAACCCGTGCCTTAGCAGGAAAGGAAGCATCAGGAACAGAATGAGTGAAGGAAGAACGAGCCAGAAAATCTGAAATGAAAGCTCGCTGATGCGCTCGGGCGGCGAAGATTCGAAGTGCATCCAGACAAATGCAAGCAGCGATGTGAGGGGTAACGATGCGACCAGTGCCGCAAAGCCACTAGAGCGCTTTGAGATTTCAGAAATCGCAACGATGAGTAGCGCCGAAACAATGACTTTGATTGCATAGTAAAGCATTGCCATGGCGTCCTTAAGTCGGGCCAGAAAACAGCCTTGCCGGTATTAAGGGCATCGAGATCATTGCCCGAACTAAGTTAATCTTGGTGTCCTCGACAGGAATCGAACCTGTAATTGCCCCTTAGGAGGGGGCGGTTATATCCATTTAACTACGGGGACAGAGTGCGTATTCTACCGCAATTATTCTGCAATCTGAACCCTCACGCTGGTATCATGTCTGGCCTCGCAATTCATCCACCAGGGAGACCACCATGAAAAGGCTGATACTCATCGCCACCGCGATCATAGTGCTGTTCATTGCGCGCGCTGCGCTGGCGGGCGACCCGCCGCAGGCAGGCCAGATGGCGCCCGATTTCAATCTGCCAGACCAGCATGGCACGCAGCACAACCTCGCGGAGTTCCGCGGAAAATATCTTGTGCTCTACTTCTATCCCAAGGACGACACGCCTGGTTGCACAGAAGAGGCATGCAATTTCCGGGATGATTTGAGCAAGCTCAAACAGATGGACGCGCAGGTGGTGGGCATAAGCATCGACAACCCCTACAATCATGCCGAATTTGCGAAGAAATACCACCTGCCTTTTCCGCTGCTCGCAGACAGGGAAGGCAAGGTTGCGGAAAGCTATGGTGCCGAGCGCAATCTGGGCCTTTTCAAGGTCGCCAAACGCTACACCTTCCTGATCGACCCGCAAGGCAGAATCAGCAAGGTTTATCTGAGTGTGGACACATCCCGCCATTCGGTCGAAATCATAGACGACCTGAAAAAACTGACAACCGACAGCAAGCCTGCAAAGGCATAAACATTCATACCGTATCATGCCATACATTACGCTCGACAAAGCAAGTCTGGCCTTCGGCCACGTGGCCCTGCTTGACCATGCCGACTTCCAGCTCGACGAGGGCGAGCGCGTTGGCCTCATTGGACGCAACGGCGGCGGCAAGTCCAGCATGATGCGCGTTCTGGCAGGTCATGCAACGCTCGATGACGGTCTGGTGTGGAAAGCCCCTACCGCTCGCATCTGTTACGTGAGCCAGGAACCGGCACTCGATCCCGAAGACAGCGTGTTCGACGCCGTCGCCAAAGGGCTCGGCAGGCTGCAGCAACTGCTGCACGATTATCATCACGTCTCTCATCAACTGGGCGAGCCCGATGCGGATTACGACAGGTTACTGGAAGAGATGCAGCGCCTGCAGACGGAACTCGAGGCGCTGGATGGCTGGTCCGTCAAGACGCGCATCGAGACCGCGATAGCGAAGCTCAGTCTCGATCCGGACAAGCGGGTGGGCAACCTCTCCGGCGGACAGAGAAAGCGTGTTGCGTTGGCACAGGCCCTGGTCACCGAGCCTGACGTGCTGATCCTGGACGAGCCGACCAACCATCTTGACTTCGACTCCATCGAATGGCTGGAAGGTCTGCTGAACAACTTTGCGGGCAGCGTGCTCTTCGTCACTCACGACAGGAGATTCCTGGACAATGTCGCGACGCGCATCGTGGAACTCGACCGCGGCAGGCTCGCCCCCTTCCCCGGAAACTTCAGCGCATATCTTGCGATAAAGGAGCGCATGCTTGCCGACGAGGCAGTGGTGAACGCGAAGTTCGACAAGGTGCTGGCGCAGGAGGAAGTATGGATACGCCAGGGTGTGAAGGCGCGCCGCACCCGAAACGAAGGTCGCGTGCTGCGACTGGAGCAACTGCGCCGCGAACGCGCCGCACGGCGCGAAAAAGTCGGCAAGGTCGAAATGACAGTCGACAGCGGCGAGCGTTCAGGCAAGCTGGTCGCCGAGCTCATCGATGTCAGCAAATCCTATGGGGAACGTACGCTGATCAAAAACTTCTCCTGCCGCATCCAGCGCGGCGACAAGATAGGCCTCCTGGGCCCGAACGGCGCGGGCAAGAGCACGCTGCTCAAGATCATCCTGGGAGAAGTCAAGCCAGATTCAGGTTCGGTCCGGCTGGGCACCAAAATATCGGTCGCCTACTTCGACCAGTTGCGCGCACAGTTGAACGATGAAGCCACGCTCGCCGACACGATAAGCCAGGGCTCGGATTACATCGATATCTCAGGCCAGAGAAAGCATGTGATCAGCTATCTGGGCGATTTCCTTTTTCCACCGGAGCGCGCAAGATCGCCCGTGAAGAGCTGCTCGGGCGGAGAGCGCAACCGCCTGCTTTTGGCTAGGCTTTTCACTCAGCCCGCCAACGTGCTGGTGCTGGACGAGCCCACCAACGATCTCGACATCGAGACGCTCGAACTTCTGGAGGAGTTGCTCGCCAATTACGACGGAACGCTTTTTCTGGTGAGTCACGACAGGGCGTTTCTGGACAATGTGGTGACGCAGGTAATCGCCTTCGAAGGCGATGGAAAACTCGTCGAATACATAGGCGGCTATGAAGACTGGGTGAGGGTCAAGAAATTCCAGGAAGCTGCAAAGTCCTCGCCTCAGCCCCGCCCCGCTCCTGCCCCCGCAGCTGCCGCGGAAAAGCCAAAGACAGCCGACAAGCTAAGCTACAAGGAAGGGCGCGAACTTGAAGAACTGCCAGGCCGCATCGAGGCGCTGGAGAAGGAGCAGATCGACATCGCCGCTCATCTCGCAGACGGCGCAATTTTCAGGAACGACGCCAGGCGGGCAAAACAGTTGCAGTCGCGCAGCGATGAGATAGAAGAGACGCTTTTGAACCTGATGGAACGCTGGGAAACGCTGGAAAAACGCGTCAGCTAGATGCGCCCAAGAGCTTACCCCACAGCTCCCGGCACGGCCCCGTGTCTATCTCGTCTTCAGGGACACGGCATGGAGAGACATCGTTGAGCCGCATTCTGTGCTGTACCCTGCGAAGCATACGATAAAGCTCACGCACCTTTTCGGATAGCTCCGCGTCGATCAGCCCAAGCTCTGCCGCCGTCTTCAGAAGCGCCAGATTACCCGAGTTCGCAAGCAGTTCAGGATGCTGATGCGCGTGCGCCAGAACCAGGTACTGCACCATGAATTCGATGTCCACCATGCCGCCGCTGTCGTGCTTGATGTCAAAAAGCGCACTGTGGTTGGGATGGCCTTCATGCATCTTCAGCCGCATCTTCACGATTTCATCCCGAAGCTTGCCGAAATCGCGCGGCAGCATCAAGACTTCGCGCCTTATCTCCCCGAACGCCTCCCCTATCCTGCTGTCGCCCGCGCAAAAGCGCGCGCGGGTCAGCGCCTGATGTTCCCAGACCCAGGCCTCGTTCATCTGATAGTCCCTGAATGCAGAGACGGAGCTGACCAGAAGGCCGCTTGCGCCATTGGGGCGCAGCCTGAGATCGGTTTCATAAAGGCGTCCGGATGTCGTGTAGCTGCCGAGCATCGCATTGATGCTCTGGCCAAGGCGCGCATAGTTCTCCTGCGCATCGGGATGATCGTCGTCGTACAGGAACACCATGTCGATGTCGGAGGCGTAGCCCATCTCGCGCCCGCCCAGCTTGCCATAGGCGATGATCGCGAAGCGCGCATCAGGCGCATGCTTTTTCCGCGCATTCGTCCAGCAAAGCTTGAGCACCCGCCCCAGGACCATATCTGCAAGATCGCTCAGATGATCGCTCAGCTTCTCAAGCGGCAATAGACCCTGCAAATCCATCGCGAGCAGATAGAAGACCTGTTCCTGCTGGACCTGGTGCAGCACATCAAGCTGCCTCTCCGCATCGAGCCCGGAAAGCCTTTCATCGAGATCGCGTTCGATATCCGGCCAGGATGGCGGCTGATAGAATTCGCGCGCATCCAAAAGTTCATCGAACAGCGCCGGGTGTTGTGCAAGATAGCTTGCCGCCCAGCTGCTTGCCGCGAGCAGACGCGCCAGTCTTTTCAACGCTTCGGGATATTCCGCAAGGAAGGCAAGATAGGAGACGCGGCGCATCACCGCATCCAGAAGATCGAGCAGCCTTGCGAGCGTTGCATCGGGATCTTTGCTTTCAGAGGAAAGTGCAACGATCTGCGGGATCAGCACATCGACCCGCTGCCTTGCCGCGTCTGACAGCTGGCGGCTCTGCAGCTGCATCAGCCGCTCCGCGCTGGAAGCAGAAAAGCCGGACCTTGCAAGCATCTTCCCAAGCTCCTCGATGCCGCCACCTTCCTTCCAGAAGGAATTATGTCCGTCATCAGGAGAGGCAAAGATCTGCCCGAATTGTGCGCTCACAAGACTCCTGTGTCTATCGAGCTCCAAAAGCAGGGACGCACGATCCGGATATCCCATCGCCTCTGCGATGATCTGCATGTCCTCTTCCGTTTCAGGCAGTTCCTGGGTCTGTTGGTCGTCCAGGTACTGCAACCTATGCTCCAGGTTACGCAGGAACACATAGGCCTCATCCAGCCGCACGGCAATTTCGGCAGACAGGAGACCGAGTTCGACGAGCCTGCCCAGCACTTCCCTTGTCGGCAATATGCGCAGCCTCTCATCCCTTCCACCCCGTATTAGCTGAAAGACCTGTGCCATGAATTCGATCTCGCGTATACCGCCAGGCCCAAGCTTGATGTTGTTCAGCCGGTCGCGCCTCTGCACTTCCTGGCGTATCTGCGCATGCAGCTTGCGCATCGAGTCTATCGCGCTGAAATCCAGATACTTTCTGTACACGAAAGGCTGATATATCCGGCTCAGATCATCCAGATAGCGGCTTTCTTCAGGCGCGACCAGCCGCGCCTTGATCCAGGCATAACGCTCCCATTCCCTTCCCTGGCTGACTAGGTATTCCTCGAGCCCGGCAAAACTCATCACCAGGGGGCCGCTTTCGCCGTAAGGTCTCAGCCGCATGTCCACGCGGAACACATAACCATCGCTCGTGGCCTCGTTGACCATGCTGATCAGGCGGCGCGCGAGCCGGGTGAAGAACTCGTGGTTGCCCAGCCTCCGGCTTCCGTCCGTCTCTCCGTTTTCGGCGTAGAGAAAAATCAGGTCTATGTCGGACGAGACATTGAGTTCTCCACCGCCCAGCTTGCCCATGCCGATTACCAGCATTTCCTGTTCCAGCTGACTTGCTTCACCGAGCGGCCTTCCGAACTGAGCCTGAAGGGACTTCGTCAGACAGCCAAGTCCGCGTCTTAGCACAAGCTCGGCGAGAAAGGTCATGGCCTGTATCACTTCATCGAAATCGCCAAGGCCGTTGATGTCGCGCAATATCAGCCTGACCATCACCTGTCTGCGAAGATGGCGCATTGCCCGTGCAAGGTCCTCCTCGCTCGCAAGATCTGCACCCGACTGATCTAGCGCGAGTTCGATCTGATCCGGTGTGCATCTTTGCAGGTAGTTTTCCTGTAGCCAGCCTAGAAGCCCGGGATCGGCCTCAAGCAGTCGCCTCGCATAGCGGCTGCAGCGCATCGCCTTTTGCAGCAGGATGGGAAATGGGGTCTGCCTTTCGTCTTGAGTGTTCATATTGGATGGCATTCACGATAGAATGTGCATCATTGTCCTACGATCGGCTGCCAGTAGCTAGGTCGCAAGCTCGATCACAACCGGATCATCAACTCTCACCCAGCAATCCGAATGAACACATGCTCAAATCACTTCCAGTTCGTCTGCTCTGGCACAGCCTGAACTGGCTGACGCGCGCAGCGATCGTGACGGCTGCATCGGTCGCCTTGCTGTGCGCGGTCATCGTGATATCGCTGCGTTACTGGCTGCTGCCGAACATAGAACAGTTCCACACCCAGATCGCCGCCTCGATTTCAGCGGCGATGGGAAATCCTGTAACCATAGGAAAAATCAGAGGAGAATGGGACGGGCTGCATCCACGCCTTGACTTCACCGATGTGCGCATCCTGGACAACCGGGGGCAGCCTGCGCTGCTATTGCCGCACATCGACGCCAGCGTGTCCTGGCTATCCCTGGCGACAGCCCAGTTGCGGCTTGCAAACCTGGAAATCGACCAGCCGGAACTGCTGATAAAACGCGATGCACAAGGCCAGATATTTGTCGGCAGCATCGCCGTCAAGTCCGGCAACGACAATCAGGACCTGTCAGACTGGGTGCTGCATCAGCCGCACATACTGGTGCGCAATGCGATCATCGTCTGGCAGGACGAAGAGCGCGGCGCGCCTCCCCTGGTGCTGACCCAGGTCAACCTCCTGATTGCCAATCTTTTCAGCCATCATCGCTTCTCACTGCGAGCCCTGCCGCCTCTGGCCATATCCGCGCCGCTGGATGTCAGGGGGGATTTCCACGGCAGGAAATTCGACGAGCCGCGACAATGGCGCGGGCAGCTGTTCCTGGAGGCAGACCGTACCGACCTTCTGGCATGGAAACCGTGGATCAGGCTTCCCAGGGAGATCAGCCAGGGACGCGGCGCATTGCGCGCCTGGGTCGGCATAAGGAAAGGCGAACTGGACCGGTTCACGACGGACCTGGCATTGCGCGACTTGTCTACGCAGCTTTCGGACAAGCTGCCCAGGATGGACGTGCAATATCTGCGCGGGCGGGCAGCATGGTCAAAACTTGCGGACGGATGGCAGATAGACACCAAACGTCTGGCGATGGGACTCAAGAACGGAATCAGACTGCAGCCTACCGACTTGCATTTCCGCACAAACCCCGCCAGCAAATCGCAGCCCGCCTCAGGCGAACTCAGCGCCAACGTGCTGCAGCTCGAAACCCTGACCAGCCTCGCAGTTTTTCTGCCACTGGATGAAAAACTGCGAGAAAAGCTTGATGCCTATCAGCCGCGCGGCAGGGTATCCGACCTCGACCTGCAATGGCAGATATCGGATGAAACGCTGAAGAACTACAGGATCAAGGGGCAGTTCGAAAATCTGGCCTTGCAGCAGGTTGGCAAACTGCCCGGATTTTCGAACCTGACCGCCTCCATAGACGGCAGCGATGCAAGCGGCAATCTGACCGTCAATGCGCGCAACATGGGTGTCGATGCGCCCGGCATCCTGCGCGAACCGCTGCAGTTTGCAACGCTGACCGGACAGGCAAGCTGGAAGCGCGAAAAGGGTGAGATGAACATCAGCGTGGCTAACGTTTCGGCAGTCAACGACGATCTGGCAGGCAATGCATATGGCAGCTACAGCACCAAAGCCGGCACACGCGGCATGATCGACCTGACCGTCAATCTCACGCGCGGCGACATCAGGCGTGCCGCGCGCTATACACCTCTCGCAGCCCTCCACCAGAAGGAGAGCGACTGGCTCAACGACGCACTGCTTTCCGGGCACACCGAGGACTTCCATCTGCGCCTGAAGGGCAATCTGAGCGAATTTCCTCTGATCGGAAAGCACAACGCAACGCTTGAAATCACCGCGCATGCCGAGGATGCATCGATGCAGTTCGCCAAAAACTGGCCAAAAATCGAAAACCTTGCAGGCTCCTTCCTGATACATGACAACAAGCTGGAACTGCATGCGCCGGCCGCAACCATGCTTGGTGTGCACATACACGATCTTTCCGTCGTCCTGCCCGACATGCTGCATCCCGACGTCCCGCTGGAGATACAGGGCCGTGCGGACGCTCCAAACAGCACCTTCCTGCAGTTCGTGCAGCAAAGTCCGGTACGCGGCTACATCGACGGCTTCACCGACGGCATCAGGGCGAGCGGCGACGGCAAGCTCGAACTGTCCGTAAAGATCCCGCTGTCCCTGGGCAAGCCCCCTGTAGTATCGGGCTTGTTCAACATACAGAACAGCGATATAGACCCGGGGCACGGCGCGCCGTTGCTGCGCAGTACGCGAGGTGAACTGTCCTTCACGCAGTCCCAAATCAAGGCCGACAATGTGACTTCGATCATCCTGGGGGGCCCTGCTCGTTTGAATGCGCAGACCGCAGAAGGCGCATTGCGCGCAAGCCTGCAGGGCAGAGTCAATCTCGACGCATTGCGCGAATCCGAAAGGACCCCGCTCATGAAACGCCTGCACGGCAGCGCAGCATGGGATGCAAGCATTTCTGTCGCAAAGAAAATCGTCAATCTGACGCTGAACTCGAATCTGGAAGGTATCAGCTCCAGCCTGCCCGAACCGCTAGCAAAACACGCGAATGAAAGCTGGCCACTTCACATCGACAGAAAAAACACCGGCGCCGGGCAATACACGATCACCGCGAGACTTGCCAAGCTTTTCAACGCAAAGCTGATCAGCGAGGAAGTCGATGGCGAAAGCATCATCAGGCGCGGCACCATCAATTTTGGCAACGACGCAACCCAGGAATCCGCAGAAGGGACCGAAGGCATACTGCTGCAGGGCAACATACCCATCCTTTCCCTGCAGGGCTGGGACGATCTTGGAGCGGGTTCCGGGCCGTCCCTGCCTGTCGCAGGAGCAAACCTGCACATAGACAAACTCAAAGGATTTGGCCTCAACGTCGATGACCTGGAGATCAGTGCAAAAAAACGTGGGGACAACCTGTTGGCACAGCTTTCCGGGGAACAGGCGAACGGGAATGTCACCTGGCAGCCCGCGGGCTACGGAGGAAAGGGCAAGCTGATCGCACATCTGCAGAACCTCTATCTTGCAGGCGAAAAATCCGGCTCACCCAAGGCCGAAGCCAAACCCGAAACCAAATCCGTTGCCCCCCGCCAGCTTCCCGCGATGGAGGTGTCAATCGATGACCTCTTGTACAAGGGAAAGGACATAGGCCGCTTCGATCTGTACGGATTCCCCGAAGGCCAGGATTGGCGACTTAGGCGCCTGCGCATAACCAATCCCGATGGCAACGTCACAGGAGATGGCTACTGGCGCAACACGCAGACCCAGGTCAGCCTGCTGGTGGACATTTTGAATGCAGGCAGGATACTTGCACGCTCAGGTTACCCCAACACGGTGAAGAATGGCAGCGGCAAACTCGTTGCCACGCTGAACTGGGAAGGGCAACCGGACGACTTCAATTACGCCACCCTGGATGGCACACTGAAGCTCGACACCGGGAAGGGGCAATTCCTGAAGATGGACCCGGGATTCGGCAAGCTGCTGGGCATATTGAGCCTGCAGGAACTGCCCAAGCGCATCGCGCTGGACTTCACCGACGTGTTCAGCTCGGGCTTCGAGTTCGACAGCATCGACGGTAATGCCACGATCAGGCACGGCGTGATGCAGACGGATGACCTGCACATCGACGGCTCCTCGGCGAAGGTGATAATGAAGGGCTCGGTCAATCTGAGCAATGAAACGCAGGATCTGCACATCGCCATCCTGCCTACGCTGGGCTCCAGCATCTCCACGCTGAGCGCTTTCGCTGCCGGCCCCGTGGTCGGCATAGGCGCCTTCATCGTCAGCAAAGTTCTGGGCAATCCCCTCGATAAGTTGATGTCTTTTGAATACAATGTGAGCGGTACCTGGGCGAACCCCAGCGTCGTCAAGGTTGGCGAGAAGCCAGTCAAGGTGCTGGAAGCGCCAGCCGGTGCACCGAAAAAATAACACAGGATTACGTCATGCCAGAAACAGCACAGAGCAATACCTTCAAGGTCGCCGCGATACAGATGGCCTCGGGCCCCATCGTGTCGGGCAACCTGAAGGAAGCAGAACGCCTGATCGCCAATGCAGCAGAACAGGGCGCAAAGCTTGTGGTGCTGCCGGAGTTTTTCGCGATCATGGGCATGAACGAGGAAGACAAGCTCAAGGTGAAGGAACAGGAAGGCACAGGCCCCATACAGGAATTTCTGAGCCAAGCCGCACGCCGGCACGGAATATGGCTGGTGGGCGGTTCCATTCCGATTGCGGCGAGCGTGCCCGGCAAGGTGAAGAACAGCTGCCTGGTGTTTGACGACAAGGGGTTGCAGGTCGCGCGCTACGACAAGATACATCTTTTCAGCCTCGCGCTTGGCAACGAAAGCTACGACGAGGCGAAGACCATACAGCCCGGCAACAAAGTGGTGGTTGTAGACAGCCCGTTCGGCCGCATCGGTCTTGCGATCTGCTACGATCTGCGCTTCCCTGAATTGTTTCGCGCGATGAAGAACGTGGACATCATCGTGCTGCCCTCCGCATTCACCGAGACCACGGGCAAGATGCACTGGGAAGTGCTTGTCAGGGCGCGCGCGGTGGAGAACCTCGCCTATGTGATCGCATCGGCCCAGGGCGGCTATCATGTCAACGGACGAGAGACGCATGGCAACAGCATGATCATCGGCCCCTGGGGACGCGTGCTGGACAGGCTGCCGCGCGGCTCAGGCGTTGTGATCGCCGAAGTCAACCCGAGCTATCAGGCGAGCCTCAGAGCCGGCCTTCCGGCGCTCGAACACCGCGCGCTATACAGCTGCGAAGACAGCCGCTGAACGGAACTTGCAGCCCGCATCCACAACTAACCGATCTCAAATTCGCTACAGCAAACGACCAATCACGCACTCGACCATGACATCATCAGATCCCCTGTTTGCCACTGCAGAAAAGATATTGCTCGCGCCGCATCTGATCGAGACGCGCCAGATCGAGCAGGTATTCAACAGCATGCTCACACATCGCCTGGACTACGCAGACCTTTATTTCCAGTACAGCCGCACTGAGAGCTGGTCCCTGGAAGAAGGCATCGTCAAATCCGGCAGCTTCAACATCGATCAGGGAGTGGGCGTCAGAGCGGTGAGCGGAGAAAAGACCGCATTCGCCTATTCGGACGACATCAGCCTGACCGCGCTGCAGGGCGCAGCAAAGGCTACGCGCGCGATCGCAAACGCGGGCGGAGAGCAGCGCGTGCCGCTTCTGCACCCCGGCTCGAGGCGCGACCTCTACCTGCCGGAGGATCCGATTGCAAGCCTCAACGATGCGAAAAAGGTAGCGATGCTGGAACGCCTCGAGAGCTATGCGCGTTCGCTCGATAGACGCGTGGTTCAGGTGATCGCAGGCCTTGCCGGGGAATACGAGGCGGTATTGGTTGCTCGCAGCGATGGCCTGATGAATGCCGACATCCGCCCGCTGGTGCGCCTGTCGCTCACGGTGATCATTGAGAGCAACGGCCGCCGCGAACAGGGATCCGCGGGCGGCGGCGGACGTTTCGACTACGGCTACTTCGACGATGCGATGCTCAAACGCTATGCCGAACAGGCGGTGCATCAGGCGGTGGTCAACCTGGATGCAAAGCCCGCGCCCGCAGGCAACATGACCGTGGTGCTTGGCAACGGCTGGCCTGGCATCCTGCTTCACGAGGCGATCGGCCACGGCCTGGAAGGCGATTTCAACCGCAAGGGCAGTTCGGCGTTTTCTGGCCGAGTGGGCGAACGCGTCGCATCTGATGGCGTGACCGTGGTCGATGACGGCACGCTTCTAAAGCGTCGCGGCTCCATGCAGATGGACGACGAGGGCAATTCCACACAGTGCACCACCCTGATCGAAAACGGGATACTGAGGGGCTATCTGCAGGACAGCCTGAATGCGCGGCTGATGGGTGTCCCGATCACCGGCAATGCGCGCCGCGAATCCTACGCGCATATCCCTCTCCCGCGCATGACCAACACCTACATGCTGAATGGTGACAAGGACCCCGCCGAGATCATCGCATCGGTCAAGCACGGCCTGTATGCGGTAAATTTCGCCGGAGGCCAGGTCGACATCACCAGCGGCAAGTTCGTCTTCACCACCGCCGAAGCCTACATGATAGAGGACGGCAAGGTCACCCATCCCGTGAAGGGCGCGACGCTGATCGGAAACGGCCCGGATGTGCTCACGCGCATATCGATGATAGGCAATGACATGGCGCTCGATCCGGGTGTCGGCACCTGCGGCAAGGAAGGACAGAGCGTGCCCGTCGGCGTCGGCCAACCCACAGTCAGGATAGACGGCCTGACCGTGGGCGGCACGGTCTGATATATTTTGAATCTGAATTTGAAGAGCGGAGCTTGATTATGATTTCACCTGTCGCACTGAGAGACATTCCAAAAACCAACATCTTCCGCAAAGGCGATGTCTTCGTGCTGTTCGGGGAACTGTTCGGGCGCGGCTATGCCAACGGCCTCGTCAACGATGCGAAAAAGGCGGGCATGACCATCATCGGCATCACGGTCGGACGCCGCGACGAGAACAATTCATTGCGCAAACTTACCGACGAGGAACTTGCCGCCGCAGAAGCCAATCTGGGCGGGCGCATCATCAACGTGCCGCTGATGGCGGGGTTCGACCTGGATGCGCCGGAAGGCACACCCACCCCCACTGACATGCTGGCCGACATGACGCTCAAGAGCTGGCAGGAAGACCGCCTCGACTGGGCACACATCGAAAGATGCCGCGAAGCCGGCGTCAGGCGCTTCGCAGATTCCGTGGCAGAAGTGATGGAGAAGCTGGACGGCATGATACCTGACGACAGCAACGTGTTTTTTGCGCACACCATGGCGGGCGGCATCCCAAAGGTCAAAGTCTTCCTTGCCATCGCCAACCGCATCTACAAGGGGCGCGGCGAGCGTTTCATGTCCTCCCGCGCGCTCCTGGACAGCGACCTTGGCAAGCTGATCCTGATGAATTTCGACGAAGTCACGGCCAACACTTTCCAGCACCTGATAGACGGCAGCGCTGCAATCCGCAGCCGCATCGAGAAGGCAGGGTGCCAGGTTCGCTATTCGGCCTATGGCTACCACGGAACAGAGATCCTGATCGACGGTGCATACCAGTGGCAGACCTACACCAACTACACGCAAGGATATGCCAAGATGCGCCTCGAGGATATTGCAAGATCGGCATGGGAAAAAGGCGTTAAAGCGACCGTCTACAACTGCCCCGAGATACGCACTAACTCTTCCGACATCTTCGTGGGCGTCGAGCTCTCGCTGTTCCCTCTGCTCAAGGCGCTGCAAAAGGAAGGCGATGGCGTATGGGCGAATGAACAGTGGAAAGCCTGCCAGGCGCTTCTGCAGGAAGGCGTATCCTTGGTGAGCCTGCTGAAAAAGATAGAGGACTACAATGTGAGCGACGTGATGAAGAAGTTCCGCGACTTTGCCGCATGGCCGATGGACAATTCTGCCGAACTCGCCGATGTGATGATAGGCACGTCCGAAGAGATCACACACATGCACGTCAACAGAAACGAGCTGGTAGCGGGTCACCTGAGTTCGCTGGTTCTGGATGGGACAGGGCCGCTGATGTTCCACGAGAGCTCCAATCCTTCTGGCCCCGTGCTCTGGCTCAACCACGACATCATCGCAAAACAGCTGAATCTGATGCATAGCTCGTGATGCTTCCGATCAGGCTCTTCGCGCTTTTAGCGCTGCTACTGTGCGGCACGGCATGGGCCGGCGAATTCGACTCATGCAAAAACGAATTCGCCCACGGCATCCCGCCTCTCGTCCCTCATGAAGAAACGCTGGAGCCGCGCGCGCTGTGTTTTGACGAGTTCGCCGTGCTGCATTCGGGGATAAGCCACACGCCGGTCTATGTCGCGGAGAGATTGAACAGCCGGCTTCTGCTCGATGCCAGATACAATCACAGGACGAACAGATTCTTCGCGGACGCGAGGCTGCCGAGATCCGAGCGCGCTGAGCTTTACGACTATCGCGGCTCAGGATTCGACCGCGGCCACATGGCGCCTGCGGGCGACATGGCGACTGAGGAAGCGATGGCGCAAAGCTTTTCACTGGCGAACATGGTGCCACAGACTCCCGTCAACAACCGCAGAGCCTGGGCCAGCATAGAGAAGGCGACAAGGCACTACGCGATGCGCGCGGCAGGCGACGTGTATGTGATCACAGGCCCCGTCTTCGACACTGCACCTCCGACGATAGGTATCGACCACGTGTGGGTTCCGCAGCATCTGTTCAAGCTGGTCTACGATCCAACCACCCATCGCGCCTGGGCGCACTGGCTGGACAACACCGATGGAGCGCGCGTCGGCAAGCCGATCAGTTATGATGAGCTTGTGAAACGCACCGGGATCGATTTCCTGCCTGACAGATCCTAAAAATCAGCGGGCGACGATGCTGCCGTTGCTCTCCCTGACAGGCGTGCCCACGGAGAAGCCAGGATCCTTGTCGAAATCGAAGGACTTCTCATCCCCGTTTTCGAACCTCACCGCAACATGCCATGTCTTGACCGACTTCACCCTCTGCTCGATCTCGTGTCCTGCATAAGCGCCGCCCGCAGCTCCGGCCAGGGTCGCGATGTCCTTGCCCGTGCCTCCACCCACCTGGTGACCCAACAGCGCGCCCGCCACCCCGCCAGCGATCAATCCCAGTGGACTGCCTTCCCCTTTCTTCTCGACCACATCCACCGATATCACCTGGCCGCAATCAGCGCATGCGGCAGAACTGGGAGTCTGCGTGTGCTCGGTTTTTGCCTTTGCGAGCGCCTTGTTGTATTGATCCTTCGCGTCGCGCAAACATTGCATGCGTATGGTGGATGTGGATTCGTCGGCGCAGAGCTTCCTGTCATCGGCATACCGGGTCTCAGCGGCTTTTTTTGCAGCCATGTATCCGGAATCGGTTTCCGCCGCGAACGCGACATTGAAAAACAGAACGGAAGCAATCAAGAAAACGAGTTTCATTTTTTTCCTCCCTTAATTTCATTGAAAAACAGCTTCAGCTGTGGATGCCATGGTAGAACAAAATTGCCAGGTGTACAAAAACGATTTTGCGAAAATCAAACGAACAATGCATCTCATGCAACGTGCCCGATATGCTCTCCGATCAGACGAGCGACTTCAGACGCGAATTTGACTGCGAGGTCATGCTTCCCGCCATGCAACACATGAAGCCTGCTATCCGGGAACAGCTTCTGCAGATATTCGCCTGCCGCCACCGGGCTGATCGGATCGGCATCTCCCCACAGCAGCAAGGCTGGTGCCTTGATGGACGGAATGCGGTCGGCAAGATCCTCGTCGCAATCGGCAAACCAGGATGGAGCTGCCGGATTGGCCTTCCAGAAAGATTCCCTCCAGTCCTCCGCATGAAAGGTGGACATATCGACGCCCCCCGAAGTCACCGCAAGCACGATGTGCGTCAGAAATTCCGGATGCTTCAGCGCTGCCTGAACGGCAATCACGCCGCCCATGGACTGCGCGATCAGCGCGCACGGCTGATCCATTTCTCTGGTGACCATGCCCATGAGGTCCGAAATGCCGCGCACGCCTAGGTCTCTTGGAACCCCGTCGAAGCCTGGCCAGGCTAGCAGTATGCGCTTTTCGGGATGGGGAAGCAGGTCGGAAACCGGGCGCCAGAAATTTGGGCTTCCGGCAGCGCCGGGCAGTAATATGAGTTTGCTAGGGGCAGTCATTCTGGCTCAGCCTAACTTCACGCCACCCTGAATTTCCCTGCTATGGCGAGCAGCGAAGAGGCGAGTTCTTCGAGATGCCTGATCTCGTCCCCGCTTTGATGTATCGCCATGCTGTTCTCTTCGGCCATCCGGGAAATCCTTTCCACATGCTTCGCGATGTCGTCGCTGGCAATTCTCTGCTCGTTGACCGATGCATGTATGCTGTTGACACCCCGATCAGCCTCCGTGGCTGACGCATTCGCTTCTGTGAGAACCGAAGTGACGCTCGTCAAGGCAACGCTGCTGGAACGCAGCGAATCCATCCCATCCTTGATCACCACACCCACCTTGGCGGACTGAGCCCCCAAGGTCTGCGTCACCGTGTCTATCTCGTTGGCGGCCTTAGCCGATTTCTCGGCGAGCTTGCGCACTTCGTCGGCGACCACGGCGAATCCCCTGCCCTGTTCGCCAGCGCGCGCAGCCTCGATGGCCGCATTCAAGGCCAGCAGATTGGTCTGGTCTGCAATGTCCTTGACCTGCCTTGCCATGCCGGTGATGTAATCTGTGCTCTGAACGAACTGCAGGATCGATTTCTCCATGCCGTGCACCGCCTTTTCGACGGCCCCAATCTCATGGGACAGTTCGGATATCCTGCTGTTTCCCTGCTGTGTCTGCTCAAGGCCTCTTGAAGAAAGCCGCCTCACTTCCTGCGCGCTGTCTGCAACCGATGCGATGCTGACAGCCATTTGTTCGACGGCCGCAGCCGTCGATGCAGCCGCCTCGGACTGCTGCTGCGAAGCCGAAATCACGCCGGACGATGTCCTGGACAGGCTACTTGCAGCGCTCGATACCGTTCTGGCCGAATCCCTGACCTCGGCGATGATGCCGCCCAGACCTGTCCTTATGTTTTCTGCACTCGCCGCAATCCTGCCCAGCTCATCGCCCGACCTGTGCTGCACTGCGATGGAAAAATCGCCTTGCGCAAGCCTGTCCAGATCCTGGACCAGACTTCTTGCAGGGTCGATGATGTGTTTTTTGATCATCCACAGATAGACGATGAATGCTGCCAGCGCAGAAAGTCCTATCATCGCGATGCTGATGAGTATACCGCGCCTACCCTTTTCCGCAGCCTCGCTTGACGTCTGTGCAGCGACAGAACCCATCTCCTTTGCAACCTCGGAGAGATCCTCCGTTGGCGCACGGTCCATACCCTTCACCGCCGTGTCGCCGGCCTTGAAATCAAAATTTGCATCCTTGTAGGCTTGCAACCCCTTGCGATAGGCCGCACCCATGGCCTGATGCGCCTCGGAGAATTTCTTCAGCATGTCCTGAGCGACGGGGTCATAGTCGAGCCTCTGTATCAGGGATAGCGCGCCTTCATCCACCAGACTTTCCTGTTTCTGGAAGTTTTCCCAGTATTTCTCGAGCGATGCAGGGTCACTGCCGCGCAACAGGGTATCCTTCCATTCCTGAACCTGCTTCTTGAAATCGAGCTGTAACGCGCGTATCTGCCGCTCGTTGGCATTGCGCATCTCGACCCTGCTTGTGAAATCCGCTATGCTGGACCATGCCTGCCAGAAGCCCATGGAGGTGGCCGCAAGCAAGAATAATGTGCCCAAGCCGGATATCAGCAGCAGCTTGTTGCGTAGGCTGTTCTTGATCACGTCCATTCCTCCCGGATAGAGTTCAAGTTATCGGCAACGCTTTTCAACCCTTTAGAAGATGCACGCCAGATTTTACAGCCAGCCTGCTGTAAAATGTCACCGCGAGATGCAATCCACCTTTTTCAGTCCATGACAACCGACATGCCCCGACGCGTGCGCACCATCATCCTGACCGCGCTCGCACTGGCTGCATTTGCGGCCAATTCGCTGCTTTGCCGCGCAGCCCTGAAACACACGAGCATGGACGCCGCAAGTTTCACAGCGATCAGACTCCTGTCAGGCGCTGCAATGCTCAGCATCATCGCATGGCGCGGAAAAATCAGCGGCAACTGGCCATCGGCCCTTGCACTGTTCGTCTATGCCGCGGGTTTTTCCTTTGCCTATGTGAAGCTCTCCGCTGCGACCGGCGCGCTGCTTTTGTTCGGCGCTGTCCAAGCAACGATGGCGGGCTATGGCATGCTGAAGGGAGAAAGGCTAAAAGGGCTGCAGATTGCCGGGCTTCTGCTCGCGCTGGCAGGCCTCGCGATTCTACTTCTGCCCGGCATTGCCTCGCCTCCCATGGATGCTTCACTGCTGATGATGATTGCGGGCGCCTCATGGGGAATCTACTCGCTGCGCGGTAGAGGAAAAGGCAATCCCATCGGAGTGACCGCTGGAAACTTTCTGCGCACCTTGCCTTTTGCAGCGGGTTTGAGCCTCCTGACATACGGCAGTTCATCGATCGACAAGGCCGGATTTTTCTATGCGGCCGCATCTGGCGCACTGGCCTCAGGCCTGGGCTATGCGATCTGGTACACCGCGCTGCCGGGTCTCAAGGCAACCCATGCGGCGACAGTGCAGCTTTCCGTGCCGGTGATCGCGGCGCTCGGCGGCATCGCCTTCTTAGGGGAGCCATTGGGCCTGCGCCTGATCATGGCGTCCATCGCCACCCTGGGCGGCATTGCGCTGGTGATCCTGGAGCGCCGATGAATCAATACATGCGATGTCTGAACAGCCAGCTCGCAAGCGTCAGCGTTGCAGCACCTATCAAGGCCATCGGCCAGAACTGATTCATCAAAACGTCGAAGCCCGCGCCTTCCAGAAACACCTTGCGCAATATCACCAGGAAATAGCGCAGCGGATCGATCAGCGTGACCATCTGCACGATGTGCGGCATGTTTGCGATCGGCGTCGCGAATCCGGAAAGGATGACAGCAGGCACCATGAACAGGAATGCGCCCAGCAATCCCTGCTGCTGAGTCACGGCCAGCGACGAGATGAGCATGCCAGCCCCGACACCCGAGACCAGGAACAGCGACAGACCCGCGTAAAACGCAGGCAGGCTGCCGAGCAGCGGAACGTCAAACCACATCGTCGCGATCAGGAGAATCACGCTTGCCTGCACGAAGCCGATGATGAAGCCGGGAAGCGCCTTGCCCAGCAGAATTTCTCCGGGACGCAACGGCGTGACCAGAAGCTGGTCGAATGTGCCCTGCTCGCGCTCGCGGGCCACGGTAAGCGCCGTGACCAGCATGGTTGTCACCAGCGTGAGCATGCCTATGATGCCGGGTATGAAGAACCAGCGGCTCTCGAGATTGGGATTGAACCAGGCTCGTGCATCGAGCTTCGCGGGCGCAGCCTCGAGGTTATGGTCCTTGATCCACTGCGTGTTGAACTGCTCGACGATAGCACTCACATAGTTCAGCACGATCATCGCGGTGTTCGAGTTTCGCCCGTCCACGATGACCTGCAGCGGCGCGCCTCTGTTTGCCTCCAGATCTGCGCTGAAGCGGGGACCTATGTGTATCACCATCAATGCATCGCGCCTGTCCACCAGTGGTGCTATCTGTTCCTCGGACTGCAGTGTGGCCATGCGGTGAAAGGCAGGAGCCCCGTCGAACGCGGCGACCAGCTCGCGCGCAGCGATGCCCTTGTCCTCGTTGTAGAGCGCATATTGCACATGCTTCAGATCGAAGGTGGCAGCATAGCCAAAGACCAGAAGCTGTATCATCGGTGGTGCGACGAGCACAAGCCGGCCCTTGGGATCCTTGAAGAGCGCAAGGAACTCCTTGTAGATCAGCGCAATCATGCGCGTAAGCATCATTCCAGCCTCTTTTTCGATTTTCTCCAGGTGATACCCATGAAGAAGATCGCCATCACGATCAGCGCGAACACATTGGGCAGCACCACGGACCACACGTTCCCGGCCATGAACAGGGTCTGGACGATGGCGACGAAATAGCGCGCGACGATCAGATGCGTGATGAATTGCACCACAGACGGCATGCTGTCTATGTCGAAGATGAATCCTGAAAGCAGGAAGGCAGGAAGAAAAGTGCCTACGATCGCGATCTGCCCCGCGACAAACTGATTGCGCGCAAGGGCCGAGATCGCAAGGCCCATGCCCAGTGCCGCGAGCAGGAAAAGCGAAGCGCATATGAACAAAATCCAGAACGACCCCACGAGAGGTACGCCAAACAACCAGACGGCGAGGCCTACGCTCAGCAGCATGCCCCCCGTGCCCAAGGCAAAGTACGCGATGATCTTCCCCAAAAGCACCTCGGTCATCGTGACGGGCGTCACAAGCAGCGCCTCAAGGGTTCCGCGCTCCCATTCGCGCGCCATCACGAGCGCAGTGAGCAGCGTGCCTATCAGCGTCATGATGATCGCAACCAGTCCGGGCACCAGAAAATTGCGGCTTCTCACATCGCTGTTGTACCAGACGCGCTGCTCGAGCTTTACCGGCGTGACCATCTCCCGCCCTGCATTCCTTGCGCGCCTTTCAAGCCAGTTCACCCATACGCCCTGAAGATAGCCCTGGGTCAGGCGCGCGGTGTTTGCATCAACGCCATTGACGATGACCTGTATGTCCGCGCCTTGCTCTCGGGCAAGCGTTTTTGCAAAGTCCGCGCGCAGGTGCACGATGGCATTCACCCTGCCCTCGCGCATCGCCTCTTCGGCTGCGGCCATGCCGAAAAACCGCTGAGGCACGAAGTAATGGCTGCCCGCTATCGATGAAAAGAACTCATCGCTGTCCAGCGTCGGCTGTTCCGCTACCAGCGCGACCGGCAGATGGTCTGCGTCCAGCGAAACGCCGAAGCCGAACAGCACCAGCAGAAATAACGGCATCAGAAAAGCGATCGCGATGCTGCTCGGATCGCGCGCGATTTGCAGGAACTCCTTCTTCACCAGGCCCTTCAATCGCATCAGGCTTCCGCCGCGTTCGCTCATGCAGCCTCCCTTCCGGCATCCTCGACCAGATGAATGAACGCATCCTCCATGCTGGGTTCCGGATTATCAGTGGTTTTCGCATGCGCCTTGATGATCGCAGGCTCGTCCAGCGTCAGGATGCGACCTGCCGCCATGATCGCGATGCGGTCGCAGTATTCCGCCTCTTCCATGAAATGCGTGGTGATCAGCACCGTCACCCCGCTGCGCGCGAGCGCGTTGATGCGCTGCCAGAACTCGCGCCTTGCCAAGGGGTCGACCCCGGACGTGGGCTCGTCCAGAAACAGTATATCTGGTTGATGCATCAGCGAGCAGGCCATGGCCAGCCGCTGCTTGTATCCCAGGGAAAGGCTGCCCGAAAGCTGATCCGCGTGCTTTTCCAGCTCGAATTCAGAGAGCGACCATCCGATCCTCTCCCCGCGCAGCTTCTTCGGCAGGCCATAGGCACTGGCAAAGAACACGAGGTTCTGCATCACGCTCAAATTTCCATAGAGCGAGAATTTCTGGGACATGTAGCCTATGCGCGCTCGCGCGACAGACGCCGCATGACGCAAATCCAGCCCTGTCACCCTGAGGCTGCCAGAGCTTGCCGGCAAGAGCCCGCAGAGCATGCGAAACGTCGTGGATTTGCCTGCGCCGTTCGCGCCCAGAAGGCCGAATATCTCACCGCGATTGACCTCGAAGCTGATGCCGTCCACGGCCCAAAAGTCGCCAAAGTTGCGCCTGAGATTCTCTACATGGATCACGGGCGAAACCGACTCTGTCACTGGATGGCTGAAGGTCATGCCTTCGTGCGACCTGCTTTCGGCGCGCGATCTGAGCAGGTCGACATAGCCATCCTCGAAACGAGGCTTGACCGCTTCCACGCTGCAGCCCTCGAGCCCGGAAAACTGCGCCGACGCGTCTGCATCCTGGCGCATCACAAGCCGCACATGGTCTCCCTGGACCTGGGCATCGACCACGCCAGGCTTACCCGCGAGCCTGGCCTGCAAGTCCCTGAGCCTGCCGCCTCTGACGGCCCAGGTCCTGCCTCCCATGGGGGCGCTCAGATCGGATGGATTTCCCTGCATCAGCACCCGGCCCTCGTGCATCAGCACGACGTCATCGCAGCGCTCTGCCTCGTCGAGATAAGCAGTGGAAAGCAGAACGCTCATGCCCTCGTCCTTCACCAGACGCTCGATGATGGCCCACAGCTCGCGGCGCGACACAGGATCGACACCAACGGTAGGCTCGTCCAGCAGCAAAAGGCTGGGGGCCCGCACCAGCGTACAGGCGAGCCCCAATTTCTGCTTCATGCCACCTGACAGGTTGCCGGCCAGCCTGTTCGTGAATTCAGCCAGCGCGGTCATCCGGGTCAGCGCCTGGTAGCGCTGAGCCCGCTGATCCATCGGCACCCCCTGCAGATCCGCGTACAGATCAAGATTCTCCTGCACGGTCAGATCTTCATACAGACCGAAGCGCTGCGGCATGTAGCCAAGAGCGGCCTGAACCTTCAGCGCATCGCGCGTCGCATCCAGCCCCAGGACCCTGATCGAACCGCCATCGGGCACCAGAAGACCCGCCGCAAGCCGCATCAGCGTGGTCTTGCCTGCGCCATCGGGGCCTATCAGTCCCGTCACGCAACCCTGCCTGATGGAAAAGCTCACGCCGTCCAGCGCCTGGATGCTGCGACCTTCCACGACGAATCGCCTGGAGAGATTGTCGGCCGCGAGTATGTCCACGGTCATTTCCGGCAGGGATCCACCCCGGCAGCCTGCACCTTCTGGTCCAGATGTATCGTCACCGTCGCGGGCATGCCCTGGCGCAGCACATCGCTTCCTTCGCAGGCAAACACCCTTGCCTGATAGACGAGGCTTGAGCGCGTTTCGGTCGTCTCAACCGACTTCGGCGTGAACTCTGCCCCCGGGGAAACATAACCCACATAGGCGCGGTATGCCTTTCCGGGATGGCTGTCTGTGTGCACCCAGGCGCGCGCACCGGTCGGCACTCGCCCGAGATAGGTCTCGGGCAAGTAGACACGGACCCATACTGGCTCGTTCAGCGCCAGCGTGTATACCGCCTTCTGGGGCGAGGCCATGTCGCCCGGTTCGAGTATGCGGTTCTCGATCACGCCGTCGGAAGGCGCATGCAGTTCGCCATCCTTAAGGTCGTGCAGCATCACGCCCATCTGGGCCCTGTCTGATGCCAGCGTCGCTCGAGCTGCCTCGATGTCTTCCTTGCGCGGTCCGAGTTCGGCAAGTCTCAGGGTCTCCTCGGCCGCCTTCAGCTGCGCTTTCGCCTTGTCGCTTGCATATCCCGCGCTGTCTGCTTGCTGGCGGGAAACGAAATGGCGATCCGCAAGATTTTCCTGACGCCGGTAGTAAGCCTCGGCATCTTCGTACGCGAATCTGGCCGCATCTCGCGCAGCTTTCGCCTGCCTTATCTCTTCCGGACGTGAGCCTGCAAGCAGCTTTGCAAGCACTTCCTGTTGCGCATCGGTCTGGGCGCCGGCCTGGTCCGCGGAAAGCTGCAACCGCCTCGTGTCTATGCTGGCAAGAAGCTGATCTGCCTTCACGCGATCGCCTTCCTTCACCAGCATCTCTGCGATGCGGCCGCTGGCATTGAAAGCCAGATCCACCTGCCGTATGTCCACATTGCCCTGCAGCGTCAGATCGGTCATTGCCGGATTCTCGCGATGCCAGTACACCCCCGCACCGATTGCCAGCGCGGCAACCGCGATGATCAGAAAAATCTTCATGTCATGTCCCCATCTCTCGCATCCGTGCTGCAATGCAACAAATGATAAAGCAAATTGACCGGTCATAGAAACATGCATGTCCCCAAAGGACTATATGAATTTCCTCCCAACTGTAGTAAGTTGCAAACACCATCTCGACGACAGGAGTATGAAATGTTCAAGCCAGCGCATGCGTTAGTTGTTCTGGGATTGCTTCTGTCGCCGCTTTCCGAAGCCGACATCCAGGTGGGTCTGGGATTCCCTGGCGTGAACATCGGCATCAATCTTCCATCCTATCCCTACCTCGTGCCCAT
This sequence comes from Pseudomonadota bacterium, assembly GCA_021783995.1. GTDB lineage: Bacteria > Pseudomonadota > Gammaproteobacteria > Burkholderiales > Gallionellaceae > Gallionella. The sequence goes on from JAJXTH010000002.1 coordinate 96,671, forward strand.
CCCGGGCTATCCTGTCTATTACGCGCCGCAGGTTCAGGCAAACTTCTTCTTCTACGATGGCCTTTACTGGGTTTACCAGTACGACACATGGTATGCGGCAAACTGGTACAACGGTCCATGGTGGCCGGTGAACCCCGATCAGGTTCCGCTGTATATTCTGCGCGTCCCGGTGCAATACTATCTGCAGCCTCCGTCCTATTTCCTGGGCTGGCAGCCCTATGCCGCGCCGCACTGGGGAGAGCGCTTTGGTCGCGACTGGGAAATGCAAAGGAGAGGCTGGGACAGATGGGACAGGCACACCACACCCGCGCCAGCACCTCTGCCCGCCTATCAGCAGCAGTATTCCCGCGACCGCTATCCGCAACAATGGCAGCAGCAGCAACTGCAACAGCAGCATTACCGCTACCAGCCTCATGACCCCGAAGTGCAACAGGCAATACAGCCGCCAGAGCGCCATGGCGACAGACAACCGGGACCCCAAGGACAGCCGCAACAGAATGTCATGCCCCAGCAAGGTCCTCAGGGCTACAGGCAACCTGGCATGCGCGCGATGCCAGTTCCACCGGAAGGCAAAGGACCGCGAGACGGCGCGCCCGGACGCGAGCAGCAAAGGGATCGCGAACAGCCAAGAGGCCATGAGCAGGAACAGCATCGCAGCGATTGAGTTTATTCATTAAAACAGGATGCACTGTTTTCAGAAGAGTGCAACGAACAGTCCGGGAGGAAAACATGAAGATATCTTTTAAAGGTGCGGATCGCGGCGTCACCGGTTCCTGTCATCTTGTCGAATGCGCGGGATACCGCATCCTGATCGACTGCGGGCTTTATCAGGGAGGAAGGGAAGCAGAGGAAGCCAATGCAAGGTCTTTCGGCTTCGACCCGAAAGAAATAGATTGTGTGCTGCTCACCCACGCTCACCTCGACCACTGCGGACGGCTCCCGCTGCTTGCAAAACGCGGATTCAAGGGCGAGATCGTGACCACCGCCGCCACGCGCGAACTTGCAAGACTGGTGATGGTCGATGCAGCCCATATCCAGGAAGAGGAGGCGCGCAAGCAGGCCTTGAGATCGGGACATCACCGCAGACACTCAGCACCGGACACGCCGCTTTATTCGATACTCGACGCCTTCAACGCGCTGGGATTGTTCGGACGCATTGCAAGCTATGACAGTCCCATAGAGATCGCGCAAGGCATACGGGCAACCTTCATGGATGCAGGCCACATCCTGGGATCTGCCAGTATCTTTCTCGAACTCGAAGAAAATGGAAAAACGCAACGCGTGCTCTTCTCTGGCGACCTTGGAAACAGCGGAAGACCGTTGCTTCGCGACCCAGCCACCCCGGTCAGCGCCGATGTCGTCGTGATGGAAACCACATACGGCGACCGCCTGCACAAGCCCTTCCAGCCTTCCGTGGAGGAATTCTACGAGGCCGTCACGGACACCTTCAAACGCGGAGGAAACGTTGTCATCCCCACCTTCGCGCTCGAAAGAGCGCAGGAAGTCCTTTATTTCCTGAGGGAAGGCATGGAACTTGGCAAGCTTTCCCGCTCCATGCAGGTATTCCTGGACTCGCCCATGGCCATCTCTGCGACGGAAATATTCGAGCGCCATCCCGAATGCTATGAATCAAGCACTGCCGAACAATTCCTGGAGGGACGCGATCCCTTCCACCTGCCAGGCCTGCATTTCACGCGCGAATCGACAGAGTCCATGGCCATCAATCAGATCGGAGGCGGTGCTATCATCATGGCGGGCTCCGGCATGTGCACAGGAGGACGCATCAAGCACCACCTGAAGCATAACCTTGCGCGCCATGACAGCAGCGTGATCTTCGTTGGTTTCGCAGCCACAGGCACGCTTGCCCGCCAGCTCATAGACGGCGAAAAAACTGTCAGGATATTCAACGAAGAGATCGCAGTGCACGCGAAGATACACACGATCAACGGATTTTCCGCGCATGCAGACCAGGCCGAGTTGCTGGCCTGGCACGGCAGGATAAAAGGGGTTGCTCGCACATTCCTGGTCCACGGCGAGGAACTGGCCATGAGCAATTTTGCCGCACTGCTCAAAGATACAAAGGTCGAGATGCCCAAGCTCGATCAGGTGTTTGAACTGTAGATACGGCAAATTGCTACAAGTCTAGACCTGACCCTGCTGTTCTGCTGTTCTGCTGTTCTGCTGTTCTGCTGTTCTGCTGTTCTGCTGTTCTGCTGTTCTGCTGTTCTGCTGTTCTGCTGTTCTGCTGTTCTGCTGTTCTGCTGTTCTGCTGTTCTGCTGTTCTGCTGTTCTGCT
>JAJXTH010000002.1:98975-160381 GCA_021783995.1 Pseudomonadota bacterium
TTCTGCTGTTCTGCTGTTCTGCTGTTCTGCTGTTCTGCTGTTCTGCTGTTCTGCTGTTCTGCTGTTCTGCTGTTCTGCTGTTCTGCTGTTCTGCTGTTCTGCTGTTCTGCTGTTCTGCTGTTCTGCTCAAAGTGCATCCGGCCTAGCCGAGCGCTAATCAAAGCAGCTTCACGCCTGGCAAAGATTTCATGCGCTGATCGAAGGTGAGTGTCTGGCTGCAACCGGCCTGACTGGCTTTGGCCACAATCAGGCAATCCGGAAAATCTGCAGCGCTCATTTCAAAAACATTCAAAGCGTTGCGCACGACAATCGCTGATTCGAGGGCGATGCAACTGTTGTCCAGCAGGGCGCGCACGGTGCGCGCAATATCGGCACGCTTAAGTTCGTAGCTGCGCGACAGCGTCCAGCACAGCTCGACCAGCACGGTGTCGGACACAAACAGACCGCCGTGCTCAGCTTGATCGAACACGGCTTTGGCGCGTTGAGCCTGCTTCTCATTGTCGCGGGTGACCAGCCGCACCAGAACGTTTGTGTCCAGCGCGATCATTTGCGTGAACGCTGGTTACGCGCTTTCGTTGCAGCAACGATGCCCTCGTCCATCGCCTCAACGCTTAGCGACTTTATTTCCGGGCGATGCACCAGGCCGAACAGGTTTTCCGATCCACGCGCCAGCACGCGCACTCGCAGGCTTCCGTCCTCTTCCACCTCGAAATCGAGCTTGCTACCTGTCGCGATATGAAGCTGGTCGCGTATATTCTTCGGGACGGTCACCTGTCCCTTGTCAGTCACAGTCGCCAGCATCATTGCCTCCTTGGATATCCTATAAATTCTTACTAATTCTTTCATGTAAGGAATTTTATGTCAATCTGAGGGTCAATCATTTGGGTCAGGTCTAGCTTTACAGCATTCAGCACTTCAGCACTTCAGCACTTCAGCACTTCAGCAGAAACATTCTGCTGCATTCTGGTCACTCCGCGCTCGGCGAAGCGCGGCTCCAGAACGTCGGCCTGATCGAGAATCTTGGGGTCAGGCCTTACATTTTACATCTTTGCGGACTCATTTTGTCCTTCGAAATTGCTATACATGGACGCCCACTTTTGCCAAGCTTTCAATCGACAATTTTGAGAAGGTAAAGATTGCAGCCATACATTCGGACTTTGTGTGAAGCGCAATGCTTCTGTCCCTGATGGAATACGCTGAGCGACACCTCATCACTTCAAAGCACTCTGGGTGCATACAATTTTCCAGGTTAAGTCACTCACGGTCAGACCTGTCTCGCCATCATTTCATGATTGCCTGTGCAATCGGTGGTGTGCCTCCTTCAACTCGTTGTTTCCCGGTTTTTCACAACCGGCCTGATTATGCTTCGGCAGCTGCTGCTGCCGGGGTGTAATCAGGCTGGAACTTTCTGTCCTTGGCTAGCAGAGCCCAAATGACGCGGGCATTCTTGTTCGCCAAAGCAACGGCAGCAATATTCTTGTTGCGCCTGCCGATCAGGTTTATCAACCAGTTCACAGGCTTCTCCTTGTGTTCGGCAAACCGGATCACCGATCTCGCACCGTGGATCATCAACGTGCGCAGGTACGTGTCGCCTCGTTTGCTGATCCCCAGCAATACCTGCTTGCCACCACTGGAATGCTGCCTGGGAACCAATCCCAACCACGCAGCCAGCTGCCGCCCGTTCTTGAATTCTCTCGCATCGCCGACCGTCGCCACGATGGCGCTCGCCGTAATCGGCCCCAATCCGGGAATCTCGGTCAATTTGCGTACAGCCTCATTCTTTTTGCAATCCTGCCGGATAACAGCCTCCAGCGCTTCCACCTGTCGATCCATTTCCTTCAGGTTATCTGTCAGACGTTGAATCAGCCTGCGCAGGGTTCCAGGCAAGCCATTCTCACCATCCTCCAGGATCTCCGGGATCGCTCTGGCGATCGCGCCAATCCCCTTGGGTATGGCAATCCCGAACTCCGCCAACAGTCCGCGTATCTGGTTCCCCTGCGCCGTTCTTGCCTTCACAAATCCTTGTCTTGCCCGGTGTATCGACAATATCGCCTGCTGTTCCACGTTCTTGACCGGAACAAACCGCATGTTCGGCCTGGCTACCGCCTCGCAGATGGCCTCCGCATCAGCCATGTCATTCTTGTTCGTTTTCACATACGGCTTGACGAACTGCGGGGCCATCAGCTTGACCGTATGACCGCCTTCCAGTTTCCTCGCCCAGAAATGCGCGCTGCCACAAGCTTCCATCCCGATCAGGCACGGCTCGAGATTCACAAAGAACTTCGCCATCTCGCCTCGCTTCAAATTCTTGCGCAACACCGTCTTGCCAAGCGGGTCCACACCATGAACCGCAAAAACTTCCTTTGCCAAATCGATACCAACTGTCGTAATCTTCATCTCGGACGCTCCTCTCCGTTTTGTGGTCGTATAGTAACCACTACTTTGGCACTTCGATGCCGTTAGGGGAAGTGGGCGTCCATTCCATTACTACAAATGCATGAGCATGTGAAATGTAAGGCATGACCCTCATAGTTGATCCCGCCGCTTCACCCCGATTTCCAGATTGAATAAAGTACGCACAACCTACAGGAAATTCGTGGAAAGTAATAATTGCCTAATTCTTCTCAGTTACATTGCACTTATTTCGTGCAACCAATTTATTCGAGGAAAACATGATCATGATGTTGCGCATTGCACTTTTAGCCATTCTGTTTGCGATACCCCTTGCGTCTCAAAGTGCCGAGATTCCGTTGGCAAGATTGGCCGAGATTCCGCTTTCAGGAAACACGACCCGCCTTGATTATGCGAGCATCGATCCCGGCACCCGCGAGCTGTTCATTGCCCATTTGGGGGACAGTGCCGTCATCGTCTACGATATGGACCATGACAAGGTCATGACCGATATTCCCGGCATCGACCATGTCCACGGTGTTCTGGCGGTGCCTTCCCTTGGAAGGGTCTATGCTTCGGCCACTGCGACAAATGAAATCGTCGTGATCGATGAAAAAAGCCTGAAAATAATCGCGCGAATTCCCGGAGGCTTTTATCCGGACGGCATGGCCTATGCGCCACGCCAGCATAAGCTTTATGTTTCTGATGAGCATGGAAAGACGGAAACCGTGATCGATACACGACTCAATCGGAGAATTGCGACCATCCTATTGGGCAGCGAGGTCGGCAATACCCAGTATGACTCTTCTTCAGGACATATCTTTGTTAACGCCCAGACATCGGGTAAGCTGATCGAGATCGATCCTGAAGCCGACAGGATTATCGCAATTCATGCGCTGCAAGGATGTGTCGAGCCACATGGGCTGCTCATCGATGCACGGGACCGGCTTGCGTTCGTCGCCTGCCAGGATAACAGCAGGCTGCTTGCTTTGGACATGAAATCGATGGAAATTGCATGGTCCTCTCCTGTCGATAAAGAACCCGATGTGCTGGCTTTCGACCCTGGCCTGCACCGTCTCTATGTTGCAGGGGAAGAGGGCGTCGTTTCCATTTTCGATTCGTCTGGCGGGATGCAGAAGATCTGGGAAGGCTTTATCGGGGACAACGCTCATGTGGTCGCCATCGATCCTGCGACCCATGCTGTCTATTTTCCGCTGAAAAACGTCTTGGGCCGTCCTGTTCTCAGAATCATGAAGGAAAACAACCTGGATCGATGAAGATTGTCGATGCACATCGGAAAGAACCTATTCGCATGATTTTTCAATCCCAACCAGATGCCGATTCTTTATCGAGTGAAATTAATCGCTTTCTCACGCCATGCCCCCTTCGCAGAAAATTTTCTGGGGCGCATCATGAACGGTTCAGACGCGGATCGAACGCATCGCGCACGCTGTCCGCGAAGAGATTGGCCGCCAGCACCAGCGTCAGCATGAAGCCGAAGGCCGATGCAAGCGACCACCACACCACCGGCTCGCGCGCCATCTCGAGTCTCGCCGCATTGATCATGGTGCCGAAACTGATCATCGAAGGATCCACGCCGACCCCCACATAGGACAGCACCGCCTCGGCCAGCACCAGCGCCGAAAAATCCATCACCAGCGAAATCAGGATGATATGCATCACGTTGGGAACGATGTGGCGCGACAAGATGCGCATCGACGATACGCCGAACGATTGAGCAGCCTGTATGTATTCCATCTCTCGCAGCTTCAATGTCTCGCCGCGCAGCAGGCGGCAAAGACCGGTCCAGCTCGTCATGCCGAGTATCAGGCACAGGAAAACCAGCCGCAGATCCGCGCGCGACGCGGATGTGGTAAACCAGTCCGGATGCGTGTCCATCGTCACCTGCATCATCAGAACCGCGGCAGCGATCAGGAGCACGCTGGGAATGGAGCTCAACACCGTATAGATGTACTGGATCACGTCGTCCACCCAACCCCTGAAATAGCCCGCCGCAACGCCCAGAAAAAGCGCAAGCGGCAACGTGACCAGCGTGGTCACCGTGCCTATGATGAGTCCGGTGCGTATGCTCTTGAGCGACAGATAAAGCACGTCCTGCCCCACCTTGTCGGTCCCCAGAACGTGATATGCAGCAGACAGCTGCAAGGTCACGCCGAAAAGCGCAGAGATCAGCAGAAGCGCGATTGCAACCGCGCGCCTCTCTGCCTTCGACATCCAGAGGACAAGGCTGCCAAGGAGCAATCCCAGAAGCGCTCCCGTCCCCACCCGCCTTGCGACATCGGCATCGCGATCAGCAATATCGGAAAGTCCTGCGCCGCCGTATTTCAGCCTGGGGTAATCGCGCACCACGCGGCCATCCGGATCCAGGATGCTCTCCTTCGCATAAAGGGTGATCGCCAGCGGCGCGGAATAGGTCTTCTCCACATGCAACCGCAGAGGCTCTGCAATCCTGTCGAAGACGCTCAGCACCTCGGGCGAATACGAGCCCTGCCCGAGCTCTGCCCGGTAGTGCAGCGAGTCGAGCAAGCCCACCAGCAGAAAGCAGGAAAGCACCAGCAGGCAGACCATCGCCACGCTGTTTTTGCCCACCCGGCGCCATGGCAATAACAGATGCTCATGACGTCGCACATACAAGGCCGCGGATATCCCTGCAGCCATGAGCAGGTATACCAGCGCATCGCTCCAAAGCACGACGGGCATGAATCTCATGACAGGCGCACCCTGGGATCAACCACCGTGTACGAAATGTCGGTGAGCATCAGCCCCGCAATGTAGAGCAGCGAGCCCAGGAACACCATCGCGCGGACGATCGCAAAATCCTGCGCATTGATCGCATCTATCGTGTAGCTGCCCAGCCCCGGAATGCCGAAAAAGGATTCGGTGAGCAGGCTGCCCATGAAAAGCAGCGGGATTACCACGACCACGCCCGTCAGTATCGGGATCATCGCATTCTTCAGCACATGAATGAAAAGCACTGCAATTTCGGATAGCCCCTTCGCGCGCGCGGTGCGCACGTAATCCTTGCCCATCTCCTCGAGAAAGATGGTGCGATACCAGCGGCTGCTCGAACCTATGCCGCTGATCACGCCGATCACGACAGGCAAGACCACGAACCTGAAGCTATTGAGCCCGCCCGCATAGCCCGATATCGGCACCAGGTGCCATAGTTTGCTGATCACAAACTGGCCTCCTATAATGTAGAAGAGACTGGAGACCGACATCAGCACCACGCACAGCGCAACCCCTGCCTGATCAAGCTTCGTTGCGCGAAATAGCGTCATCACGAGTGCAAAGCTGATGTAGAAGATGAGCCCGACAAGAAAGGTCGGCAGCGCGATCGCAAGGCTGGGCCACATGCGGGTGCGTATCTCCCGCGAGATGTCGCGCCCGTCGTCGGAATAGCCGAAATCGAGCCAGAACATGCTGGCCGATTTCTGCCAGAATATCGTATTGGTTATCCTGCCTATCCCGTCCTCTGCGCGGTTATAAAAAAGCGGTTTGTCGTAGCCCTTCTGGTGCTCCCATTGCCTGATCGCATCAACAGTCACGCGCTTGATGCCAAGCTGCATGCGCGCCATGTCGTCCGGCGTGTTCACCACGAAGAAAAGCGAGAAGGTGAGCAGGTTCACCCCGACAAGAATCGGAATCGCGTAAAGCATGCGGCGGACGAGATAGGCTATCATGCGGGTATTGTAAGGGCAGGATCTGTCAAATAAAACCCGTTGAAGGAGGTCACATGTACTATACGGTCGATACCGGCAAGTCGTTCGAGGCAGCATCAACCGATCTGGAGCTGGCGGTCAAACGCCACGGCTTCGGCGTGCTGCATGTGCACAACATCGGAAACACGCTGCGCGGCAAGGGGGTTGCCTTCACCGAGGAATGCAACGTGTTCGAGGTTTGCAATCCCGTGCAGGCAGCGAAAGTCCTGTCTTCGGACATGAGGCTCAACATGGCGCTGCCCTGCCGAATATCGGTATACACCGAAAAGGGAAAGACGAAGATAGGCACGATCAGCCCGGCAAAGATGCTCTCCATGCTGTCACAGGATGCAGCACTCTCCGAGGTCGCAGGCGAGGTCGAGGAAAAGATCATCCTGATGATAGACGAGGCGAAATAGCGGCTAGCGGGCCTCATCGCGCTTTCTTAGCGCGCGCCATATCCAGAATGCGAAGATCAGAAGGACAGTCCCGCCCAGCCAAAGAGGCCAGAGCACCGGTTTGTTCCACCTCTCCTGATACAACGCGCGCTGACGAGGATCCACGCGCCAGTATTTGAGCTTGTTGTTGGCCATCACGTTGGGTTTCACGTTGTACAGCCAACCGTGCTGGAGCACGTAATTCTTGGGATGATACCCCCACAGCCAGGGCGCATCGCTGCGTATGATCGCAAGCATTTTGTCTATGATAGCCTGGCGCTCCGGGCCATTGTCCATGTTCTTCATTCTCTCGAACAGCATGTCGTATTCGGGATTGCTGTAATTGGAGGCATTCTCTCCGCCGTGCGCCACCTTCCCCTGCGCGCTGTCCAGCAGGAAAAGGAAATTCTCCGGATCGGGATAATCGGCATTCCATCCGTAATAGAACATCTGCGTGTCGCCGCGGCGTATCTTGTCCTGGAATCGGTTGTAATCCGTGCTGCGCACCACGAGCTGCACGTTGATCTTGTCGAACTGCTTTCTGAGCCAGTCGAGACGCGCCTTGTCGCCTGCGCCGCTTGCTGTGGTGTCGAGATTGATCACCAGGGGCTGATGGGTCTGCTGGTCCACTCCGTTGGGATACCCCGCCTCTGCAAGCAGGCGCTTCGCATCCGAAATCGGCTTGCGCCTGGGCTCTCCGTCCACCCAGTCGTACACGACGGGGTTGATGCCTGCCCTGCCTTCACGGTAGCCGAAGATGCCGGGCGGTATCGGCGACTGCGCGGCGACCCCACGTCCGTTTGCGAAGATGGAGATGAACTCCTCGAAATCCACTGCGATCGAAATCGCCTGCCTCAGTTTGCGCGCGCGCTCGGAGCTCCCTCCGACCACAGGATCGAGCCAGTTGAAGCCGGTATACATCGTGGAAGTGGCGACGGACGTTGAAAGCGTGATGCCCTTCCTGCGCATCTCGTCTGACACCTGAGCCTCGCCTCCCACACTCATCTGGACTGCCTGATCGAAGCTGTCCGAACTGATGCCCGAAGCATCGTAGTATCCCTGAAGAAATTTGTTCCAGTAGGGTATGGTCTCCTTCTCCAACGTGAACACGACCCTGCCTGTCAGCGGCAGCTTCTTTCCGGCATCATCGAGCAAACCAGCCTTCCCGTCGCCCGCCTCGCCCTGGGACGGATAGCGTTCGCTGTCGTAATATGGGTTTTTTTCAAGCACCATGCGCCGATTGGGATCGTTTTCCGAGAGGTAATAGGGGCCGCTCCCCACAGGCCACCAGTCCAGCGTCAGGTTGCGCTCCTTCATGCCGGGCTGGTTATAGAATCGCTCCGCCTCCTGCGGCATCGGGGAAAAGAACGGCATCGCGAGCCAATAGGCGAACTGCGGATATTTACCCTTGATCACAATGCGATAGGTGGTGTCGTCGACCACCTCGACGCCCGGCAGGGGATAGGCTAAAAGATCGGGATGCACGTCCGGGTTTTTCTTCTGCACTTCCTGGAGTTTCTGCGAATACTCCCTGAGGCCCACGATGTATTCGCTCATCACGCCATAGATCGGCGAGTGAAGCTCGGGATCAGCAAGCCTCCTGATCTGGTATGCATAATCGTAAGCCGTCACCGCACGCGTGCCTGTAAGCCTGAAATCCCGCGGTGCATGCACGCCTTTCATCTGTTCCGGCAAGAGGTGATCGTATACCGGCTGCCCCTTTCCGTCTCTTGCAAAAGCCGGGTGCGGCTGATAGCGCATGCCGGGCTTGATGTGGATCTCATATATGCTGTATGCGATCCTGTCCTGCGGGGTATCGGCAGGCAGCGCATGGTGGCTGCTGTCCTGATAGGTCACTTCTGGCATTGCGCTGGCAGCCAGCGGCACCAGCTCATATGGCCGCTTCAGGTAGTGGTATTGCAACGGCGGCGCATAGATGTTGGCCAAGAGCGCATACTCGTTCTCGCTGTAGGCCTGGGCAGGATCGAGGTGCTTGGGCCTTTCCGTGAAAGCCGTATAGAGTATTGAGCTGTACGCATCCTTGGCCGGATAGGGGGCGTTCCACAGACCATCGCAGGCGGCAAGCAGAACCATCAACAAGTATGCGGCTAGGCGTTTCATGGCGCGAGAGTTTAGCCTAATTGCCATAAAACGAAAAACACAGTAAAGTTCATTCCCAAACCGATACTCTTTGGGAGTATGCCATGCCAATTTCAAGCACCAGCCTCAATTCTTCCGCAAGCACCCCTGCCGGTTCACTGACCGGACAGACGCAATCGCCTTCGGCAAAGCCGCCCAGGCAAGACTCGCAGTCTTCCACAGTCGTGACGCTCTCCGAACAGGGAAAGAAACTCGCCCAGGCGCAGAGCCAGACAACCGCCTCATCGCAAGCCAGCCAGGCTCAATCACAGGCAACGCAGAACGCGCAAGCCACCCATCCGCCCGGCATACCCGCAATCGAAGGCGACAACAGGAACGGACGCATCAGCACCTATGCGTGACCGCAAGCGGCCATAGTGATGCTTCTGACCGGCGGACCATGCGTGCTTGGAAGGGCAACAGGCCATGAACGCCGGTTTTGAATCTCCGGAAGAACATCCAGAAGATCTGATAGCCGAGCTTGCCACCGAACGCGAGGCGCATGCCGGTACGCGCGCAAGGCTGAAGCTGCTCGAGCGCACCCTGATGCGCTTCGTGCCGCGCAATCTAATCGATTTTCTGGGCAAGGACGACATACAGGACGTGGAGCTCGGCGACCAGGTCGAAAAATCCATGTCCGTGATGTTCACTGATATACGCGACTTCACCTCGCTGTCGGAGAGCATGACGCCCCAGCAGACCTTCAACATGATCAACTCGTATTTCTCCGTGATGAACCCCGTGATCACCGCGCATCAGGGCATCATAGACAAGTACATGGGCGATGCGATCATGGCGCTTTTTCCGACCCAGGCCGACGATGCGCTGAGCGGCGCCCTGTCCATGCTCTCGAGGCTGGATGAATACAACGCGGGGCGAGAGCGCGCTGCCTATGCCGCGATACGCATAGGCATAGGCGTGAATACCGGACTTCTGATGCTGGGCGTGATAGGCGGCGCAAACCGCATGGAAGGCACGGTGATCAGCCACGCCGTCAACCTCGCATCGCGCCTGCAGACGCTGACCAAGACCTATGGCACGCCGCTGTTGATCAGCGAGCATACACTCTACAGCCTGTCCGCGCCCGAACAATTCCTGGTGCGCCACCTGGGCCGGGTCAAGGTCGCCTACAAGACGCATCCCGAACCTATCTACGAAGTGTTCAATCACGATGTGCCCGAAATCCGCGAAAAGAAATCCCGCACGCTGAAAAAATTCGAGGAAGCGCTGGCTCGCTACCACAGCCGCGATGCGCTCAAGGCACGCCCGATGCTGGAAGAGATCGTGCGCGACAACCCCGCCGACATCCCGGCCAAAGTCTATCTGCAACGCTGCGAGGATTTCCTGAAGACCGGCCTTTACAACGGCTCCGAAGAATTCACCGGGGATATCGCATGGCGCAGCGAATACCAGACTGGCATCACCGAATTCGACATACAGCACAGCGAACTGATAGGCCTGATGGAGGAACTGCACGATGCATACATGGGCGAGGATGAACAGGCCACGGCCCTGCTGCAGAAGCTTGAAAGCGCCATCCGCATGCACTTCGAACACGAGGAAAAGCTGATGCGCGATCATCGCTATCCCTTTGCGGCGGATCACATCGCGCAGCACCGCTCCTACCTGAATTATTTCGATAAACTCGGCGAAGAAATCTCATCAAACCGGGGAGACCGCTGGTATACCGGCTTTCGCATCAAGCTAGCGCTTGCGGAATGGATGCTGAACCATTCCAACAGGGATGACCGGCATCTGGCCAAATTCCTGATCGACCGCGGTATACTCGCATCCCTCTAGCCGTTATCATTCGATTTTCACCCATACATCCGACACATCATGCAAGCAGACTGGCAACAATTCATGGCGTCGAGAGGCGCCGTCATCGAAGATGGCATGGTTCAGCATTTCGGCGATTTTCATGCGGAAGTCACCGCTGCATCGAGAGAAGACATCGTGTGCGACCTCGGACAATACGCCACGCTGCGCGTATCCGGAGAAGATGCGCAGAGTTTTCTGCAGAACCTCCTGAGCAACGACATCAAGGAAGTCAGCCCTTCCCGCTCTCAGCATTCCAGCTTCAATACCGCGAAGGGCAGGATGCTGGCAAGCTTCCTGATCTGGATGGAAGGCAGCGATTATCTTCTGATGCTGCCCAGCGCGCTCTCCGAGATGCTGCGCAAGAAACTCTCGATGTATGTGTTGCGCGCCAAGGTGAAGATCCAGCAGGACGAGAATATCCTGCTGGGCATCTCAGGCCCCGCCATCAAGCCGCCTCTGGATTGCGGCGAGCGCATGGGCGTTGCGCGTGAAGGAAGCACAACCGTGATCAGGCTGGACGATGCGCGCTTTCTGCTTCACACTGCGCCAGATCAGGCGGGGGCGCTCTGGGATGCGTTCGCAAGCCATGCAAAGCCCGCTGGCAGCGCATGCTGGGACTGGCTCAACGTGCGCGCCGGCATTCCCGTCATCGTCGCAAAGACCCAGGAGGAATTCGTGCCGCAGATGGTGAATCTCGATCTGATAGGCGGGATCAGCTTCAAGAAGGGCTGCTATCCTGGTCAGGAAATCGTCGCGCGCATGCACTATCTCGGGAAGCTCAAGCGGCGCATGTATCTTGCCCATGTGGACGGCTACGCCGAGCCGGGCGACCACCTCTACAGCGAGGACATGGCGGGTCAGTCAAACGGGATCATCGCCAATGCAGCGCCCTCTCCTGCAGGAGGATGCGATGTGCTCGCAGTGGTGCAGATCTCAAGCCACGACGGGCATCCCATACATCTGGGCTCCATCGAAGGGAAGACGCTGCGTTTCGAGCCGCTGCCCTACGCGTTGCCCGCAGCCTGAAATCCCGCTATTCGGAGAGTTTGAGCCGCATCTTGATGTGCGGCAAGCCCGCGTCCAGGAAGGTCTCCCCTTCCTCTTCGAAGCCGAACATCCTGTAGAACGGCGTGGCATGAGTCTGCGCATCGACATCCACGGCAGGATAACCGTGCGCGCGCGCATGGTTCAGCAATGCCTCCACGATGGCTGTTCCGACCTTGCGGTTGCGCCATGAAGGCAGCACGGCGATGCGTCCTATGTGTCCATCGGCCATGATGCGTCCGCAGCCGATCGCCTCGCCAGAGGAGCTCAACGCAAGCGCATGACGGCAGGCTTCATCCAGCCCGTCCCATTCGAGATCCGGGGATATCCCCTGCTCCTCGATGAACACGGCCTGGCGCACAGGTTTCAGGAGCGGTTCGCCGTCGTGCCAGGAGACCAGGCTAACCGTGAAAGTATGGCTCATGCAGCTTCACTCCAGTTTGTCATTCGATGATCTCGACTGCCGTGCCTATAGGGACCGCGTCGAACAGGTCGAGCAGGTCTGAATTGCGCATCCTGATGCAGCCGTGCGACCTTGGCACACCCACGGGCTCGCTGTCCGGCATGCCGTGTATGTAGATGTAGCGGCGCATGGTATCGCAGTCTCCCAGCCTGTTATAACCTGCCTCACAGCCGGAAAGCCAGAGGATGCGCGTGAGTATCCAGTCCCTCCCTGGAAACGCATCGCCCAAGGCCGGCGTATAGATTTCACCCGTCGGGCGGCGTCCTCTGAAAACCGTATTCTCGGCGCAGCCCTCGCCTATCTTCGCGCGTATGATGTGGCGCCCGCGCGGTGTCTGAAGGCTGCCGGAGAGTTCACCTGCACCATTCAGCGCAGTGGAAACCGGATAGCTTTTGAGCACATGCCCTTCGCCATCGCACAACTCAAGGCGCTGCGAGGAGAGATGAACATTAATCTTCATATTCTGCGCCCTGCCGTCTGTTTTCAATCTTCTGCTGCCTTCGCATCGCGAAAAAATTGCTCAACATGCGGCTGCACTCGTCTGCCAGCACGCCGCCCGTCACCTTGGCATGATGATTGAGGCGGCTGTCCGCAAACGGATTCAGCACGCTGCCGCAGGCGCCGGTCTTGTAGTCTGCCGCACCAAAGACCACCCTCGCGATGCGCGCATGCATGATTGCGCCCGCGCACATCAGACAAGGCTCCAGGGTCACAAACAGTTCGCATTCTGTCAGGCGATAGTTACCGATATGTTGCGCAGCCTCCCGAAGCGCCTGCATCTCGGCGTGGGCCGAGGGGTCGTTTTTCGAGATCGGCGCATTGCACCCCTGCCCTATGACCATTCCGTCCTTCACCACCAGCGCGCCGACCGGCACCTCTCCCGCAACTTCAGCCATGCCTGCAAGCTGCAGCGCCATGCGCATGAAATCGACATCGTCCACCGCTCACATCCCCTTAAATCGTTGCATTTGGCAGTATAACCCCGCCAGCCGGACAGACGCCATGAAAGCCGGCCATCATTTTTGCTACTCGCGCTATTGTTTCTGAGATAATATCGCACAAAGAACACGCCACAGGAAAATCATGCCAGAAAACAATATGATCGATTTCTCACTTCCCGCAACCGGCGAAGCAACCTTCACCGCCACCTCTGCGCTCGGCAAGAACCTTGTGGTCTACTTCTATCCCAAGGATGACACGCCCGGCTGCACCACGGAGGCCATGCAGTTCCGCGACCTATACGAAGAGTTCCGGCAGGCCGATTGCGTCATCGTCGGTATTTCCCGGGACAGCATGAAATCCCATGAAAACTTCAAGAGCAAGTTCTCGCTTCCCTTCGAGCTTCTTTCGGATGCGGACGAGAAAGTCTGCAGGCAGTTCGACGTGATCAAGGAAAAGAACATGTACGGCAAGCAGGTACTGGGCATAGAGCGCAGCACCTTCGTCTTCGACAAGACCGGCAAGCTGCGCCGCGAATGGCGAAAACTCAAGGCCGACGGCCATGCACAGGAAGTGCTGGATTTCATCAAAACCCTCTAAAGCAAAGGAAGCGCATGCGTCAACGCAAGAAAGCGGTAGCCGATACCAAGCTGTTTGTTTTGGACACCAACGTGCTATTGCACGACCCGACCAGCCTTTATCGCTTCGAGGAGCACGACATCTGTCTGCCGATGTTCGTGCTGGAGGAACTGGACAACAAGAAAAAGGGCACGACCGAAGTCGCACGCAATGCGCGCCAGGCCAGTCGTTTTCTTGACGAGATCGTAAGCGATGCGCCGCACAACATCGAGGAAGGCATCTCGCTGAAATCGGACTTGCACAAGAACAGCACCGGAAGGCTTTTCCTGCAGACCAGCTTCATCAAGCAGGAACTGCCACACAATCTCGAGCTCGGCAAGGCGGACAACGCGATACTGGGCGTGGTCATCGGCCTGCAGGAGTTGCAGCCAGAACGTTCCGTGATCCTGGTCAGCAAAGACATCAACATGCGCATCAAGGCGCGCGCGCTGGGACTCGAAGCGCAGGACTACTTCAACGACAAGGTGCTTGAAGACACCGATCTCCTTTATACCGGCGTGCTGGAATTACCGCATGACTTCTGGGAGACGCACGGCCGCGACATGAAGTCCTGGATCAAGGATGGACAGACCTTCTACCATATCCACGGACCGCTTTGCGCTGCCTTCTTCGTCAACCAGTTCGTCTACCGGGAGGAGGATGACGCAGGGTTCTATGCGATCGTGCTGGAGCAGAACGACACCAGCGCGGTGCTGCGCACGCTGACCGATTACACGAACAGCAAGCACAGCGTGTGGGGCATCGTTGCGCGCAATCGCGAGCAGAACTTCGTGCTCAACCTGCTCCTGAACCCGGAGATAGATTTCGTCACGCTTCTGGGACAGGCTGGGACGGGAAAGACGCTTCTGACACTTGCGGCGGGCCTGATGCAGACACTGGAAGCGAAACTCTATTCCGAGATCATCATCACCCGCGTGACCGTGCCGATAGGCGAAGACATCGGCTTTCTGCCTGGCACAGAAGAGGAGAAGATGACCCCGTGGATGGGCGCGCTGGAAGACAATCTGGACGTGCTCAACAAGACGGACGAGGATGCGGGCGACTGGGGGCGTGCCGCCACCCGGGACCTGATCCGTTCGCGCATCAAGGTGAAATCCCTGAACTTCATGCGCGGCCGGACTTTCCTGAACAAATACATTATCATAGACGAGTCACAGAACCTGACGCCAAAGCAGATGAAGACGCTGATCACACGCGCGGGTCCCGGCACCAAGGTGGTGTGCATGGGCAACATCGCGCAGATAGACACGCCTTATCTGTCCGAGGGAAGCTCGGGGCTCACCTATGTGGTCGACAGGTTCAAGGGATGGGCGCATGGTGGACACATCACCCTCTTGCGCGGCGAACGCTCAAGGCTCGCGGACCATGCTGGCGAAGTCCTGTGAACACGAACATGGATTGAAAATTGAGCCAAGAGATAAAAAAATCCGATACCGAATGGCGCTCCCAGCTCACGCCGGAACAGTATCGCGTGTGCCGGGAGTGCGGCACGGAGCCGCCCTACACAGGCCTCTACTGGGACTGCCATGATTCCGGCGTCTATCGCTGCGTGTGCTGCAACGCGCCTCTGTTCGATGCTGCCGCCAAGTACGATTCGGGCAGCGGCTGGCCCAGCTTCTGGCAGCCGATACAAGGGGAAAGCATCGCCACCCGTCTGGACAGCAGTCACGGCATGCAGCGCGACGAGATAAACTGCGCGCACTGCGGGTCTCACCTTGGCCATGTCTTTCCCGACGGACCCAGGCCCACCGGACTGCGCTACTGCATCAACTCGGCCTCCTTGACGCTGGACAGAAACTAAACCATGAAGCTGCTATTCGACGTATTCCCGGTCATACTGTTTTTCGTTTTCTTCAAGTTCGGCAATTCGCATCCGGAAACCGCTGACGCGATCCTGGCCTACTTCCACATCGTGCTGCCGGCAACCATCAAGCCAGCCATTTTTCTCGCCACGCTGGTTTCCATCTTTGCCACCACCTTCCAGATCATCTGGACCAAGCTGCGCCACGGCAAAGTGGACACGATGCTCTGGATCAGCTTCTTTGTCATCGTGGTGCTTGGGGGAGCAACGCTGATCTTCCACAACGACACCTTCATCAGATGGAAGCCCACCGTGCTTTACTGGCTGTTTTCGCTGGCACTGATAGGATCCAACCTGGTCTTCAAGAAGAACCTGATACGCAGCGCGCTGAACCACAAGATCGCACTGCCTGTGCGTATCTGGAACCTTCTGAACCTGAGCTGGGGGATGTTCTTCCTGGCCCTGGGTTTCATCAATCTGTATATCGCCTACAATTATCCGATCGAAACCTGGGTCAACTTCAAGCTTTTCGGATTCACCGCGCTGATGCTGATATTCGTCGTCGGGCAGAGCGCATGGCTTTCAAAATACATGAACGAAGACAAGGAAAACAACTGATGTGGTATGCAATCGTAGGGCATGACTTCCCTGACAGCCTCGAAAAACGCATGGCATCGCGGCCCGCGCATGTGGCGCGTCTCGAGTCGCTTCAATCGCAGGGCCGGCTGATGCTCGCAGGCCCATTTCCCGCGATAGACGCGATGGACCCGGGCACGGCCGGATTTACAGGCAGCCTGATCGTCGCGGAATTTTTGTCGCTTGCAGAGGCACAGGCCTGGGCTGATGCGGAACCTTATCTTGCAAGCGGCGTCTACGAGAAGGTCAGCGTCAAGCCTTTCAAGAAGACTTTTCCGTCATGAGCCGCATCGATGACATGCGCGAAAAGCTCGCGGGCCTCAATCCGGTGTTGGTCGACATCGTCGACGAAAGCCACAAGCACGCCGAGCATGCGGGTGCAAAGGATGGCGGTGGGCATTATCTTCTCAGGATTATTGCGCCATGCTTTGCCGGAAAGACTACGATGGCGCGCCATCGTATGATATATTCGGTGCTGGGAGAGATGATGAAGCGTGACATACACGCACTGAACATACAGGCGAAAACGCCGGAAGAAGTTTAACTTTATCAATTCAAGAGGACTCACATGTTGAAAACTCATCCATTTGCAGCTCTGGCCATCGTTGCCACACTCGCAATCAATCCGGCTTACGCCGAAGACAAGTCTGCTGCAATCGTGAACGGCGTCGCCATTCCCCAGTCCCGAGTCGAGATGGACGTCAAGGGTGCAGAATCGCAGGGCCGTCCTGACTCACCGGAACTTCGCAAACTCATTCGCGACGACCTGATCAACCGCGAAGTGATCGCACAACAGGCCGTCAAGGAAGGTCTGGACAAGACCCCTTCCGTGGTGGACCAGTTGGCAATCGCCAAGCAGACCGTGCTGGTGAGCGCTTTCATACAGGACTATCTCAAGAAGCACCCGATCAGCGACGACCAGTTGAAAAAAGAGTATGACAATTACAAGGCTCAACTGGGCGACAAGGAATATGAAGTGAGCCACATCCTGGTCAAGACCGAGCCCGAAGCTAAAGCCATCATCGCCAAGCTCAACAAGAAGGCAAAGTTCGAGACGCTCGCCAAGCAGTCGCTCGATGCAGGCTCTGCGGAAAAAGGCGGCTCGCTGGGCTGGACCGTGCCCAAGACGCTGGTCGAGCCGTTTGCCAATGCGCTGCTGAGCCTGAAGAAGGGGGAATACACCAAGGAGCCCGTGCAGACCCAGTTCGGCTGGCACGTGATCAAGCTCGACGACGTCCGTCCTCTGAAGGCGCCAAGCTTCGACGTGATGAAGCCCAAGCTGGAACAACATCTGCAGCAACTCGAAGTGCAGAAGGCCGTCAGCGACCTGCGCGCCTCTGCAAAGATCGAGTAGGATCTGATACGCTCGCAAAAAGGACACCGCATTGGTGTCCTTTTTTTATTCCGCCGACGGGTTCGGTTAACATCCGGAAGCTTCGGCTTGAACTTCTCTGCATACCGCCCTATACTGCACATGTGCTGACCATGCACAGGAGAAAACTTATGGCAACCGCCACCGAACGAATCCCGGTCCTCGTGACGGCCAAGGAAAAAGCATTGATCGCCAAGCGGGCTCAAGACGCTCAATTGTCGATGGGAGAGTTTTTGCGCCGCGCAGCCTCTTCATTCCATCCGGATGAGGATCAAAGAATGCTGGAAGGCATGATCGGCCAGATGTTGAAAACAACCGCCCAGGCCAATGCCGCCATTGATGATGCTCTGGCCTATATAGAAGCCTCGAACAAGCGTATCACCGCGATGGAATCCAGGAAGGCCAAGCGCTGATGAGCATTACGGACAAGATGTGGGACGCCATCACCACAGTCATCAAGATGAACGACAAGGTGGAGCGCATGGCGGGCACGATCAAGCTTCAACAGGAAAAAATCGAAAACCTGACCGAACGGGTGATACGCCTGGAAGCCGCATTAGAAATCACCCTCTCCATGCCTGCAAGAAGTCGCCAAGCAGCCAAGCGCCTTGAAAGTAAAAGCTGATTGCAACAGAAGCTTTCAATCGCGTAATGTAGCGCACAGCCTGTCTCGAATGCTACAAAGCTAGACCTAACCTCTGCCCGCCGAAAGAGAGTCGGCCTTCTCAAGAAGGCGAGTAATCTCCCTGATGTCGGTTCTCAGGCCGTCTAAAAAAATCCGCTTCCGTCGTCCAGCCTGCGCGACTGGACTCCCCGCGATAACAGGCGTTGAAAAGCGACACAATACCCTTCGCATCGGCAATCGATGCGGCTTTGATAATCGGCATAGAAAATATTGGAAATCCAGTCCGGAATATTCTAGCAGGCCTGAAGTTCAAATCCGCCCGAAGCCTCAAGTCAGGTGTTCCACACGTAGTCTAGCTTCGATGCAGGGGGGGGAGCACACGCAAGCGCGTTCGGTTCGGATCGATCGTAAGCAGCGCGCCCTCTTCCAGCTCTGCCGCCATCTGGCGAAAAGCCACGATAACCGCCCCGCCGATTACATCTGGGCTAACATCCTCGGAGCGGATTTGCACAACGCTGGGCTTGTCGCCATGCGTAGCCGCCAAAATTGCGCCGAAATCCAGGTCGTGCGTGAGCACCACGAGCCTTGAGTTTTGGCGAAGGCCATAATTTTCGCGTCTGGTGCATTATTCGCGCCAAGCGTTGCCCAGTGCGTCGCCTCTATACCGGCGTCAGCCAGGAAGCGTACCCAGCGAGGCGACAAATTCATATCGACCAGCAGCTTCACGCCCTGGCAAGATCGACTTCGCGTTCTTCGGCTCGCCACGCGGCAAAGCGCAGAATAACAACGGCAACGGGGTCAGATCTAGCTTTGCTAGCATCAGCACTTCAGCAGAAAAACATTCTCCCGCATCCTGGTCACTCCGCGCTCGGCGAAGCGCGGCTCCAAAACGTCGTTCTGGTCGAGAAGCTCAATGTGGGCCGAATCGCGATAGAGCCTTTTTACTTCGTCGACTGAAACCGCAAAGGGCGGACCCTGCATTTCATCCTGGGGATAGTCGAAGGTGATCAGCAGTATCTGCGCACCTTCAGGCAGGATGCTCGTCAAATGGCGTACGTAGCGCTCGCGCATTTCTACAGGGAGCGCGACCATGGATGCGCGGTCGTAGACTGCACTCACCCCTTCCATGTCGCTTCGTTCGAGGTCGAAGAAATCGCCGCACAGCAAACGTATGCCGTTTGCCGCATGGCTTTCGAATTTCCCGCATTGCTTGCATGTAGCTTGAAGCCCGTTCTCCTCGAAGTACGCGCGCACCGCGATCGGGCTTAATTCAACCCCGACCACTTGAGCACCCTGCCTTGCAAGCCACGAGATGTCATGGCTCTTGCCGCAAAGTGGCACGAAGACCTTGCCCTGCAAATGATGGCCGTAGCGCTCGAGGTAGGGATTGACCTCGTTCTGGTGAAAGCCGATCTGCTGCAGCTCCCAGCGTTCCAGCCAGAAATTCTTTTCCATTTCAGCTTACCCACTTTCTCGCGTTCTGGAACATCCTGAGCCATGCGCCGTTCTCCTTCCATTCTGCAGGACGCCACGAGTGCTGCACCGCGCGGAACACGCGCTCCGGATGCGGCATCATGATGGAGAAGCGCCCGTCAGGGGTGGTAAGCCCGGTGATGCCGTTGGGTGATCCATTCGGATTCAACGGATAGATCTCAGTCGGATTGCCACGATTGTCCACATAGCGCAGTGTGACATTGGCGGCCTTCATCTTTTTCGCGCTTGCAAAATCCGCATAGCCTTCGCCGTGCGCGACCACGATGGGCATGCGGCTTCCTGCCATGCCTTCGAAGAATATCGAGGGAGAAGGCTGCACCTCCACCATCACGAAGCGCGCCTCGAATTGTTCTGACTGGTTGCGCGAGAAGTGCGCCCAATTTTCCGCACCCGGTATGATCTCGTGCAGATTGCTCATCATCTGGCAACCGTTGCATACGCCCAGCGCGAAGGTGTCTTTCCGGTTGAAATAGGCCTCGAATTCATCCCTCGCCCTCGAATTAAAAAGGATGGACTTCGCCCAGCCTTCTCCTGCACCCAGCACATCGCCGTAGGAAAATCCGCCGCATGCAGCGAGCCCCTTGAAATCGGCAAGCGTTACCCGTCCTCCTATGATGTCGCTCATGTGCACATCGACAGCCGCAAAGCCCGCTCTATCGAATGCAGCAGCCATCTCGACATGGCCGTTCACACCC
The DNA here is from genome assembly GCA_021783995.1 of Pseudomonadota bacterium. Lineage (GTDB taxonomy): Bacteria > Pseudomonadota > Gammaproteobacteria > Burkholderiales > Gallionellaceae > Gallionella. The sequence continues at coordinate 119,194 of JAJXTH010000002.1, forward strand.
TGCTCGCGAAGGATCGCGATCTTCGGTCTTCCCCCGAGAATGGCAGGCGCCTCGTTCACGTCATAAGTCAGGCTCGCATGCAGCCCCGGATCGGCCGCATCCAGGATGCGATCGTATTCGGACTCGGCGCAAGCAGGATTGTCGCGCAGTTTCTGCATCTGGTATGTGGTCTCGGACCAGATGCGCATGAGGTTCACGCCTGAATCGGAGAAGAGCATCTCGTTGCCGCGCACGATCTCTATCATGCCTTTCGTGTTCGGCACCGCGATCTTCTGGACGCTCCTGATGCCCGCATCGGCCGCCAGTTGCAGCACATGCGCCACATCGCTGTTCTTCACCTGGACCACGGCACCCAGCTCTTCGCTGAAGAGCATGCGCAGCGCATCCGCGTGCTCGACATGAATGTCGAGCCCGATGTGGGAAGCAAAGGCCATCTCGCACAGCGTGACGAATACGCCGCCGTCAGACCTGTCGTGGTAGGCAAGCAGGAGGCCTTCCGAATTCAGCTTCTGCATCAGTTCGAAGTATGCCTTCAATACCGATGCTGAATCGACGTCAGGCGCGACATCGCCCACCTGCTTGTAAACCTGGGCGAGTGCCGACCCGCCGAGGCGGTTTTTGCCCTGCCCCAGATCGATCAGCAGCAGTGCGGTATCGAGGTCGGCTGAAAGCTCTGGCGTGAGCGTGGCTCTCGCATCCATGCATGGCGCGAATGCGCTGACGATCAGGGACAGGGGCGCAGTCACTGACTTGTCTTCTGTGCCATCCTGCCATACGGTGCGCATGCTCATGGAGTCCTTGCCTACCGGAATGCTTATGCCGAGTTCAGGACAGAGCTCCATGCCAACGGCCCTTACCGCATCGAACAGCGCGGCATCCTCGCCGTGATGCCCTGCCGCCGCCATCCAGTTTGCAGAAAGCTTGATGTCACCCATCTTCGAAATGCGGGAAGCCGAAATGTTGGTGATTGCCTCCCCAACCGCCATGCGCGCGGAGGATGCCGCATTGACGAGAGCCAGCGGCGTGCGCTCGCCGATCGCGAAAGCCTCGGCAAGATTCGTATTGTATCCCCTCAAAGTGACCGCCACGTCCGCGACAGGAACCTGCCATGGCCCTACCATCTGGTCGCGAGCGGTCATGCCTCCCACGGTCCTGTCGCCTATGCTGATCAGGAAGGTCTTGTTCGCGACCGCAGGCAGGCGCAGCACCCGGCATATGGATTCGGCCAGGTCGAGAGAGCTGGTGTCGAAGTGCTGGAGCTTCGCCGTTTCTCGCTCGACATTGCGCGTCATCTTTGGCGGCTTGCCAAGCAGAACGGATAGCGGCATGTTCACGGGATCGTTGTCGAATTCTTCGTCGTGGACGACTATCCTGTCCTCGTCGACCGCAACACCCACCACGTCGAAAGGACAGCGCTCGCGCTCGCAGAATGCGCGGAACTCCTCAAGGCTCTCGGGTCTGATCGCCAAAACATAGCGTTCCTGAGACTCGTTGCACCAAATCTGCTTGGGCGACATGCCGCTCTCGTCCAAAGGGATCTTTCTCAGATCGAACAGCGCCCCCTTGCCTCCGCCGTGCACAAGCTCGGGCAGCGCATTGGACATGCCTCCTGCGCCGACGTCGTGTATCGAAAGTATGGAGTTTTCAGGGCCCAACTGCCAGCAGCGGTCGATCACTTCCTGAGCACGCCTCTGCATCTCGGGATTGCCCCTTTGCACGGAATCGAAATCCAGATTCTCGGCATTGCTTCCCGTGTCCATGCTGGATGCGGCACCGCCGCCAAGGCCGATCAGCATGCCGGGACCTCCGAGATGCACGATCAGCGCGCCCGTCGGCAGATCGTGCTTTTGCGTGTGCAGCGCCGAGATGTTGCCGACGCCGCCCGCCAGCATGATGGGCTTGTGGTAGCCGCGCACCTCTCCGCCGACTCGCTCCTCGAAAGTGCGGAAATAGCCTGCAAGGTTGGGGCGGCCGAACTCGTTGTTGAATGCGGCGGCACCCAGGGGCCCGTCCAGCATGATCTGAAGCGGCGTAACGATGCGGGAAGGCTTGCCGTATTGCGCCTCCCATGGCTGGGCGTATCCGGGAATGTTGAGATTCGATACCGAAAATCCCGTCAGGCCAGCCTTGGGTTTCGATCCCGTTCCCGTAGCGCCCTCGTCGCGTATCTCGCCACCCGACCCTGTCGCCGCTCCGGCAAAGGGCGCGATGGCAGTCGGATGGTTGTGCGTCTCGACCTTCATCAGCGTGTGAGTGAGCTCATCGCCAAATGCGTAAGTCCTGTCGGCGCGCGGATAGAAACGCGCGATTCTCGATCCCTCGATGACGGAGGAATTGTCCGAATAGGCGATGATCGTCCCGTCAGGGCTTGCCTTGTGCGTATTCCTTATCATGCCGAAGAGCGACATGCCCTGCGCCTCGCCGTCTATCACCCAGTCCGCGTTGAATATCTTGTGGCGGCAATGCTCGGAATTCGCCTGGGCGAACATCATCAGCTCGACGTCTGTCGGATTGCGCTTCAGCTTTTTGAAATTCTCGACGAGGTAGTCAATCTCGTCCGAAGACAACGCAAGTCCCATCTCGCGATTGGCAGCATTCAGCGCATCCGCGCCGCCTTGCATCACGTCCACCGTTTCCAGAGGCTCAGGAGCGCCGTGACGGAATATCCTTTCGGCAGCACCCTCCATGCCGCCCAAGACCGACTCGGTCATGCGGTCGTGAAGCAGAGGCAACGCCTTTTCTGCGTCTCCCTTCAGGTAATAGATCACCCCGCGCTCTATGCGCTCTATTTCCTCTATCCCGCAGTGCCGCGCGATGTCGGTGGCCTTGGTGGACCATGGGGATATCGTGCCCAGGCGCGGCACGACCAGCACGCGCTTGAATTCGCCCTCAGGTTCGACAACCGTCTTCCCTATACCGAGCACCCTTTCCAGAAGCCTAGCCTCAGCCTTGGACAGCGTCTTCGAACGCAGCGCGCTGAAATAGCAATGCCTCGTGTCAGCGATGTACACATCGGGTGCTGCCTCGCTTACGGCCTGGCGCAATTTTTCGAGGCGGAAACTGGAGAGGGCTGAATTGCCGAGAGAGACTTTGAACATGGCGGACGAGAATAAAATTCGGGACGCAATTATACTATGCCACGCACACAAGACACCCATCATGAATCCACAAACCATAGAACGAAGCCAAGTTGCAAAGCTGCTCCCCGAACGCCCAAAGGACAGCCACAAGGGAATGTACGGTTGCGTCCTCGTGATTGGGGGAGCACCAGGCATGGCGGGAGCTGCCATCCTTGCTTCTCGTGCAGCCCTGAAGCTGGGCGCTGGCATCGTATACACGATGCTGCTGGATGGGAATGCCCCCTCCTTCGATTTCATGCAGCCCGAGCTGATGCTTCATCGCGCCGGGGAAAAACTTCCCAGCGCAACCACGGTGCTGGCTGGATGCGGCATGGGAAGGGATGCAGCGGCCCAGAGGCTGCTCCTCAAGGCATTGCGGACTGATGCTTCGCTGGTTCTCGATGCCGATGCGCTGAACCTGATCGCGACCCACGACGAATTGCGCAAGATTCTGGTCGCGCGCAGCAGGCCCTGCGTCATGACCCCGCATCCTGCGGAGGCTGCGCGTCTTCTTGGATGCACGACAGAAGAAGTGCAAAAGGACAGGATCGCATCGGCTCTGAAGCTTGCCAGAGATTTCAGATGCACCGCCGTGCTCAAAGGAAGCGGCAGCCTGTGCGCATTGCGCGACGGAAGCCTTTATGTCAACCGGACAGGCAATCCGAGCATGAGCGCACCCGGCATGGGAGACACGCTATCCGGCATGATTGCCGCCTTCATCGCACAGGGATTGAGCGTCGATGATGCGCTGCTGCTCGCAGTTCATTTGCATGGCGCGGCAGGCGACGAGCTTGCAAGGCAGAATGCGGTCGGCATGACCGCGAGCGAGCTCACGGACAAGGCAAGAGCGCTGCTAAATCTCTGGATTTCCGGCAGGACCGCATGACGATCCAGATAGACATCTCCGAGGAATCCGGCGTGCGCTACCTGCATTTCGGCTCATCCTGGATACAGGGCGCGATGCGCATCGCCCGCCCCTGGAATCTGGAGCTGGAATACACGCGCGAGATGATGACTTCACTTCTGCTTCGCGAGGGACCCAGATGGCCCAGGAGAGTGCTCCTGATAGGCTTGGGCGCGGCGTCACTGACCAAGTTCCTGTACCGGCATCGCCCGCTATCCCATCTCACCGTCGTCGAGATCGAGCCTGCCGTCGTGGCCGCCGCAAGGCATTTCTTCAGGCTACCCGAAGACGACAAACGCATCCATATCGTGATAGGAGATGGCGCAGACTATGTATTGTCCAGCGACAAGAAATTCGACCTGATCCTGGTTGACGGCTTCAACGAGCATGCTCATCCTGGGCAGTTGAACAGCCTGCCCTTCTACCAGGCATGCAGAAGCCGGCTTGGCGAACAGGGCATCATGGCGGTCAACCTTCTATCCAAAGGCGTTCCCCTGGGATATGCGTCCATACGTCAGGCATTCGAGGAACGCGCGCTGATGTTCCCGTCCTGCGAGAGCGGCAACACCATCGCTTTCGCCGCCGAAGGAGACGAGGTCAGCATCGATCTTGAAGACATGAGGAAGAGCGCGCTCAAACTCAGGGAGGAAACGGGCCTCAACCTCCTTCCCACGGTTGCGAGGCTGGCAGAGGCCAAAACCTGCGCCAACAACCATCTGATCCTGTAATCGCTATTTCCTGCGCAGCATCATGCGTTCGAGCAGGTTGTCCTTGTCGATGAACTGATGCTTCAAGGCACCCAGAACATGGACCACCACGACCGCGATCAGCACATTCACGAGCGTTCCGTGCAGGCTGTGCACGAGGAGCCCGTGGAAGCCGTGCGCCTTGGGAAGCATGTTCGCATCCCCCGAGAGCAAGGCCTTGGCCACGCTGCTGCGCAGCACGGTCAGTATGCCTGTTATCGGCACCACGAGAAGCAGAAGGTACAGTGTGTGATGAACCCCCTTCGCCAGCCTGTCCATCGCCGCATGGCCGATGGCCGGAGGCACCCCGTCCTTGCTGCGGAACAAGAGTCGCATCGCGATCAGCAGCAGCACTGCAATGCCTGCCGAAACGTGAATGACATAGCCAAAAAGAGTCGCACGGCTCTCGTCTGTGGAATCCGAAAGCGAATCGCCCAGATACCAGGCCAGCACAAGCAGCCCCAGAGTCAGCCAGTGAGCGATCACCATGCGTTTGCTATATTGCTTCATCGCGTTCCCTTTTTTGCACCCAAACGGGCAATCAGGCAATGGTAACCCAACAAAGTTCCGGCGCGTGAAAAAACTTGTGACTGCTGACATCGGCTTTGCTATATGCTTTGATCCTGTTAAACAGGGAGCCTTGCGACATGGGCGCGGAACTGGGCCTTACCAAATCTGAAGCAGAACGCCGGCTGGCTGAAGCAGGCTACAACGAACTGGCGCCGCCACACGCGCGACGCGTGCACGAAATCGCAGCCGACATCCTGCGCGAGCCGATGTTCCTGCTTCTTATCGCCGCAGGCGTCATTTATCTCCTGCTGGGTAGCCTGGAAGACGCGCTGATGCTGCTATGCTTCGTCCTGATCGTCATCGCCATCACGGTATTCCAGGCGCAAAAGAGCGAAAGAGTGCTTGAAGCCCTGAGAGAATTGTCCAGCCCGCGCGCGAAGGTCATGCGAGACGGGAAGCCTCAGCGCATCGCAGGACGCGAGGTCGTGACAGGTGATATTCTTCTGTTATCCGAAGGAGACCGCGTTTCAGCCGATGCGGTATTGATCAGCTGCAACGACCTGATGGTCGACGAATCCATGCTGACCGGGGAGTCCATTCCCGTGCGCAAACAGGCAGTGAATCAGAATACGGCGATGGAGCCCGGCGGAGACGACCAGCCTTACGTCTATGCTGGCACGGTTCTGGTCCAGGGTAGCGGCATCGCGCGCGTCATAGCGACAGGAAAGTCGAGCGCCATCGGGAAAATCGGCAAGTCGCTCGAGCACACCTCGTCCGGCACATCCCCCCTTCGCATACAGACAGCGCACCTGGTACGCCGCCTGGCATTGATAGCGGTTTTCATCTGCACGAGCCTGGTTCTGATCTATGGCTATACGCGGGGCCACTGGCTGAACGCCCTGCTTTCAGGGATCTCGCTTGCGATGTCGACCCTTCCTGAAGAATTCCCTGTGATCCTTTCCGTGTTCATGTCTCTTGGCGCATGGCGCATCTCGCAGCACCGCGTTCTCACGCGCAGGCTGGATGCGATCGAGACGCTGGGTGCGGCCACCGTGCTCTGCACGGACAAGACGGGCACCCTGACTCAGAACCGCATGACCATCAAAAAGCTCTATGGAAGCGGACTGATGCTGGATGTCAAAACGCTCGAGGATCTTCCGGAGCCCTGGCATGAGCTGGTCGAATTCGGCATACTTGCAAGCGAAAAGGAACCCTTCGATCCCATGGAAAAGGCGCTGCACGAGCTCGGCAAGCGCACGCTCGACGGCAGCGAGCACCTGCACGAAAACTGGGAGATCGTCCACGAATACAGCCTCTCCCCCGAGATGCTCGCGATGTCCCATGTCTGGCGGGGAGAGGATCAGCCGCATCACATGGTCGCAGCCAAGGGCGCACCTGAAGCCATCATAGACCTCTGCCATCTCGACGAAAGCGAAGCGGATGCCATCTCCCGGATCGCTTCCGGCATGGCCGACGAAGGGATGCGCGTTCTGGGCGTCGCGCGGGCAAAACTGCAGCAGGACGGGGAATGGCCAAAGCAGCAGCATGACATCGAATTCTCCTTCGTCGGATTGCTCGGACTCGCGGACCCCGTGAGGGAGGGCGTCAGGGAGGCTATAGCCCAGTGCCGCACCGCGGGCATAAGGGTCGTGATGATTACCGGAGACCACGCGAGGACCGCTACCGCGATAGGCCGGGAGCTCGGCCTGCCGAGCGAGCGCGTCATAACTGGGGCAGAGCTTGCAGCGCTATCCGATGAAGAACTGAGGGCAAGTCTCAACAGCGTGCAGATATTTGCGCGCATCGCGCCGCAGCAGAAACTGCGCCTGGTTGAGAATCTGAAATTGAACAATGAAATCGTCGCGATGACCGGTGATGGCGTGAACGATGCGCCCGCGCTGAAAGCGGCGCACATAGGCGTGGCGATGGGAAACCGCGGCACCGATGTCGCCCGCGAAGCAGCTGCCCTGGTGCTTCTGGACGACGACTTCACTTCTCTGGTTGTGACGGTGCGCCTCGGGCGGCGCATATACGACAACCTGCGCCGCGCGATGAGCTATACGCTATCCGTACATCTGCCCATCGTCGGCATCGCGATGCTGCCGGTATTGCTTGGCAGACCGCTGATCCTGATGCCCGCACACATCATGTTTCTCGAACTGATCATAGGCCCGACCTGTTCGATATTCTTCGAGAGCGAGGCGGAAGAGAAAAACATCATGGAGCGCCCGCCGAGAAGCGCCAACGAAAAGCTGTTTTCCGGAACGCGGCTTCACATCAGCCTCTGGCAGGGAGTGGCTGCACTGCTCTCCGCCCTCATCATCTATGCCTGGGCATCTCTCCAGTCTCTCGACAAGGACACGGTGCGCGCGCTCGTCTTCAGCGTCATGGTGGCAGGCAACATAGCGCTAGCCCTGATCAACCGCTCTCCTTCAAGAACGCAGGACAACCCGGCGCTACTCTGGATACTGCTGGGAAGCTCGGGATCTCTTTTGCTTGTGCTTAGCATCCCGATGCTGCGCGAGCTGTTTCATTTCTCGGGCAGCATATCCTTCATACTGTTTGTCGGTTTTCTTTCGGCGCTGTTCACGGCAGGCCTAAGCCTTGCCTCCAGAAGAAGGCTCAGCTCCGGTACTGGCATTTAGACTTCACGCAGTTGGCATAGATGTATAGCGAATGGTCGTGAAGTTCGAAGCCGCGCTCTGCAGCGGCCTTCTTCTGGCGCTGCTCTATGGTCGCGTCGAAGAACTCCTCCACTCTTCCGCACTGAAGGCACACGATGTGGTCGTGATGATCGCCCTGGTTGAGCTCGAACACCGACTTGTCCCCTTCGAAATGGTGCTTCACCAGGAGTCCGGCCTGCTCGAACTGGTTGAGAACCCTGTACACGGTCGCAAGCCCGACATCGTCACCGCTTGCAAGCAATTTCTTGTAGACGTCCTCCGCGCTCAGATGGCGCTCGCTGCCGCTTTCGAAAAGGCTCAGCACCTTGAGTCTGGGAAGCGTGGACTTCAGCCCTGCGCTTTTGAGATGCGTCAATTCGTTCATGGCGATGCCCCCGCTGATGGAATGAATGAATTATATCAAAAAATGTTATTGCAATTACGAATGAGAATGATTAGCATTAGCATACTCATTTAAGAAAGGATGCGACATGCGACTCATCTTGACCCTGCTGGCGGCAGCCGCGCTCTCCAGCAATGCTGCGCTGGCCGCGGACGAAATCACCCTGGTCGTCGACCACCAGAAATTCTCCCCTTCCGAGCTCAGCATCCCGGCCGGCGTCAAGACGAAAATCCTGATCCGCAATCAGGATGCGATGCCGGTCGAATTCGAAAGCTATGACCTGTCGCGCGAGATCGTCGTGCCAGGACACGGTGAAACCTCCATCTATGTCGGGCCTCTGGAAGCGGGAACCTATCAGTTCTTCAACGATTTCGACCACGACATGAAGGGAACCATCACCGTCAAGGCAAAGGGAAACTGATCATGCTTTCGACCGCAGTCATCATGTTTCGCGAAGTGCTTGAGGCATCCCTCATCATCGCCATCGTGTTAGGCGCCAGCCGTGGCATAGAAAATCGCGGACGCTGGGTTGCATCAGGCGCGCTGCTTGGCCTTCTGGGAGCCGCGATCGTCGCAATTCTTGCCAACCTCGCATCGTCCGAATTTTCCGGAAACCCGCAGGCCCTGCTCAATGCTGCAGTCCTGCTGGGTGCCGTGGCAATGCTGACCTGGCACAACGTCTGGATGAGCGCGCATGGCAGACAGCTGTCAACGGAAGCCAAGGCGCTGGGCAAAGATGTGGAATCGGGACAGCGCCCCATGACCGCGCTGATGCTGATCACGCTGGCAGCCGTGATGCGGGAAGGCTCGGAGGCCGTGCTTTTTCTCTGGGCGATCGCAACCGGCGGCGAACAGGGCTCGAACATGCTGATCGGAGGACTGAGCGGCGTCATCGCCGGCATCCTGACAGGCCTTTTCCTCTATCTCGGATTGCTGCGCATCCCGACCCGGCACTTCTTCGGCGTCACGAGCTGGCTGATCCTGCTTCTTGCAGCAGGACTGGCTGCCCAGGCCGCGGGCTTCCTGAACCAGGCAGGCCTCTTGCCTTCGCTTGGCAATGGCATCTGGAACACATCAGGCATCCTCAGCCAGAACAGCCTCTTCGGACAGTTTCTTCATGTGCTGATCGGCTACATCGCGCGTCCCTCAGGCATACAGGTCCTGTTTTACGCGGGCACGTTTGCAAGCATGTTGCTGCTGATGCGCACCTATGGGGGAAACCAAAAGAAGAAGGCTGTCTGCTGATGAAAAGAATATTCGTCGGCGCGCTGTTTCTTTACGCGAGCGCGGCCCATGCAGACAACGACTTCATCGTCTATTCGCCAGCGGTCGTAGAAGGACAGACCGAGGTCGAGACCTACGGCTTCAACACCCAGGATGGCCGCAGCACGCTCAACGGTGCGAACGGATACAACATTTCCGTGGCGCACAGCTTCACGAGCTGGTGGAAGGCGGAGGCCTATGTCGGGGAATTCAATCGCGACCCCGGGGGCCAGTCGCATCCTTCCGGTTACGAGCTCGAAAACACCTTCCAGCTGACTTCCCCCGGAGAATACTGGGCCAACGTCGGCTTTCTCGCAGCCTACGCCCACAGCAAGCTGCAAGGGGTGCCCAGCACGCTGGAATTCGGCCCGCTGCTGGAAAAAATATCCGGTCATGTAGACCAGCGGTTCAATCTCATCTTCGGCAAGGAAGTAGGCGCGGGTCAAAGCAGCGCCTACGCATATCGCGCAGCCTACAGCATGGGCTACAACATCAATGCAGGGCGTGCCACCTATACGCCAGGCATGGAAGTCTACCTGCGCCCCGCGGACAATGCCTACCAGATAGGTCCCGTGTTCTCGGGCGAACTGAGATCGAGAGGCGGCAAGGAACTGGAATACAGTCTGGGCATGGTGTTTGGCGTCAACCCGGGCGCACCTGCCAGAACGCTCCTGACTCGCCTTGAATACGAATTCTTCTGATGGCTTTCAGATCTGGCCGTAATCCAGATAGGTGATCATGTTTCGGCCCTGATTCTTGGAGAGATAAAGCGCGTTGTCAGCCGACTTGACCAGCATTTCCGGTGTCAGTCCCGTCGTGGGCTGAATGCTGGAAATGCCGCAGCTCACCGTCACATGCCCGTATGGGGAGTCCTTGTGTGGCAGCCCCAGTCTTTCCACCTGCTGGCGGATACGCTCCGCAACCAGGTTTGCGCCCCTCTCTGTTGTCTCCGAGAGTATCATCACGAACTCTTCCCCGCCATAGCGCGCGACCAGATCTCCCGGGCGGGGCGCTGCTCGGGAAACCTCAAGCGCGACTGCGACCAGACAGTCGTCTCCTTCCTGATGCCCGTATGTATCGTTGTATTTCTTGAAGTAGTCGACATCCAGCATCACGACCGACAACGGCTTGCTGAGCCTCAGGCAGCGCCGCCATTCACGCGCAAGCGACATGTCAAACATGCGGCGGTTTGCGATGCCGGTCAGAGCATCCGTCATCGACAGGCGCTGCAATTCCTGATTCGCATCGTTCAGCTGGCCCGCAAGTTTCACCAGCGCGCGCTGCATTTGCACCAGCCGGTACATCGCCCGTACCTTGGCCTGAACCACCACACTGCCCACAGGCTTCATGATGTAATCGTCGCCGCCCACCTCTATGCCGCGCGCCAGATCCTCGTCCTTTGACATCACGGAAAGGAATATGATCGCCGTCCATTCATCCTTGCCCTGCAGCCTGCGGATTTCCTTTGCAACTTCATAGCCGTCCGTGTCGGGAAGAATGATGTCCAGCAAGACGATGTCGGGGCGTTCCCGATTGTATATGTCTATCGCATCCTTGCCGTTTTCGGCAAGGAACGGTTCAACACCCATGTCTTCGATATAACCGGAAATCGCCTTCAGCGCCACCTTGCTGTCTTCGACAACCAGCACCTTCAACTTGCTCAATCTCTTCGCCATCGCGCCTGTTTCCGTTTATTCGATAATGACTCATCCACATCCTGCGATGCAGGAATTTCAAACAGGTGCTTTTAGATCAACCACGGTGTATCGAAATAGACTGTACGCTCGCGCTCTCTATCCACTTCTTGACCCGGTTCGCATCGCCGATGCGCGTGCTCTTTCCGACCGAATCCAGCAGCACGATGATGACCGGACGCTGGCGGATCTGCGCCTGCATGACCAGGCACCTTCCCGCCTCATTGATGAATCCGGTCTTGCTCAAGCCGATTTCCCACGAGTTGCTCTTGACCAGGGGATTGGTATTATTGAAGAGCAGCTCCCTTCCGCGCCTTGCTTCCATGACTCGCGACGCAGTGGTCGTGAACTGGTGTATCAGCTTGTAGTTTCTAGCCGCGGCAACCATCTTCACCAGGTCGCGCGCAGTCGACACATTCTGGCTGTTCAAGCCTGTCGGGTCACGAAACGTCGTGTTTGTCATGCCGAGCTCGCGCGCCTTCGCGTTCATCGCAGCCACCGCAGCCGGCTTCCCGCCCGGATAGTAGCGCGCCAATGCAGATGCAGCGCGATTCTCTGAAGACATCAGTGCCAGGTTGAGCATCTCCCGGCGAGTGAAGGTCGTGCCGACCGACAGCCGCGAATGCGTGCCCTTGAGCGTATCGAGATCTTCTTCGGAAACACGGATCACCTCGTCCAGGTCGGGTTTTGAATCCAGCACCACCATCGCCGTCATGAGTTTCGTGATCGACGCGATCGGCGTGATTGCATCCGGATTTTTCGTATACAGCGGGCGCTGCGTCTCCTCGTCGTAAATCAGTGCAAAGGAAGAGCGCAATTTCGGGCTGGAATGAGGCTGAAAGAGACTGAGCCTGGTGTCGTACTTCATCGCAAGGCTTGCGTCATGTGCCGCTGCAGGCTTTTCATTTCCCGCCTGAACATTCACGGGAACTGTCTTGGGGGCCTCCGCCATCGGCGTTGCGTCCAGAATCGCCGCAACCTTGGCGGATTTGTCATCAGGCTCGCTGCGTTTTTCGGATTCCTTTCGAACAGCGACCTTGTGGTGATGTGCCCTGTGATGATGCGCGATCTTGCGGTGATGCTCGGTCTTGTGGTGGTGCTTGCGGTGATGCTTGACATGATGCCTTGCAACGGGCTTGGTTTCTCCGACAGTATTACCGTCATTTTCACCCGCTTGCGCAATCAGCGCATTGCCAGCCAGCATGCAGATCAGTAATATTTTTTTCATTTCATGCTCACTCAAAAACCCGACGGGTAAAAGGATACCCCAAAAAAAATATAAATCAATATAAATCAAAAGGCAGGATGTTCTTGCTCCACACGTTTATGAAGAATCCTTGCGCCGCTTCGCCAGCAGGGTGAAATTATAGCTCTTATCCCACTTGCGCGACGCACTCAGTCCGCATTTTTTCCATAACCCAGCACACCGATGATCATGCGCACGGCGGCATAGCTCAATCTGGAGACGATGTGCCTGCCGCGGCTGATTCTGCGCCAGGATACCGGATCGATGCGCAACGCATCGCGAGAAATTGCAGCGTATAGCCTCTCGCGCAGTTCTGCGGAAAATCCTGAATCGGACACCACGAGGTTCGCCTCGCGCGCAAGAAGCAGGCTGAAGGGATCGATGTTAGAGGAGCCCACAGTAGCCCACATGCCATCGATCACGGCAACCTTGGCATGCAAGAAACTGGGCTGATATTCGTATATCTCTATGCCTGACTCGAGAAGCGAGCCATACAACGCCTGAGTCGCATGATGCAGCAGGCGATATTCCACCTTGCCCTGCAAAAGCAGGACCACGCGCACGCCGCGTTCGGCCGCCTGCATCAGCGCGCGACGAAAACCCAGGCCTGGCAGGAAATACGCATTCGCGATCAACACTTCCCGCTTGGCGGCGCCTATCATCTTGAGATAGGCGCGCTCGATGTCGCGCCTGTGTCTCAGATTGTCGCGCAGCAGAACCTTGAGATTGGGCAACGACGGAAGGCGCCCGTTTCCCCGCATGAAGCGCTCCATGCGCTTGCCGCGCGCCCAGGATACAGCCGCCCACAGCCTGCGCATCACGACATGCACGTCTCCTGCCACGCTGCCCTCGATGCGCACCGCAAAATCGAAGCGTGGCACGGCAGAATCTCCGTTGCGATTGGAGTCATCTATGATGTTGATACCGCCTATATAGGCGATCTCGCCGTCCAGCACGACAAGCTTGCGATGCAGTCTGCGCAATCGATGGCGGCGCATCTTGAACCGGTACAGTTCGCGTCTGAACCACTGCACGTGAACGCCGGCCGCCTCCATTTCGGAAAAGCAGCCGACAGGAAAATCGGCAGATCCGAAGCCGTCCATCAGCACGCGCACCACAACCCCCCTGTCGGCCGCACGTTCGAGCGCCGAGCAGACCATGCGGCCCGTCTCATCGGCTGCGAAGATATACGTTTCAAGATAGATAAAGCTCTGGCACGCATCGATGTCAGCCAGTAGCCTCGGGAAATATTCCGTTCCGTTCTGCAGCAACGCAAGCCCGTTTCCGTCTACCTGCATCATCTCAATCAGCGAGCTCCAGGCTGGCCGAAAGAGCCGCATGATCCGACAGGCGCTGCCATGCGCCTCCCACATGCGCCTCGCTCTTCTTCACGCCAAATCCCCTTACGTATATGCGATCCAGGCGAAACATCGGCATTCTTGCCGGAAAGCTGCGCGCAAGCTTTCCGCCGTGCAGGCTGAATACGTCGTGCATGCCGAGCTCCTGCTCGATGATCACGCTCATCTGATTGCGCCAGTCGTTGAAGTCGCCTGCAATGATGACTGGGGCATCTTTCGGTATCTCGTTCTGCACATACTCGATCAATGCGGCCGTCTGCGTACGCCTGCCCCTTGCGAAAAGCCCGAAATGCGCGCACAGACAATGCACCCGGCGAGCTTCCCGAATCTCGATCTCGCAGTGCAGCAGGCCGCGGCTTTCGAAACGGTGCGCAGAGATGTCGGTGTTGATCATGCGCAGAATCGGGTAAGCGCTCAGAATCGCATTGCCATGATGGCCCGCCGCATAGACCGCATTCATGCCGTATGCGAAATGCGGCCAGCGCTTCTCAGCGATGAATTCGTGCTGCGCGCCCGCCGGATAATTGTCGAACTGGTGCGGATGGAAGGTATGCGCGCCCTGCACTTCCTGAAGGAATACGATGTCCGCATCGAGCTCTCTCAGCCTGTCCCTCAGCTCGTGCAGGACCACGCGCTGATTGAAATAGGAGAGCCCCTTGTGGATGTTGTAGGTCGCGACTTTGAGCATGGCGCATATTTTAACAGGCGTCCCTGCATGTCAAGCCACCCGGTTGACGGGATGGCCAGCGACAAAAGCCTCTATGTTGTCTATCAGTTGATCGGCGAGCGTCTGCATCGCCGATCTGCCCGACCATGCGATGTGAGGCGTCAGTATGAAATTGGGCAAATCGATTTCCAGCAGGGGATTGCCCTCGGAAGGAGGCTCCTTGCTCAGCACATCGAATCCTGCGCCGGCAATGCGCCCAGACAAGAGCGCATCGCGAAGCGCCTTCTCCTCCACCAGTCCGCCCCTTGCGGTATTGATCAGGAGCGCGCTTTGCTTCATGCGCTTAAATTCAGCCTCGCCTATCATGTTTCGAGTGGCATCATTGAGAGGCAGATGCAGGGTGATCGCATCGCTTCTTTCGAGCACTTCATGAAACGGGGTATAGCCGGGCCGCACGCCCGCAACCCCCTTGTGCTCGGCTACCAGGACCTGCATGCCGAAGGCGCGCGCGACTCCTTCGACCGCGCGGCCGATTGCGCCATGGCCCACGATCCCGAGCGTGCTGCCATAAAGATCCATGACGGGATGGGTGAACAGACAGAACTGTTTTGCCTTCTGCCACTCCCCTCCCCTGATGTCTCCATGAAACGCAAAAAGATTGCGGCGCAGCGCAAGCAGCATCATGAAAACATGCTCGGGCACCGTATGCACGGAATAGTTGCGTATGTTGGACACGACGATGCCGCGCTCCTTGCAGCATGCAAGGTCGATGTGATCAGTGCCTGTCGCGGCGACTGCGATCATCCCGAGTTTGGGCAGGCCATCGAGAATTTCCCGACGCAGCGCCACCTTGTTGGTGATCGCGATGGTTGCATCGTTCAGACGGGATGCGACTTCCCCGGGCGAAGTTGCGGGATAAGACTCCCACTGATGTGCAAATTTCGGGAGACGCAGATCCGCAATCAGCGTATTCGAATCGAGAAATACGATGTGCTCCATGGCATCATTCGCCGGACATGCGCTCTATCACCTTGACGATCGCCGAAGAATCAAGCTCTGCATCATGCATGCCCATCAGCGCATTCAAGTGCTGTGCGACCAGCGCGGCTGCGGGAAGCGCAACACCCAGCTGGTGCGCTGTCTCCATCACGATGCGCATGTCTTTCTGATGCAGACCCACCTTGAAGCCCGGCCTGAAATCGTTGTCCAGCATGCGCTTGCCGTGAACTTCCATGATCCTGCTTCCTGCAAAGCCGCCCATCAGCGCCTCGCGCACCTTCCCGGGGTCTGCGCCATTACGGCGGGCAAAGGTCAGCGCCTCCGCAACCGCCTCTATGGTCACCGCCACCACGATCTGGTTGCATGCCTTGGCGACCTGGCCTGCACCGTTTCCGCCCACATGCACGATGTTCTTTCCCATGCATTCGAAAAGCGGTTTAACGCGCTCGAAAACTTCCATCTTGCCGCCCGCCATGATGGAAAGCGTGCCGTTGATCGCACCCGTCTCGCCGCCCGAAACCGGCGCATCCATCATCTCAAGCCCCTTCTTTTCCAGCCGCTCTGCGAACTGCTTGGTCGAGGTCGGCGAGATCGTGCTCATGTCGACGATCACCGTACCGGGCTTTGCGCCTTCAACGATGCCCCGCTCGCCGAAGATCACCTGTTCGACATCGGGCGTGTCGGATACGATGGTGAAGATGACATCGGCATGCATTGCCGCCTCGGCTGGTGACGCGCAGAACACGGCTCCCACATCGACGAGAGGCTTTGCGGCATCCGGGCGTCTGGCGTAAACACTCACGACATGTCCAGCCTTGATGAGATTCTGCGCCATGGGAGAACCCATGATGCCTGGACCGATGAAACCGACGTTCATGTCATCCTCCTTTAGCCCAGAGTCGGCATCGCCAGCGTGGATGTCTTCCTGTCGGATTGCTCCGGCCAGCGCGTGGTGACCGCCTTGGTTCTCGTGTAGAAATAAACCCCTTCCATGCCGTGCATGTGCAGATCGCCAAACAGCGAGGCCTTCCATCCGCCGAAAGAGAAGAACGCCATCGGCACCGGGATGGGGACGTTGATGCCGACCATGCCGACCTCGATCTCGTTCTGGAAGCGCCTAGCCGCAGCGCCGGACGAAGTGAAGATCGCCGTGCCGTTTGCGTAGGGATTGCTGTTGATCAGGCTGATCGCATCGTTCATGCTTTCGGCGCGCAGCACGATCAGCACGGGGCCGAATATCTCCTCGCGATAGATCGTCATCTCGGTCGAGACATGATCGAAAAGCGTGGGGCCCACGAAATAGCCATCTTCGTAACCGGGAACCACGATGCCGCGTCCGTCCTTCACGAGCTTCGCACCCTCTGCAACCCCGCTGTCGATAAAGCCCACGATCCGGTCTCTATGCTGGCTCGAAATCACGGGGCCCATGTCGACGCCCTTCTGATCTCCCGGCCCCACCACCAGTTTGTCGGCCTTCTCCTTGAGCCTTGCGACCAGTGTATCGGCGATGTCGCCCACCGCAACCACCGTCGAAATAGCCATGCAGCGTTCGCCCGCGGAACCGTAGGCCGCGCCCATGATCGCATCCGCCGTGAAGTCGAGCGATGCATCCGGCATCACCACTGCATGGTTCTTCGCGCCGCCCAGCGCCTGCACGCGTTTGCCGTGATGCGCAGCGGTCTCGTATATGTATTTGGCGACAGGAGTCGATCCCACGAAGGAAATCGCGCGCACGTCCGGATGGATCAGCAATGCATCCACAGCCTCCTTGTCGCCCGGCACCACGTTGAAAACGCCGTCGGGAAGCCCTGCTTCCTTCAGCAGCTCCGCCATTCGCAGGCTGCATGAAGGCACTTTTTCGGAAGGCTTCAGGACAAATGTATTGCCACATGCGATCGCGATCGGGAACATCCACATTGGCACCATCGCGGGAAAATTGAAAGGCGTGATGCCTGCGCACACGCCGACGGGCTGCAGCATCGAATGGCAATCCACGCCGCGCCCGACGTTCTCGGCATGCTCGCCCTTCAATAGATGCGGCGCACCTACAGCGAATTCCACGACCTCGATGCCGCGCTGCACCGAACCCGTCGCATCCTCCAGCGTCTTGCCATGCTCCTCGGAGGCAAGCTGTGCAAGTTCCGGACGATGCAATTCCAGAAGCTCACGGAACTTGTTCAGGATCCGGCTGCGGCGCAAGGGCGTCGTATCGCGCCAGCCGGGGAAAGCCGCCTTTGCCGCCTCGACCGCAACATTCACATCCGCTGAAGTTGCGAGGGGCACATGGCGTATCGCTTTTCCTGTTGCAGGATTATTGACCTCTGCAGTGCGGCCACCCAGGCTTGCGGTATGTTTGCCATTGATCCACAAGGATAACGTATCCATCTTTTCTCTCCTAATGCGCCGCACCCAGATATGCCGCCTTCACTGCCGGGTCGTTCCTCAACTGTTCTGCGGGCCCATGCACCGAGATGCGACCGTTCTCCAGCACATAGGCGTAATCGGCAACCTCGAGCGCAGCGGCAGCAAACTGTTCGACGAGCAGCATGGTGATGCCACGCGACTTCAACTCACCTATGATGCGGAATACCTCCTTGACGAGCAGCGGCGCCAGTCCCATCGAAGGCTCGTCGAGCAGCAGCACATCGGGGTTCAGCATCAGTGCGCGTCCCATCGCGAGCATCTGCTGCTCTCCTCCCGAGAGCGTTCCCGCCAGCTGGTGCTCGCGCTCCTTGAGTCTCGGGAACAGCTCGAAAACGCGGGCAAGATCACCCTGCACGTCCCCCTTCTCCCGCCCGAAGGTGAGCCTGGGGAATGCGCCCAGCAGCAGATTGTCCGTGACCGAAAGCGTCGAGAACACACGCCTTCCCTCAGGCGAATGCGCAAGCCCTGCCTGGGCTATCCTGTTTGAAGGAAGACCGGCGATCGCTTTTCCGTTGAGCGTGATGCAGCCACTGGAAGGCTTGAGCATGCCCGATATCGCGCGCATCGTCGTGGTCTTGCCAGCCCCGTTGGATCCGATCAGCGAGACGACCTGCCCCTTGGGCACGGAAAAAGAAATGTCGTGCAAGACTTCGACCTTGCCATAGCCGGCATGCAGATTCTGTATCTGTAACATCATGGCTCCTTATGCGCCGCCGAGATAGGCGCCGATCACCTTTTCGTTGCTCTGTATTTCGGCTGGCGTGCCTTCCGCGATCTTCTGTCCGAAGTCGAGCACCGTGACCTTGTCGCATATGCTCATCACCACGTCCATGTGATGTTCGATCAGGATCACGGTGATGCCATGGCTGCGTATCTTGTCTATCATCGCGATCAGCTCCTTGATGTCCGGCGCTGTCAATCCTGCGGCCGGCTCGTCAAGCAGCAACAGGCTCGGGTTCAAGGCCAACGCACGCGCGATCTCGAGCAGGCGCTGCTTGCCATAGGGCAGGTTGCGCGCCTCCTCGTTCGCGAGATCTTCCAGGCCTACGAAACGAAGCAGGCTCGCAGCCCGCACTTCCGCGGCATGCTTTTCCCTCTTGCAGCGCGGTGTATTGAATACCACGTCGATGATGCTGTGGCGATAGGTGTGATGCAGCCCCACCAGCACGTTCTCTATCGCGGTCATCTCGCCGAAGAGCTGCACGTTCTGGAATGTGCGGGCGATGCCTTCCCCAGCGATCGAAGACGGAGTCGCACCCGTGATGAGCTTGCCGTTGAACTCGATCTCACCCGAAGTCGGCTTGTAGATGCCGGTCAGCACGTTCATCGTCGTGCTCTTGCCGGACCCATTGGGTCCGATCAGCCCGTGCACGGTGCCCTTGGATATCTGAAGGTTCACCTCGCTCAGCGCCTTCAGTCCGCCGAACTGCATCACGATGTTGCGCGCCTCGAGCAAAAATCCGTTCGCGGTCACGGCGTGATCCGGCACTGCCCAGACATGCTGCGTGTCGCCATGCTCGCCTATCAGGGTGTGGCGGTGTATCCACTGCGGCCTGAACTTCAATATGATGCCGCGCAGGAATCCCATGATGCCGTTCGGAAGATAATAGACGACAAACAGGATCATCGCGCCGAATATCGTCAGCCTGTGGTCCGTGATGTTATCCATCATGAAGCCCGAGACAGCCAATGCAATCGTCGCAGCAAGCGGTAGTGCAAGCTGCTTTGCGGTGCGCTGACGCGTGACGAACGCATAGACCGCATAGACCGCCGTGAGCACCGCGATTCCGATCGATATCTCTCGGAACAGGTCTATGTCGGACAGCACGTTGGGCAACATGACGACGATGATCGCGCCCAGTATCGGGCCGGTACGCGTCTTCCTTCCGCCCATGATGACCGCGAGCAGGAAAAGGATGGTCAGCTCGAAGTTATAGGTGTTGGGCGAGATGTATTCCTCGGAATAGGTGAACAGGGACCCTGCAAGACCCGCGAACGCGGCGCTCAGCACGAAGGCATAGACCTTGTATCCGTAAACGCTTACCCCCATGCAGTCCGACGCGATGGGGCTGTCGTGCAGCGCCTCGAATGCCCGCCCAAGATGAGACTTCAGGATGCGTTGAATCACGAACAGCGTTGCAATGAGCGCCACAAGCACGACGTAGTAATATTCGGTGCCACTGATGTGATGGCCGAACCAGACAGGCTTGCGCACGGAAAGTCCCAAGGGGCCGTTGGTCAGGAAATCCATCTCGTTGATGAGTATCTGGATGATCGTACCGAATGCCAGCGTCACCATCGCAAGGTAAGGTCCGCTCACCCTCAACGCTGGAAGCGCCAGCAGCGCACCGAACAGCCCGGTGATCACGATGCTGCCCGGCACCGCGAGCAGGAATGGCATAGCAAGCTTCGCATGCAGCACACCAGCAGCATAGGAACCGACACCGAAGAGCGCCGCATGGCCCAGCGAGACTTCGCCAACGTAACCCACGACGATGTCGAGGCCCAGAAGCAGGATCGCATAGATGCCAATGACCACCATCAGATGTATGTAATAGGGATTGGACCAGAAACTCGGCAGCATTGCCGCAACCGCTATGGCCAGAACGGCAGCTATTTTCTTGCTCAAACTCATGCTAGACCTTCTTGATGACGGATTTTCCAAATATTCCGGCAGGCTTGATCGACAACACCAGAAGCAGCAGAACCAGCCCGGGTACATCCTTGTATCCCGTGGAAACATAGTATCCGGTTGTTGTCTCGGCGATGCCCAGGATCAGCCCGCCTACGATCACCCCAAGGCCGCTGTTAAGCCCGCCTATGATCGCGACGGCAAATGCCTTGAGCCCAAGGGATACGCCCATCGTCGCTCCAGTGAGCGTGAGTGGCGCGACCAGCACGCCAGCGAAGGCAGCGGTCATGGAACTCAATGCGTAGGAGAAAGTGATCACCATGCTGGTATTGATGCCCATCAGTCCTGCGGCATCGCGGTCGTTCGAAGTCGCAACCACCGCCTTGCCATAGATGGATTTCCTGTTGAAGATTTCGACGGCCAGCATCAGGGCAAGGGCTCCGACGACGACCATGATTTCCATGGGCAAAATGTGGATGCCGAAAAACTGCAGCGGCTCCGTGGGCAATGGTGAAGGGAAGGGTATATCGTCATGACCCCAGATATTCTCGGCGACATTCTTGAAGATGATCGCAAGAGAAATGGTTGTCATGATCCAGCCAAATTCCGATTTCGTCTTGATCGCGGGCCGAACACCCACGCGCTCCACCACCACGCCCTGCAGTGCGCCGAATGCCAGCACCAAGGGCAACATCAGCCAGTAGCTCATGTGACCGACCAGCGTGAGCCCGACCAGAGCGCCCAGCATCAACGCCTCTCCCTGGCCGAAGTTCAGCGTTCCTGATGTGGCAAATGTGAGTTGATAGCCGAAGGCGATCAATGCGTAGATCATCCCCAGCGCGATGCCGCTGACGACGAGTTGAATGAATACATCCATAGTGCTAGCTCCATGCCGGGCCGGATTTCTCCGGCCCTTTGACGATTACTTCTTGGGTTTGGCTGTGGTCTTTTCGCGAACCGCCTGACCCTTGTCGGCATCATAGGCATAAACCACGTGGCCGTTCTTGACCTCGCCCATCACCACCATGTTCATGGTGATCGCCTCGTGATCATCATGCGTATAGGGATGGACATAGGTCGTAATCACGCCTTCGACGGGCGCATTCAGGTTCTCCAGCGCCTGGCGCACCTTCACGCCATCGGTATTGCCTGCCTGCTTGATCGCCGCAGCGAGCAGATACATGGAATCATAGCCCTGAGCAGCGGATACCGGAGATGGGATGCGCTCGATCTTGTACGCCTTCTGGTAAGCATCGATGAAAGCCTTGCGCTTGGGCGTATTCGGATCCTGGATGAAGGTTTGGGGCATGCGCGCGCCGTCACCGTTCTTGCCTGCGTTGTCGATGAAGTTACCCATCGAAAGTGTCCAGCTTCCTATCATCGGGACCTTCCATCCCAGCTTCTCCATGCCGTTTGCGATCTGGGCCAGCTCAGGACCGATGCCATAGGTCAGGATGGCCTGCGCGCCCGCCCCTTTGGCCCTCAAAAGCTGCGCTGTCATGTCCACATCCTTGATGTTGAACTTCTCTTCAGCGACCGGCTTCAGGTTTCTCGCCGCCAGGGCCTTTTCCAGATCCTCGCGACCCAGCTGGCCGTAGTTGGTCGAATCGGCAAGGATCGCAAGCTTGGTGAACTTCCTGCCTTCGACTGCCTCGCGGACGATCATCGCAGACTGGATCACGTCGTTTGCGGAAGTGCGGAAGATGTAGTTGTCGGGATATTCAGGAGGGAGGAACTGACGGGTGATGGCGGTGCCGGTTGCGACGTTGTTGATCACGGGTATCTTCGCCTCTTCGTAGAAACGCTGAGAAGCGAGCGCAACACCGGTATTGATGTAGCCCAGAGTGGCCACGACTCTTTCCTTGTTGATCAGCTCCTGGGCAACCTGCACGCCGCGCTGGTTGTCTGCCTGGTCGTCACGCTCGACCAGCTCGATCTTGCGCCCGAGTATGCCGCCCTTTGCGTTGATTTCTGCTGCAGCAAGCCTGACGCCGTCGCGCATGGATACACCCATGGGGCTTGAGCCGCCAGTGTAAGGACCAGATACGCCTATCTTGATCACATCGGCTGCAAATGCAGTACAGGAAGTTGCCAACGCCAAAACGGCAACAATGGATTTGATTTTAAGGCTCATACATATTCTCCCATTAAGGTCCATCAAATGTAACAACGCAGGCTCGCTATGCCCATCTTATTGAGGCGATTCTATCAGTTAATTTCGTCCTGCAGATTCATTCCTGTCAATCTGGCATAGGCTGACGCCAGTGCGCGATCATCGCCCACGTTTCCGGGAAAAATCACCACAGGAAGATACGGATAGCGCGGATGATCTTCAGGACATCGCACCACCGAACACCCTGGCAGTATCTGACCCAGCACGCGCGACGTGCGAAGCGCAAGCCCCTTGCTCAACACATCGTTCGAGGTGATGCCGCCCTTGCTGATCAAAAAACCTATCGTCAGAGGCAGATTGCGCACCACATCCATCAGAAATTCCGAGACCCTGTCGCCGAATGCAAGGCGTGCAGCCTGATCCGAAAAGCGCTTTTCGACTCGCGACGTGTACACGACCGGCGTCAAACCCTGGGCATGGCTATTCTCGCATTTTGATACCGTCTCTCGAAGCAGCTCCTCGCGCATTTCATCCAGCCTCTCGACATCCACTTCGATGGGCGATATTCCAGGCATCCTCAGGAGATGCTCAAGCTGCACCGTGGTCTTCTTGACATGAGAGCCCACGATAACTGCGCCTGGACGCGAATTTCTGACGTATTGCGCCATGTCTTCTGCCGCGACAGGCTGCGTCGGCAATCCCGAAAGCGCAGTGAGCAGGCTTGCTGCACTTCTGAACAGGAAACGCTTGCCGCGAGCCGCCGCTTCCCGCAACTGTGCTGCAAAATGATCGAGATCGGATTGCGACTCAGCATCGACCACGCAGCAGGCATTGCCATGCAAATTCATCAGGCGCTTCATGCTTTCCCCCCGCACGTCAGAAAGCAGGAATCGCTCGACGCTGCTTGCCCTGATGCGCCCCCTGGTCTTTTCCTCGACATAGTCCGGAAGGTAGCTGTATTGGTAGCCGAACACCGAATCCTTCGCAAACTCGGTCTCATGAACGGGCGTCTCGCGCCCTTGCACCATCAGGTAATGCACGCTGTCACGGGTGATACGGCCGCCTTCGAAAAAGGCCGGCACCAGAAAATGCGCATCGAAAGGACCCAGCTCTTCGGCGATCGCGTCCGTCTCGACCGGATAATGCCCGCGCAGCGTCGAATCGGAACGGCTGACCAGGATGGGATTGACTTCATGCCCTTCCTCTTTCAATTCAAGCAGCGCCAGCTTGAGATTTTTGCATACCTCTTTCGTGACTTCTGCAGCAGGCCTTGCTCCCATGCCGCGCGTATTGGTCAGCACGAAGAAGAGCGGGGATGCGTCGAGGATCGCTTCCTTCAGCGTTGTCACATCCCAGCGCGTGAGAAGCAGACAACTGTGTACCGTCTGCGACCCCGTCGGGTCGTCATCCAGAACGATGATCTTGGTATCAAGCATGAGAGCTCTCCAGTGAGATCAGCATCATCCCGCCTTTACGCGCTTCACCATCGCTTCCGCGGTCAGCCCGTTGAACGCCATGATTTCCGCAGGCGTTGCGGTGGTCTCGCCGCGCTTCCATGAGAACGTGTCGCGCCTTGCAGCACGCGTGCGCAAAAGCACGGGTTCGAGAACGGCGCTCGGCCCCCCGCTCACGGCGAGCAGCACGTCCGCATCGAACAGCGCATTGAAATGCGCATCGTCCATGAACTTGTTGTCAGGCTCCGCCACCGTATCCCACGAAATGTCGACCGAGCGATACAGGCGGCGGGGATTCACCACGGACACGATGCGCACCCTGTAACCATCCGCCTCGAGCCTGTCTTTCGCCTCGAACACAGGCAACAGCACCATGTCTCCGGTCACGGCGAAAACCACTGTCTTGCTGCCCCACTTGCTCTCGTATATGGTCGCAGCGCCTTCTTCGATCGCATGCTTAGCCTCTTCCAGGTTCATGTAAACGGGCAGTGGGCTCTTGGATGCGATGATCACCATGCATTTGTTGAAGCTATTGGTGGCGTATTCGTATGCCGCCTGTATCACATTCGCATCGCAGGGGAATAGCGGATAGGTGTTGCCGTTTCGCATCTGCGCCGCGAAGTAGTTCTCGATCTCGGGACGCTGGTGCGTCCAGCCGTTTCTTCCCTGCTCCAGCGCACCCGCAGTGAACATGGTCACAACGGAAGGGGTCTTGCGGCGCAGCTCGGCCATCGCCTGGGCCACCGTCTGAACGATGGGCCATCCGTTGATCGCAAAGCTCTCGTAGGAAAGCCAGAGCGCACGCGAGCCGAAGAGGCAAAGGCCGGCCGCAAGTCCCGCACAGGCATCCTCGTTCAGAGGCTCGTAAACCTGCCCCTCGGGCTCCTGGTTGTAAAGCGGATCGACGGTCGGATGGCGGATCTTCAGCGCATCATTGATGTTCTTCATCGCGGAAGCCTCGTTGCCGTCGGCATTGGTGACGACGAAACGCCTGTCCTGCGTACCGACATAGGCAACCAGAGCGCCCATCGCGGTCGCGGGGACCGCCTTCTCCGTCTTTATGTATTCCTTGAAAGGCATCTGCCCCAGCGGAGCGAGCTCCAGCACATGCTCGGTCACCGCGGTTCTGACAGCCGGTCCGCCGCCGGCCCTCACGAAATTCTCGCGCACGACAGCCCATGCCTCGGGGTTCAGCGCACGGCGCTTGAGTCCTTCTATCATGTGCGGCTTGTCTAGGCTGTCTGCAGGATAAAGGTTGTGCGACTTCGCACCCACGGTATGCACCCCGGCGCCCTTCAGCTGCTTGATGATGAATGCAGTAAGCGTGCCGCCGAGCGCCGATTTGGCGGCGCGATCCATGTTTGATAGCACGGAGGATGCAAAAGCCACGCGCTGCTTCAGCGAGAAGCGGGAGCTATCGACATATTCTCCGATCTGATTGCTGTCGTCAAAATCCTTCGCATCGACCAGCACCACTTCCTTGAAACCATGCCCCTTCCAGTAAGCGATCATCTCCTCGTTGGTGAACCTGGACACCATGGAATGATGCTCCTGGCTGTATCCGTTCCAGATCAGGGTCGGCAGGAAATTGGTCACCTTGGGATAAGCGGTATTGAAATGCATCATCGAGTTCAGCACATAGGGCTCACCCATACCGCCGTCGCCTATGGTCACCGGGAAAAGCTTGCCGGGATGCAGAAGAGCGCCGGCCATCGCGAAGTGCTGCCCCTGCCCCAAAGGACCGGCGGGCGCAAGCAGGCCGGGGATCGCGCCGGAAAGATGACCAAGCAGGCCGTGCTTCTCGCGGAACCTGGCCATCATGTCGCTCATGGTTCTGATGCCCATTTCCTCAAGCGAGGTGTCGAGGAACATCGCGCTGTAAAAACCCGGCGCATGATGACCCACTTCGGTGACGATATTGGTATGACCCAGCATCACAAGCGATGCATAAGCCTCGGCACTGCTGGCGAATCCGCCGGGATGTCCGGAACCCTTGGAACCGCATACCTGCAGCGTGACATAGCGCAGCGCATCGGCCATCAACAGAGTCTGATAGGCCGCATCGGCAGAATTGGGATCCCTGATCGCCGCCTCGCCCTCGGCGATTGCCGCACGGCTTGCATGTCTGGAGAAATCCTCCCAGGCATCTCCGAAATACTGGATGCCTTCACAAAAATTGGGGGCCGCGATCGTCGTCATGTTGTTGCTCCTCTTTGGTTCATTTCGCCACTGCGAGTGGCAATCGGTAATCGATAAAAAAACATTTGCGGCGAGAATACTCCCCGCTATAATATTTCGCAATACACAATCGTTTTCATAATATGAAAAAAGAACCCAACTCGATACAGGTGATCGAACGGCTTGCAAGATTGCTCGACGCCATCGCCGCACAGAAGGAGGATGCGAGCCTCAAGGTGCTGTCGGCAGAAACCGGTCTGCATCCTTCGACCGCATTCCGCATACTCGCCTCCCTGGCCGAGGAAGGCTTCGTCGAACGCACGAGCCGGGGCAACTACCGCCTGGGCATGAAGCTCATGCAACTCGGCAACCGCGTTGGCGCAGGCACGGACTTCAGGAAGATCGCGCTGCCCCTGATGGAGAAATTGCGCGATCAGCTGGATGAGACGGTCAATCTGACCGTGCGCGAAGGAGACGAGGTCGTGTATGTCGAGCGCAGCCTCGCAAAACGCATGATACGGGTGGAGCAGGTGATAGGCAGCCGCGCGCCGCTGCATGTGACCGCAGTGGGCAAGCTGATGCTGGGCGAGATGGGCGAGGAAGCCTGCCGCGGTTATGCCAAGCGCAGCAAGCTTCCCCAGTACACGGTCAACACCCGCAAGACGGTCGCAGCGCTGCTGCAGGATTGCACCGCATCCGCAAAACGCGGATACGCATATGACGATCAGGAAGCCGAGATGGGAGTGGGATGCATAGGGGCGCTAATACGCGATGCGAGCGGACAGGTGATTGCGGGGCTTTCCGTGTCCGCGCCGATAGAGCGGCGCAGGGACGAATGGACGGCGCTCGTGATGCAGGCGAGCGAAGAGATTTCCAGACAGCTCGGTTATCATGCGTCATTTTCGACCCATCATCACAAAGGAAACACATGAAATCGAAAAAGTATCTTACGCTTGCCGATGCAAAGATCATCGCGGCATCCTGCGAGGCAGAGGCCTTGCGACACAACTGGGCGGTCAGCATCGCAATCGTCGACGATGGGGGCCACCTGATCTGGCTGCAGCGCCTGGACAACGCGCCCCTGACCAGCATGGGCATCGCGAATGGCAAGGCGCGCACCGCTGCGCTGGGACGCAGGCCTTCCAAGGCATATGAAGAAGTCGTGGGCGGCGGGCGCAACGCGTTTCTTTCCGTCCCGGGAGACCTTACCATGCTGGAAGGCGGTGAGCCCATCATGGTCGATGGAGAATGCGCAGGTGCCGTGGGCGTATCCGGCGTAAAATCCAATGAGGACGCGCAGGTTGCACGTTTTGGCATAAGCGAATTCATGGGCCGCCAGCCCTGAGAGATTAAAGGAAAAATCGATGCGCGTCGGACTATTCGTCACCTGCCTCGTCGACTCCATGCGCCCCAGGATAGGTTTTGCGGCGCTGCGATTGCTCGAGGCCGCCGGATGCGAAGTATTCGTGCCTGAAACCCAGACCTGCTGCGGCCAGCCCGGCTACAACTCGGGCGACAGCAAGACCGCAAAAAATCTTGCGCTAAAATTCATCGCGGAATTCGAAGGATACGATTACGTCGTTGTTCCATCCGGATCCTGCGCCGGCATGATACGCGTCCACTATCCAGGTCTGTTCGAAGACGAACCCGACCTGCACGAAAGATTCCTGAAGGTCGCGGAGCGCACATTCGAGCTCACAGACTTCCTGCACAGGATAGTCAGGCTTGAAAAAATTACGGGCACATTCAGGGGCAGTCTCACCTACCACGATTCCTGCTCGGGTCTGCGCGAGCTCGACGTATACAAACAGCCGCGTGCCCTGCTTGCAAGAATGCCCGATGTCGCTCTTGAAGAGATGGTCGAATCGACGACATGCTGCGGCTTCGGCGGAACATTCTCGGTGAAATACGGAGAGCTCTCGGCCCGCATGGCAGACAACAAATGCAGGCACATCGCCGACACCCATGCAGGCACCATCGCAGGCGGAGACCTGGGATGCCTGCTCAACATCGAAGGTAGGCTCAGGCGAAATGGAGACCATGACACAAGAGTGCTTCATATCGCGGAAATCCTGGCGGGAGGGGAAGACTGATGCAGAACGCATCCCTAGACTTCAAGCGCCAGGTCACCGTCAAGCTTGCGGATGAGAAACTGCAGCAGGCGCTATCGCGCCTGCAGTCCCGCTTCGTCGAAGGCCGCTCGGCCGTGATCAGCGAGATACACGACCTTCAGGAAACGCGCGATGCGGCAACCCGGATCCGCGACCGTGTGCTCAACAACCTTGGGCACTGGCTGCTGCATTTTGAAGAGCAGGCGACAAAGCGCGGCGCCGTCGTTCACTGGGCAGAGACAGCCGAGGATGCAAACCGGATAGTCGTAGAAATCGCCAAGCAGCATGATGTGAAGACCGCAGCCAAATCCAAGTCCATGGTCAGCGAGGAATGCGGACTCAACGATGCGCTTGAAAATGCGGGCGTCAAGGTCGTGGAAACCGATCTCGGCGAATACATACTTCAGCAGGCTCACGAGGCGCCCTCCCACATCGTCGCCCCCGTCGTGCACAAGAACAAGGAGGAGATATCGGATCTCTTCGCAAACGTGCACGGATTGCCGCGCAAGACGGGCATCGCCGAGCTATGCCGCGAAGCGCGCGAGGTGCTGCGCCCCGCCTTCCTGAATGCGGACATGGGCATCTCTGGCGCGAACTTCCTGATCGCCGAAACAGGCTCCGCGCTCATCGTCACCAATGAAGGAAACGGCAGGCTGGTGACCACGCTGCCGCGCGTGCACGTCGCGATCACCGGCATCGAAAAGGTCGTGCCCACGCTTGAAGACGCATCCACTCTGCTGCGCCTGCTCCCGCGTTCTGCCACAGGGCAGTCGATCACCAACTATGTCTCGATGCTGACAGGGAAAAAGAAAGAAACCGACCCTGAAGGCCCAGATCATTTTCACATCGTACTTCTGGACAACGGAAGAAGCAGCCTCTTGGGCACCCCGATGCAGGAGATGTTGCGCTGCATACGCTGCGGCGCATGCATGAACCATTGCCCCGTCTATCAGAACATAGGCGGTCACGCTTACGGATGGGTCTATCCCGGTCCCATGGGATCGATACTCACGCCGCTACTCGACGGAATCGAGAAGGCGCCGGATCTTCCCAATGCCTCGACCCTATGCGGCGCCTGCGCCGTCGTCTGTCCTGTCAAGATTCCCCTTCCCGACCTATTGAGGAAATTGCGCGAGAAGCAGCTTGCGCTTGGCCTCAGGCCGCGCCAGGAAACCGCGCTGCTCGGAATCTGGTCATGGCTTGCTCTGCACCCCAGGGCCTATGCGCTTGCAACAAGGATTGCTGTCCGCGCGATGAAGGTCGTAGGCGGCAAGGAAGGCCTGCTGCACAGGCTTCCGGGCGCATCAGGCTGGACCGATGGGCGGGATTTTCCAGCACCCGAAGGAAAAACCTTCCGCGAGATGTACAGGGAAAGATCATGAACGCGAGAGAAAAGATACTGGCAAGAATATCAGAGGCCAAGCCTGACAAGGCAGCCTTGTCTCATCATCTGGAAAATCATCCGCGTGGGCCGCAGCCCATGGACTTCGACGATCTTAAGAAGCGCTTTGCGGAACGCGCCCTAAAGCTCTCGAGCGACCTGGTCGAAGCCGATCAACTCAATCTTGCTCCAGGACTGATTGCAAACTACCTGCAGCAGAGAACGCTTCCGATGAAGGGCGTGTGCTGGCCTGCTCTCAACCATCTTCCATGGCTCGATTCTGGGCTCGACATCGAGGCCAGGCCTGCCTGGAATGAAGACATGGTGGGAATCACTGGCACATTCTGCGCGATCGCCGAGACGGGCACCCTCCTGCTTCTGGGCGGAGAAAAGACGCCCGCCTCGGTCAGTCTGCTTCCCGAGACCCATGTGGCGATCGTCGATCCAAAGCGCATCGTGGCGACCATGGAAGACGCCTGGGATCTGTTGCGGCGCGAATGCAGGGAGCCTCCGAGGACGGTGAATTTCATCTCGGGCCCCTCCCGCACGGCGGACATAGAGCAGACGGTAACCCTGGGCGCGCACGGCCCCTATCGCGTGCTCCTGGTGCTAGCCCCCTAGCCCGCAATGAGAATGGCCCGGAAATCGTTGACGTTGGTGAGCGTGGGGCCTGTCACGACCGCATCGCCCAGCCTTTCGAAAAAACCGTGTCCATCGTTTCTTGAGAGGCTATCGGCAGGCGACAAGCCGAGTTCAAAGGCGCGTGTAAGCGTGTCGGGCGCCACATGGGCGCCCGCGACTTCCTCGCTGCCGTCCACGCCGTCCGTGTCGCCTGCCAGCGCATGTATGCCGGGCTCGCCGCGCAGCGTCAACGCAAGAGAGAGCAGAAATTCGACATTGCGTCCTCCCCTACCGTTCCCTTTTACCGTCACGGTCGTCTCTCCCCCCGAGAGCAGCACGCAGGGCGGACTGAATGGCTGCCCCCTCCTCTTCACATGCAACGCGATGCCCCCCATCACCTTGGCGACATCGCGCGCCTCGCCCTCTATCGCATCGCCCAGGATATGGCATGCAATGCCAAGGCGCGCCGCTTCCTTTGCCGCCGCTTCCAGCGCCATCTGAGGCGTTGCGATCAGGCGCGTCACGATTTCCGGCAGCCCTGCATCTCCGGGCTTCACCGATTCCCCCCTGCCGCTAGCAAGCAGCTCCTTCACGCGATCCGGCACTTCTATCGCATAGCGTTCGAGGACAGCCAGAGCATCCTGGCATGTGGTGGGATCGGGAACGGCAGGCCCTGACGCAATGTCCGCCGGGTCATCTCCCGGCACATCCGAGATGATGAGATTCACGACTGTTGCGGGATAGCAGGCTCTGGCAAGCCTTCCCCCCTTGATCGCCGAGAGATGGCGGCGCACGCAGTTGATCTCGGAGATCGATGCACCGCTTTTTAGCAATGCCCGGTTTATCTGCTGCTTTTCCCCGAGCGTAATCCCGTCCATCGGCAACGCAAGGAGAGATGATCCTCCCCCCGAGATGAGGCAAAGCACAAGATCGTCCTCGGTGAGACCGGACACCATCTTTAGCATACGCTGACTCGCCTTGAGTCCCGCCTCGTCCGGGACCGGATGAGCAGCCTCGACGATTTCGATATGGCTGCATTGCACGGCATATCCGTAGCGCGTGACGACCAATCCTTCGAGCTTTTTATCGGGGTAACAGCCTTCCACAGCGCGCGCCATCGCGGCCGATGCCTTTCCCGCGCCGATCACGATCAGCCTGCCCTTGGGCAAAGGAGGAACATGCTGCGGGATGCAGACTCCCGGCTGCGCGCTTGCTATCGCTGCCGAGAACATCCGGTCAAGCAGGGCGCGGGGATTTTCCACGTCACACTCCCCTCATCAGCCACCACCATGCGGTGAGCGTCGCGAAGGAGCAAACCAGACCGACAGCCACCATCAGCGTCGCGAAGGGCGGGTCCAGGTCGTGCTCGGTGGCGAGTATCGCCGAAGTGATCATCGGCGGCATCGCTGCCTCGAAAAGCGTGATCTGTATCGCCTGTCCGTGCGCATGCAGAAGCGGAACATACAAGAGGAACAGAACCAGAGGAGCCAATATCAGTTTGAATCCTAGGCCTATCGCGAGCTTTCCCGCATTACCTTCCAGATGTCCGAGTCTCAGCTGGAATCCGACGGACAGGAGAGCGAGCGGCGCCAGGGTGTCTCCCATGCGCTTCAGCACTGCGCTCAGCCATTCCGGATAGGATAGCGGCATCAGCAAGAGCGCGATGATGAGTGCGATGAAGGGAGGAAACAGCACGATGCGCTTGATCATCGCGGAAAAACCGGGCATGCCGGACGAATAGATGCCGGCGAATGTGATCCCCAGAGTTGAAAGCACGAGGAACGAGCCAAGCTGATCGACGATGATGCCGCTGGCTATTCCCTGGTGCCCGTAATAGGCCTCTATCATCGGCAGCCCGACATAGGAGGTGTTGCTGAGCCCCCCTGTCAGTATCAGCGCGCCAACCGTAGCCCTCGGCCATTTCATCCATCTCCCGAGCATCCTGAAGAATCCCGCCGACATCGCAAACAGCAGCCAGCCCATCGCCGCCATCAGCCCGACATCACCGGTAAGTTTCAGATCGTGCACATAGAGCAGCGTGAGTGCCGGCAGCGATACATGGATGATGAAGCTGTTCAACACGGCAGGCGTGTTGTCCGGCATGCGCCTGGTGCGGTGCATCAGCATGCCGGCGACGAAGCAGAGGATGAGCAGGATGAGGTTGTTCATACGCCCGCAGGCGGATCAATGCTGAATGTTGGCCGAGATGTACGCCTTCAATTCATTCACATCCGCATCCATCACATGAACGCGCTGCGGCAATTCCTCTATGCCTTCCAGCGCCTTCGGACGCTCGGGCTTTCTGCCCAGCGCCTCGACGATGGTCTCCTCGAACTTGGCAGGGAGCGCCGTCTCGAGGCAGATCAGCGGAAGCCCCGGCCTTCTCTGCTCGAGTCCAACCTTCAATCCGTCCGCGGTGTGCGTGTCTATCATCACGCCGTATTCATCCCAGAGCTCGCGTATCGTCTTCAACCTGTCCTGGTGCGTGCTCCTTCCCGATGCAAATCCGAAACCCGCCAAAGCATGCCAGTATTCCGTGCCCTTGATGTCGAAGGAACCGCCTTTATCTACCCTGCTCCAGAGCTCGCGGACCTTCTCCCCGTCCCGACCCACCAGATCGAAGACGAAGCGCTCGAAGTTGGAGGCCTTGGAGATGTCCATCGACGGGCTGCTGGTCTCGTAGGTATGCCTGGTATCGCGCGGACGGTATGCCCCCGTCCTGAAGAACTCATCCAGCACGTCGTTCTCATTTGTCGCGAGTATCAGCTGGCCGATGGGCAAGCCCATCATCCGCGCGATATGCCCTGCGCAGATGTTGCCGAAGTTTCCTGAAGGCACGGAGAATGCGACCTCCTCGTCGTTCGATTTGGTCGCTGCAAAATAGCCCTTGAAGTAGTAGACGACCTGCGCCGACACCCTGCCCCAGTTAATCGAATTGACCGTGCCTATCTTGTGCGCCGCCTTGTATGCATGGTCGTTTGAGACCGCCTTCACCATGTCCTGCGCGTCGTCGAACATGCCGTTGATCGCGATGTTATAGATGTTGGGGTCCGTGAGCGAATACATCTGCGCGCGCTGGAACGCGCTCATCTTGCCGTTGGGCGAGAGCATGAAGACGCGTATGCCCTTCTTCCCGCGCATCGCATATTCCGCGGCGGATCCTGTGTCTCCCGAGGTCGCACCCAGTATGTTGAGCTCCTGATGCTGCCTTTCCAGCGCATACTCGAAGAGGTTGCCCAGGAGCTGCATCGCCATGTCCTTGAACGCGAGCGTGGGGCCGTTTGAAAGCTCAAGCAGGTAGACACTCTCATCAAGCTTGCGCAGAGGAGTTACTTCAGAAAAGTCGGAATCCGCACGACCGTACCCATAAACCTGTGCGGTGTAGGTTTTATCTACGATGGCCTTGAGATCGGCCGCCGGGATGTCGGTGGCGAATCTGGAAAGGATTTCGAATGCGAGATCGGCATAGGAGAGGCTGCGCCATGCGTCGAGTTCATCTCTCGTTACCTTCGGATATGTTTCCGGCAGGTACAAGCCGCCGTCTGGAGCCAGGCCACCCAGCAGTATCTCTGTGAATGATTTTGCGGGGCTATTGCCGCGCGTGGAGATGTACTTCATTTATTTCCCCAGCTCTTCCAGCCGCAACTTCGTGACCTTGCCGGCCACGACGCCCAGCGCCTCGATCTTGGTAGTCGCCGCGTTGATGGATCTTTCGCGCGTCTTGTGTGTCAGCATGATGAGGTCCGCCTGCGTCTCTCCTTCTTCTGGCTCCTTCTGTATCACAGCATCGATCGAGATTTTCTCGTCGGCCAGAATGCGCGTGATGTCCGCGAGCACGCCCGTCTTGTCGGCGACGCGCAGCCTCAGATAGTAGCTCGTGACCACCTCGTCTATCGGCAGCATAGGTAGAGCTATCATCGCATCCGGCTGGAAGGCCAGATGAGGCACACGGTTTTCCGGGTCAGCCGTGTGCATGCGCGTGATGTCAACCAGATCCGCGATCACAGAGCTTGCGGTGGGTTCAGCACCCGCGCCCTTTCCGTAATAGAGCGTGGCCCCTACCGCGTCGGCCTGCACCAGCACCGCGTTCATCGCGCCTTCCACGTTAGCGATCAAACGTCTGGCTGGAATCAGCGTGGGGTGCACCCTGAGCTCCACGCCCTCGTCGGTTCGCCTGGTGATGCCAAGAAGTTTGATGCGGTAGCCGAGCTGTTCCGCGTACTTGATGTCGATCGCGTCGAGCTTCGAGATTCCCTCGATGTAGGCCTTGTCGAACTGCACGGGTATGCCGAATGCAAGCGATGAGAGCAGCGTGATCTTGTGCGCGGCATCCACGCCTTCGATGTCGAAGGTGGGGTCTGCCTCCGCATAGCCCAGACGCTGCGCCTCCTTCAGCACCGCATCGAATGACAAGCCCTTGTCGCGCATCTCGGACAGGATGAAATTGGTCGTGCCGTTGATGATGCCTGCAATCCACTCTATCCTGTTTGCAGTCAGCCCTTCCCTCACCGCCTTGATGATGGGGATGCCGCCTGCGACCGCTGCCTCGAAACCTATCATCACGCGCTTTTCCTGCGCGGCCTTGAATATCTCGTTGCCGTTCGTCGCAAGCAGCGCCTTGTTCGCGGTGACCACATGCTTGCCGTTCTTGATCGCCTGCATCACCAGATCCTTGGCAACCCCATAGCCGCCGATCAGCTCGATCACGATGTCGATCTCGGGATCGTTCACCACCGAGAAGGCATCGTCCGTTACGCGGCATGCGCCTTTGGTGATGTTCCTTGCAAGCTCTGTG
The DNA here is from genome assembly GCA_021783995.1 of Pseudomonadota bacterium. Classification (GTDB taxonomy): domain Bacteria; phylum Pseudomonadota; class Gammaproteobacteria; order Burkholderiales; family Gallionellaceae; genus Gallionella. The sequence continues at coordinate 154,475 of JAJXTH010000002.1, forward strand.
TTCTTGTCGGCAACCGCCACAATACGGATCGGACGTCCTGCGCGCCTCGTGATCTCTTCGCTGTTTCGCTGCAGCACCGTGTATGTGCCGCCGCCTACCGTGCCTATACCCAGGAGTCCTACGTTGATCGGTTTCATATTTAGTCCCAGTTGAAATTAACGTGCAGCTAATGCGGAATTGGCTTCCCGCCACGAGCTCATGTGTTATGCCGTTTGCGGTATTGTTCGAGAAAACGCGCGATGCGCGCGAACGCCTCGACCAGATCGTCCACATTGGGCAGAAACACGATGCGCAGATGATCGGGATGTACCCAGTTGAAACCTGTGCCCTGCACCACCAGCACCTTCTCGGACTCCAGGAGCTCCAGTATGAACTGCTGGTCGTCCTTTATCGGGTAGACCGCAGGGTCCAGACGGGGGAACAGATAAAGTCCCGCCCTGGGCTTGACGCAGGTGATGCCGGGTATCTGGGTAAGCAGCTTGTAGGCGAGGTCGCGCTGTTTGGCAAGCCTGCCGCTGGGAGCGACCAGGTCGTGGATGCTCTGATAGCCGCCCAGCGCCGTCTGTATCGCAAACTGCCCAGGCACGTTGGAGCAGAGGCGCATCGAGGCCAGTATCGTAAGGCCGTTGATATAGTCCTGGGCGTGCTTCTTCTCGCCCGACACCACCATCCAGCCCGAGCGGTAGCCGCAGGCACGGTAATTCTTGGAAAGCCCGTTCAGTGTGACGAACAGAACCTCGTCGGAGAGCGAAGCGATCGAGGTATGGGTCGCGCCGTCGTAGAGCATCTTGTCGTAGATCTCGTCGGCGAAGATGATCAGATTGTTTTCCTTCGCGATCTGCACGATCTCCTTCAGGATGTCGTCGGAATAGAGCGCGCCTGTCGGATTGTTCGGATTGATGATCACGATCGCGCGCGTGTTCTCCGTGATCTTGGATCTCATGTCGGCAAGATCCGGGTTCCATTCGTTGGCCTCGTCACAGAGGTAATGGCGCGGCGTGCCGCCCGCCAGCGTGACAGCAGCCGTCCAGAGCGGATAATCGGGCGCGGGCACCAGCACCTCGTCGCCCGTATTGAGCAAACCCTGCATCGCCATCACGATGAGCTCGGACGCGCCGTTGCCGATGTAAATGTCATCGAGCCCCACGCCTGCAATCTTCTTCGACTGGCAGTAGTGCATGATCGCCTTGCGCGCCGCGAACATGCCCTTGGAGTCAGAATATCCTGAAGAGTTGGGCAGGTTCAGTATCACGTCCTGCTGGATCTCCTCGGGCGCCTCGAAGCCGAAGGGCGCCAGGTTGCCGATGTTCAGCTTGATGATGCGCTGCCCCTCTTCCTCCATCTGTTTTGCGCGTTCCATGACCGGCCCGCGTATGTCATAGCATACGTTGGCGAGTTTGCTGGATTTCAGGATAGGTTTCACTTGTCGTTTCTCGAATTGTCCGAAGAGGTACGAAAAATCCTGATTTTACCCGCGCAATACGCTTGCAGCAAATTTGATTGCTCAAATCTACAGGCTCAGATGAAAACAATCAGGCATGAAAAGCCGGGCCAGCACGCCCGACTTTTCATGGGAGTCGACAGTTCAGGCAAATCTTGCAATGCGTACATCGAGTTCTTCTTCCTCATGCCAGTCTGTATCGCCTTCTTTTTCGATGGCGCGCAACTCGTTGCTGTATCCATAGAGTTCACGCAACTGTCTGGCCTTTGCATGTCCCCGGCTCGTATCGTCGGAACTGAATTCAATGGCTATCACGGTAAAGTCATCGATGTCGTTTGCAATGGCATGAGCCTCGTCGCTGACAGCCAGAAATATGCCGAGAGGCCATCCATGCTCATATTCTCGATGTATCAGTTCGGCGCGCCGTGCATTCCAGACCTGAAACGGCACCAGCAGTGGACCGACTGGCAGTTTCACGCTTTGCGGTGTATCGTCCTGCTCTACCTTCAAGATCTTCCATCCATCAGTCGAGATTCTGTCATTCCTGATTTGCTGAAACATTTTCCCACCTCCATTTTGATTGATCAAAAGTTGCAGGAAAACAGTCTAGCGACAACCCCCGCCGGCATTAAATACATAATTGTTAATTGTTAATAGCTTGCGCGTATATGGCCAAACCGCAATACTGGGTTTTTCTTGCAGGCCTACAGGCATGGAAGCGGAATGGTGTGAATTCTGGTCGAAATGAACACCCTTCATGCTCATTCGTGAACGCCGCTTATTCATGAAGCCCACTGTCGCCTCGTAACAGACGTACTGATTAGCGATCTCAAAGATAAAGCCTGGCCAAACGGTCATTCTCAACACAGCAATAACGATGGCTGCTTTACACAGATTTTCGGACCTCCTCCAAATTTAGACTAAAAACGGCAACGCAGAGTACTGCGACTACTGCCAACCATACCGCCGCAAGTAAAACCTCTTCATCGCTTGTATCAGAACCATATAACTCAATAGCGTTACAGCAAGAATTGGAAAGTAAAGCAATGGCAAGGCTTGCAACTTGAAGTAGTGCGCCACCGGCCCCATGGGAATGAAGATGCCCAAGGCCATGATGACAGTCGTCATCACCAGTAGCGGAATGCTCGGCCAGCTTTGGATGAACGGGATTTTCTGCGTGCGGATCATGTGCACCACCAGTGTCTGCGTCATGAGGCTTTCGACAAACCAGCCAGACTGGAACAAGGTCTGATGTGCAGGCGTATTGGCGGAAAAAACGAACCACATCACGATATAGGTCGTGATGTCGAAGATCGAACTGACCGGACCAAAGTAGATCATGAACCGCCCGATTTCTCCAGGATTCCACCGTTGCGGGGACCTGACCAGCTCTTCGTCCACACGGTCGAAAGGGATGGAGGTCTGGGAGATGTCATAGAGCAGATTCAACACCAGCAGGTGCATCGGCAGCATGGGCAGAAAGGGAATGAAGGCGCTCGCCGCAAGAACCGAGAACATGTTGCCGAAGTTGGAGCTCGCCGTCATCTTGATATACTTCAGGATGTTGGCGAAAGTCTTCCTGCCCTCAATCACCCCCTCCTCCAGCACCATCAGACTCTTCTCCAGGAGAATGATGTCGGCCGCCTCCTTGGCGATGTCCACTGCGGTATCGACAGAAATTCCAATGTCCGCAGTACGCAAAGCTGGCGCGTCGTTGATACCATCCCCCATGAACCCAACTACATGACCGTTAACCTTTAGCTGGCTGACGACCCGCTCTTTTTGCGCTGGTGAGAGTTTGGCGAAGATGTTGGTTGTCTCAACAGCTTGAGCAAGTTCAGCATCGCTCATGCGCTCAATGTCGCTTCCTTTGAGCAGACCCTGTTGGGGAAGTCCGACCTCCCGGCATATCTTTGAAGTAACAAGTTCGTTGTCACCGGTCAACACTTTAACGGTGATGCCATGGGCGGCCAGTGCCTCAAGCGCCGGAATGGTGGTCTCCTTCGGAGGGTCGAGAAAGGCTACGTAGCCGACCAGCGTCATCTCCGCCTCGTCGGTTACACCATACACATTCTTGGCCGGCGGAAATTCCTTCACTGCGACGGCCACCACTCTCAGGCCATCTTCGTTGAGTTCGGCAGTGACAGTGCGCACCCGCTCCAGGAGTTCCGGGGACAGCTCCTCTTCCGACTCGCCACTGCGGACGCGGTTGCAGGTTGCAAGAATTTCCTCGACCGCACCTTTGCAAATCAAGAGATGATGCTTGTCGTGCTTGGCAACCACGACCGACATTCGCCGACGCTGGAAATCGAACGGAATCTCGTCAATCTTTTGGTAGTTGGCCGCTGGATTCAGTTCCTTATGAACCTCTGTGTGCTCGAGTACGGCGACATCAAGCAGGTTTTTCAGGCCTGTCTGATAGTAGCTGTTGAGGTACGCGAGCTCCAGGACGTCATCAGACTCTTCACCCAAAATGTCGGTGTGCTTGGCAAGAAATATCTTGTCCTGGGTTAGGGTGCCCGTCTTATCAGTGCACAGCACGTCCATGGCGCCGAAATTCTGGATGGCATCAAGACGCTTCACGATGACCTTATGGCGCGACAGGATCACCGCACCTTTAGCAAGCGTCGAGGTGACAATCATGGGCAGCATTTCAGGAGTCAGGCCAACAGCGATGGACAGCGCGAAGAGAGCGGCCTCCACCCAATCTCCCTTCATGAAGCCGTTGATGACCAGCACCAGCGGCGACATCACAAACATAAAGCGGATCAGCAGCCACGCCACCTGGTTGACGCCAGCCTGGAATTGAGTGGTGACGCGGCTGGTGGCTGTGACGCGTTGCGTCAATGCACCGAAATAGGTACGACTACCGGTATTGACAACCACAGCCATGGCGGAACCTGACACAACGTTGGTTCCCATAAACAGGAGGTTATCGAATTCCAGTGGATTCGTCGACTCGGACTCGCGCTGCACTGAAAACTTTTCGACGGGCAGGGATTCGCCCGTCATTGCGGCCTGACTGAGAAACAGGTCCTTAGCTGTCATCACACGGCAATCCGCCGGGATCATGTCGCCAGCGGAAAGGTAGATGATGTCGCCAGGCACCAGTTCGCGTATCGGCACTTCGACTTTTCTCGACGGCTTCGGATGAAGTTGCACATCGAAGTAGCGCAACGCATCCTCCCTTGCGTCTTCGGCAATATCGCGACGCAAGACCGTAGCCGTATTGGTCACCATGGCCTTAAGTTTGACAGCGGCACTATTCGATTTACGTTCCTGCCAGAAGCGAATACCGACAGAAAGCACAACCATCGAACTGATCACGATGGTGGCGCGCATGTCTTCTGTAAGATAGGAAATCGTCGCCAGCAGGGTCAGCAAAATGTCGAATGGCGTTTTGTAGCAATGCCAGAGGTGCTGCCACCATGTCGGTGGTTTTTCATGCTCGACTTCGTTATAACCGAAACGCTCCTTCATCAGATCGGAGTGCGGCTCGGAGATTCCATCCCGATGAGAATCCAGCCGCTCCAGCAGAGCATCAATATCGGATTTCGCAGCTGCCACCAACTCCTGAGAGAGATCGTGAGGCAATTCGCGGTTAACCTGGGTGCCGATGAGGCTCTCGAACATGGCCAGCCGCCGGAACTGTTGTTCCAGACCGCGGGTGCGAATGAAATTCGCGAATAGTTCCTTCAGGAAGTTAAGGTTCATGTTTGAATCTCCGAAGTTACTGGTCAAGTTACGCCAGGAGTCTACCGAGGGTTGAGTTCGACTAACAGGCCATAACCCCCAGGGACAGCAGGCTGCTTGGAGTCACTCCACAAAGAACAATCGACAACGTGTGCTTGGTCGGCCATTTTGGCACGGCCATATTGCTGAATGATTGAAGCGATACGAATAAAATGAACCAGGCTGTTCCAGATTTCGAATGTCATTTTGTATTCCTCCTCGGTTTGACGGACAACCTATGGCTGCCATCCAGAGAACAAAACGCCGGTTACGTACAGCTTGTCACAGCCGCTAACGGCAAAATGCTGTGCGTCCCAGGTGATCCCGTTCGCCAGCGCGAAACGAAAAAACCCGACCCGACAAACAAAAAGGAGGTGGTCAAAAATCGCCTGTCCGGCGAAGGCTGCTACTGTGTATTGACTTGCTTGACGCACCGTCCCGCTTTTTCAGCGAGACGGCGGTATGAGAATGGACTCGTACTGCAGACTCGCTGATTACTTCCAGGAACTACTATACGGACTGTCCATTGGGGTACCCCCGTTGTTGAGATGGCGCGCATTCTGAACTGTGGTTTTTGGCATGTCAATAACTTTTTTAGCAACTTTTTTAGGGAAACGCTGATTTATTCTGATGTACCGCCTTGAGCGGTTAAAATCTGATAAAATTGTATCCATTTGATTTATTGAGAATAAGGCGATGCAAGCGAGTTTTTCTGAACTGGAATATGCGGCAAA
>JAJXTH010000012.1 GCA_021783995.1 Pseudomonadota bacterium
TGTCTTGCGATACGCATCGAATCCACCTACCGACAGTGTCTGCTGTTTCATCTTTCTGCTTTCATTTGAAATGGCCTTGTCCATTAACGCATCAGCCACAGATATGGTGGACTTATTCGGCGTTTCCTTAGATTGAATTTCATCCCAAGGTCTACGCCTGTGGCATCAGATAATTACTCGCGTCACCGCCCTGCGCCGTTGGAGCCGCCGTATACACATAGCGCAGTTCAGTAATCAGGGTCATCTTGCTTGCAGAACCTGATTGGAAATCAAATCTAGCCCAGGGGCTTCATGCGTCCTTGGATTGGTTCTCAATCTGCAGAGATGAATACGCCATGCCGACCATAATGGCCGTCTGCCAGTCATTGGCAGGATCGGAAAAATGGTATTTGACATCTAGTTCGACATCGCAGGGTTTGGATCGGATGACCCGAACCCTGTTTCCATCACTCTTCAAGTGCTTGAGAAAACTTCTGCACTGCATCGACCACCCTGCGCGCCCCGTCGCGGATCTGGTTGATTGCATCGCCCGCGCCGTTGGCGAGGCTAACACCTTCTGCTACCTCCTCCTGGCTTTGCCTCATACTATCTATCACGGCCCTGCTTTCGTTCTGGATCGTCTCGATCATTTTCGTAATTTCGGAAGTTGAACCGCTGGTGCGCTCGGCAAGCTTCCTCACCTCGTCGGCCACAACGGCAAATCCCCTGCCGCTCTCACCTGCGCGCGCGGCCTCTATCGCTGCATTCAGCGCCAGCAAATTGGTCTGGTCTGCGATTTCTCGAATCGTGTTGACGATGGAAGTGATCTGCTCGGTCTCTTCGCCAAGGTTCTTCACCTGCAACGAGGAGCCTTGCACCTGTCTTGATAGCTCGTGCATCTTTTCGGTTGCCTGCAAAATGATCTGCTCGCCGCTTGATGCGACTTTCTCCGTTTCCAGGGATATTTCATAAGCCATGCGCGCGCTTTGCGATTCCGCCTGGTGGCGCAGCACCTTCTCCGTGATATCGGAGGCAAACTTGATGACCTTGTAAGGCACGCCATGCTCGTCCTTGACCGGGTTATAACTCGCCTCCAGCCAAACAGTACGCCCATCCCTTGTGAGACGCTCGTATTGCCCGGTGAAATAGTCGCCGCGGTTGAGCCTGATCCAGAACTCCCTGTATTCGGGACTCGATGCATATGCCTCGCGACAGAATATCCTGTGGTGCCTGCCCTTGATTTCATCGGCCCTGTAGCTCATCACCTCGAGAAAATTGGCATTTGCCTCGATCACGTTGCCCTGCATGTCGAACTCGATCAGCGCCATCGAACGGTCCAGCGCAGAAATCAGATCGCGAAGGGCTGCAGCCTCCTTCACCTGCCTGGTCACGTCGCTTGCGATCTTTAGGACTTTTGCGACCTGTCCATTTGCATCGACGACGGGAAAATAGGTCGCCTCCAGCCACACTGCCTCGCCACTCTTTGTCTTTCTCTGAAACTTTCCGTTGAAGGACTGGCCCTGGCGCAGCCTGTTCCAGAATTCCTGGTATTCAGATGAGCGAGCATATTTTTCATCGCAAAGCGAACTGTGTCGCATTCCCTTGATCTCGTTACCGTTATAACCCATCACCTGGCAGAAGACTTCATTTGCCTCGAGTATCGTCCCGTCCATCGAAAATTCGATCACCGCCATGCTGCGCTTAAGGGCTTCGAACACGTTCTTAAACGATGACAACTCTTGCTGCAGCGCATCGATCTGGGTTTGAAATTTCTTGCTTTGGAAAAACATCGTGAGTGCTCCGTGACAATTGGAAAGGCTGGTGAAGAACATTATCGGCAATAACCCAAAATTCTTAAAACCCGGCACGCCAGACCTGGCTCAGGGAATTCAAGGAGACTTATACCTTGCGCAGACTTTCGAATTCGGAAGTTGGGGCAGGCCTTGAACACAGGAAGCCCTACACATAGTCGCAACCGAAGGAAAGGAGCAGGTCGCGCTGCACCTCGGTCTCGACACCCTCGGCGATCGTCCTGATTCCAAGCTTGTCCGCCATCACGATGATGGCACGAAGTAACAGCTGGCCTCCAAATTGCCTGCCATAAAGCTGCCGTTCACAGGCAATCGATTTCAGATTGGAGCGACAGTCCGCTTAGGCCGAGCAGTGTGAATTGGCTTTCAGGAAGGCTTCGAAGTATAGCAGCCAATCAAGTGACAACGCAGCCGGGTGGACGTTAGACCGCAACAGGTTTCATGCTGCCAAATGCGGCCGGATATCAAAAGCGGTCATTGCTATGCAAAAGCACGATCAAGACTGATGCAATTCAGTGGCCATCGGTGTGCAATTGCCGGGGTGACCTGACTGTTGGTACGAATCCTTTTCGCTTTGTTTTCGTGCTTTCGACAGACTTTATTTCTCGCCATCAACTTTCGACGCATGTTCGGGAAATCCCGAATTTGTCATAAAAGGCTTTAGCTTAATTCTGCAATTCATTGCTTTTTAAGCATATTTATATTATTCAATTTTCTTAGCTAAGCCATTGTCTTGTAAAGAAAAAATCCGATTTTTCGCTTGACCTGCGCTATTTTTTTCAATATAGTGGGGACTAGTGGTAAAAAGTGGGTAAAAGTGGGGGTGAGATGTTTCAGGGCGCGGCGCAACTCAATCTGGATGGCAAGGGCAGACTTGCGATACCTGCAAGGTATCGCGACATGCTGCAGGCCGCCTGCGCAGGCAATCTGGTTTTGACGGCCGATGCGGACGGCTGCCTTCTGATCTATGCGCAGCCCGAATGGTTGCCGATACGCGACAAACTGAACAAGCTTTCCTCATTCAATCCAAGAAGCCGTGCGCTGCAGCGCCTTCTCGTCGGTCATGCGGAAGATGTCGTGATGGACAGCGCCGGCCGAGTGCTGATTTCACCCGTGTTGCGTAACTATGCTGCGCTTGACAAGAGCGTGATGCTGATCGGTCAGGGCAACAAATTCGAGCTTTGGGATGAGGCGAAGTGGCAGGCGCAGCAGCAGGCCGCACTTGCGCTCATGGGTGGCGAGCTTCCTGCGGAACTCGAAGGGTTTTCGTTGTGAGCGCGGCGCTCGCACATGAGACCGTTTTGTTGAATGAGGCAATCGAGGCGCTCGAGATCAATCCGAATGGCATCTATGTCGACTGCACTTATGGGCGCGGCGGACACAGCGCGGGGATATTGCAGAGGCTTGGTGAGCATGGGAGGCTGATTGCGCTGGACAGGGATCTGGCTGCGGTATCGCACGGTCGTGCCGTTAACGATACGAGATTTTGCATCATCCACAGCGGGTTTTCGCGTCTGAACGAGGTTCTTGACGAGCAGGGTGTGGATCTCGTGGACGGTGTGCTGCTGGATCTTGGTGTTTCCTCGCCGCAACTGGACGATGCGGAGCGCGGCTTCAGTTTCAGATTTGATGCGCCACTGGATATGCGCATGGATGCGAGCCGCGGATTGACTGCGGCGGAATGGCTGGAGAGGGCGGAGGAGACGGAGCTTGCGGAGGTCATACGTGAATACGGCGAAGAACGGTTTGCTGGGCAGATTGCAAGAGCGATTGTTGCTGCGCGGAAGACGCATCCCGTCAAGACCACGCGGCAGCTCGTCGAGCTGGTTGGCAAGGCGGTACGTACCCGCGAGCCAGGTAAAAACCCGGCGACGCGCACATTTCAGGCTATACGGATTTATCTCAATCAGGAACTCGAGGAGCTAGGGCAAGTTCTGCCTCAGTGCGTTTCCAGGCTCAGGTGTGGGGGGCGGCTGGCGGTGATCAGTTTTCATTCTCTGGAGGATCGCATCGTCAAGCACTTCATGCGCGACATGGTGCAGGCGGACAGGTTGCCGCGCAATGTGCCGATACGCGAAAGCGAGGTGCCCAGGGGGAAGTTGAGGCTGGTAGGCCGCGCAGTGCGCGCGGGCGAACAGGAGGTGCAGCGTAATCCCCGTGCGCGCAGCGCGGTGATGCGCGTGGCGGAGCGCATCGATGTGGCATAGCAATATCGCAAGAAGCATCCTGCTGGTTCTGGTGGTTGCGGCGGCGTTAAGCGTGGTCGATTCGCAGAATCAGGCGCGCAAGCTGTTCGTGTCGCTGCAGCAGGAAAAGGAAAAGGCGCACCAGATGGAAGTGGAGTGGGGGCAGTTGCAATTGGAGCAGAGCACGTTGGCGGCGCCTGCACGTGTGGAAAGAATCGCGACGCAGCAATTGCAGATGCAGCAACCGAAAAAAGAGCAGATCAGATTCATACGCATGGGACAGCTATCATCTAACAGCAGTGGGGCGGACAAGCCATGAGCTATGCGGCGAAAGCGAATGAAGTCGTTGCGGTAAAGCTGCCGGGGTGGCGGGCCACGGTGCTGTTCGCCGCGCTGCTGGCGGGTATGGGGGCGCTGATCGGGCGTGCGATCTATTTGCAGGGCATACACAATGATTTCCTGCAGGAACAGGGAAATCAGCGTTTCAGTCGTGTGATGGAAGTCAGTGCGCACCGCGGCATGATCACGGATAGAAATGGTGCGCCGCTCGCGGTGAGCACGCCAGTAGAGTCGGTGTGGGCCAGCGCCTCCGAAATCAGGCTGAACGATCCTCAGGCCGCAAAGCTGAATGAAAGGGATCTGAAGAAGCTCGCTAGCGCATTGGGGATGTCCGAGGCTGAAATAAGGCGCCGTCTTTCCGATTCGACTCGAGACTTTGTTTATCTGAAAAGGCAGATCCCTCCCGAGGAATCGGGCAGGGTTGAAAGCCTAAATCTTCCGGGTATCTTCCTGCAACGCGAATACCGAAGATACTATCCGGAGGGCGAGGAGTTTGCGCAGGTACTGGGCTTTACGGGTCAGGATGACGTGGGCCAGGAAGGGTTGGAGCTCGAACTGCAGAATCAGCTCGCGGGCAAGGCGGGCAGCCAGCGCGTGATCAAGGACAGGCGAGGGCATATCGTCGAGGATGCAGGGAGTTTGAATCCGCCCAGGCCGGGAGCGGATATCGCGTTGAGTCTGGACAGCAGGATGCAGCATCTGGCTTATCGGGAGCTGGCATCTGCGGTGAAGGAACATCAGGCCAAGGCGGGCGCGATCGTGGTGCTCGATGCGAAGAGCGGAGAGGTGCTCGCACTTGCGGATTACCCGAGCTATAACCCTAACAACAGGTTGAACGTGAGTGCGGAAAAGATGCGCAATCGAGCGGAAACGGACGAGTTCGAGCCGGGATCGACGATGAAGCCATTCACCATCGGGACTGCGCTGAATCTGGGCAAGGTTACGCCCGGCACGGTGATCAACACCGAAAATGGTGTTTTTACGGTGGGCAACAGAAAGATACACGACACGCATCCGGAGCCCAGTCTGACTGTTTCTCAGGTGATACAGAAGTCGAGCAACGTGGGCGCATCCAAGATCGCGCTGTCGCTGAACCCGGACTCGCTCTGGCAGACCTTTCATGCCGCGGGCTTTGGAGCTCACACAGGCAGCAATTTTCCCGGTGAGGCAATAGGCAGGCTGCGCGACGCAAAAACCTGGAAGCCGATCGAGCAGGCGACCATGTCTTACGGGCACGGTCTTTCAGTCAACCTTGTGCAGCTGGCGCGAGCCTATACGATCTTCGCGGGTGGCGGAGAGCTGATGCCAGTCTCCATGCTGAAACTCAGTCAGCCGGCGATCGGTCATCAGGTTTTCTCGGGGAAGACGGTCAGTGAATTGCGCTCCATGCTGGAATCGGTTGTGCTACCCGGTGGCACGGCGCCGCTTGCTCAGGTGGCAGGCTATCGCGTCGCGGGCAAGACAGGAACGGCGCACAAGCTCGATGGCGGGCATTACGTCAACCGTTATGTCGCCTCTTTTGTCGGGATGGCCCCTGTTTCCGCGCCGCGTCTGATCGTGGCAGTGATGATAGATGAGCCGAGCGGCAAGGAGTATTACGGGGGGCAGGTCGCGGCGCCGGTATTTAGCAAGGTGATGAGCGGTGCGTTGCACATGCTGAATGTACCGAACGATGCGCCGCTGGACAACGTGTTGCCCCCGCCTTCCGAAATCATCAGGGAGGAAGTGTGATGCTGAGTCGGGCGGAGGATGCCGCGCAGATGAAGGAAATTCTGGCATCCGCCATGCACTGTCTGCCCATGGGGGCGCGGCTGGTGACGGACAGTAGGCGGGTCAGCGCGGGCGATGCGTTTTTGGCTTATCCGGGCGAAAAGCTGGACGGGCGCGATCACATTCCGCAGGCGATTGCGCAGGGCGCACGTGCGGTGATCTTTGAGGAAAAAAATTTCGCATGGAATGCGGACTGGAAGGTGCCCAGCCTGGCTGTGACGGATTTGCGGCACAAGGCCGGATATATCGCGGATGCGGCGTATGGATATCCGTCAGAACACCTGTGGATGGTTGGCGTGACGGGCACCAATGGCAAGACATCCACCTGTCACTGGATCGCACAGGCATTGGGATTTTCAGGAAGAAAGTGCGCGCTTGTCGGGACGTTGGGCAACGGATTCGCCGGGGCGTTGGAACCCAGCGCGAACACGACGCCTGATGCGGTACTTCTGCACGGACTGCTTGCGCAGTATCTGGTTGATGGTGCAGAAGCCGTTGCGATGGAGGTTTCATCGCATGCGCTGGTGCAGGGGCGCGTCAACGGCGTTCACTTTGACGTGGCGCTCCTGACCAATCTGAGCCGTGATCACCTGGATTACCACGGCGACATGGAAAGCTATGCTGCAGCAAAGCGCAGGCTGTTCGACTGGAAGTTGCTCAAGCATGCTGTGGTCAACCTGGATGACGCGTTTGGCGCGGAAACGGCGGTTCAGCTTCTGGAAAGCGAGGTCGAAGTCATAGGCTACGGGCTGACCGATGAGGCATTGCATCTGGCAGAAAAGCACGGCCTGCGCATGGTTTTCGGAAAGCTTCTGAATATGAGCCCGGAAGGACTGCGCATCGAAGTGTTTTCGAGCTGGGGCATGGGCGTGCTTGAAAGCGCGATGGTGGGGAAATTCAACGCGGCGAATCTGCTGGGCGTGCTGGCTGTGCTGCTGCTTGGCGATGTCGCCATGAATGAAGCGTTGGGCGCATTGCGGCGCATCCAGCCCGCTTCGGGTCGCATGCAGAAAATAGGCAGCGCAGGTCAGCCTGCGGTCATCGTGGATTACGCGCACACACCCGATGCGCTGGAGAAGGTGCTTCTGGCCTTGAGGGAAATGAATGCGGGAACTGATGGAAAGCTGTACTGCGTTTTTGGTTGCGGCGGCGACCGCGACCGGGGCAAGCGTCCGATGATGGGTAGGATAGCCGAGAAATTTTCAGACTTTTGCATCGTCACGAGTGACAATCCCAGGAGCGAAGATCCGGCATCTATCATAGGGGAAGTGACGAGCGAGATGGCGTTGGCAAACCATGAAATCATTGCTGACCGCGCATCGGCCATCGCATGCGCAATCGGCAAGGCGCGCGCATGCGACACCGTACTCATAGCGGGGAAGGGTCATGAGGACTATCAGGAGATAAGGGGAGAAAGACTGTCATTCAGCGATGTTGAGGTCGCGAAAGAGGCGCTCGTATCGTGGGTTGCAGGAGGCATCCAATGATGAGGCTTGCGCAAGTCGCAGAAGTGCTGGGTGCCCGCATGACGGGCGCGGATGCTGAATTCATGGCGGTATCCACGGACACGCGCAAGATAGCCAGGGGAGATCTCTTCGTTGCGCTCAAGGGCGACCATTTCGATGGCGCGGAATTTGCACTCGAGGCGCTCGAGGCAGGTGCTGCAGCGGTGTTGATGTACCGGGATTCGGGATTCAGGATTCAGGATGCAGGATTGCCCATCCTGCTGGTGGATGATGCGCGCCTTGCGCTGGGCAGTCTCGCGGCATACTGGCGCCGCCAGTTTGAAGTCAGTCTGGTCGCGATCACAGGCAGCAACGGCAAGACCACGGTGAAGGAAATGACGGCCTGCATACTGCGCGCTGCTGCAAATAGCGATGAGGCAGTGCTGGCAACAAGGGGGAATCTGAACAACGACATCGGCATGCCGCTGACCCTGTTGCAGTTGAACGAACACCACAAGCATGCAGTGATCGAAATGGGCATGAATCATTTCGGCGAGATAAGTTATCTCACGCGCATTGCATTGCCGCAGATCGCGCTGATCAACAACGCAAGCGGCGCACATCTGCAAGGGCTGGGCAGCGTGGAGGGTGTTGCCCGTGCGAAAGGGGAAATCTTCGAGGGACTGCAAAGTTGCGGTATCGCGATCATCAACGCGGATGACGAACATGCACCGCTATGGCGCAAGCTTGCCGGTTCGCGTACCCGGATCGAGTTTGGCCTTAACGAAGAGTCCGATGTGAGGGGAACATGGCAGCCTCACGGGTCCGGATTGAACCTCCATGTGAAAACGCCCGGCGGAGAATTCTCTGTCGCGCTGCAGGTACCCGGGGAACACAACGCGCGCAATGCGCTGGCTGCGGCATCCATAGCTGTCGCGCTGGGAATTCCGGTCGGGATTATCGTCGCAGGGCTGGAGAGATTTTCCGGCGTGGCAGGTCGAATGCAGAGAAAGCAGGGACGGAACGGCGCAATCGTGATCGACGACACCTATAACGCAAACCCCGCATCCATGAGTGCGGCGATCCAGGTGCTCGCAAATGCGGAAGGTCGGCGTGTTCTGGTGCTGGGAGACATGGGAGAGCTTGGCGCAGATGCAGAAGAGATGCATGCCGAGATCGGCAGGGCTGCAAGAAAGTCAGGCATAGATCGGCTTTATGCGCTGGGAGAGTTGAGCCGCATCGCCGCGCGCGAATTTGGCAGCAACGCGCAGCACTGCGAGCAGATCGAGGACTTGCAGAACGCGCTGGAAAAAGAATTGCATGCAGGCACTACCGTGCTGATCAAGGGATCGCGCTTCATGAGGATGGAGCGCGCAGTCGAGTTTTGTATGGAAAAGAAGGAAGAGAGATGCTGCTAGCCCTGGCGCAATGGCTGTCACAGGATGTCAGGTTTTTCAGCGTGTTCAATTACATCACGCTGCGCACCGTGCTTGCGGCGATGACGTCGCTCGTGATCTCTTTCATGGTGGGACCAGCGATGATACGCAAGCTGACGGCCTACAAGATAGGTCAGTCCGTGCGCACGGACGGACCGCAGACGCACCTGGTCAAGGCGGGCACGCCCACCATGGGCGGCGCGCTGATCCTGACCTCTGTTGCCATCACCACGCTTTTGTGGGGCGAGTTGCGCAATCACTACGTGTGGGTCGTGCTGTTCACCACGCTGGGCTTTGGTGTGATCGGCTGGGTCGATGATTATCGCAAGGTGGTGCACAGAAATCCCAAGGGCTTGTCGGCCAAGGCCAAGATGTTCTGGCAATCCGTCATCGCGCTGATCGTCGGCGCTTATCTTTGGCATACCGCAACACTCCCGGCGGAAACGGAAATGATCGTGCCCTTCATGAAGCTCTGGGTGTTTCCGCTGAGCGCAGCGGCGTTCATCGCTCTGGCCTATTTCGTGATCGTCGGCACGAGCAATGCGGTGAACCTGACGGATGGACTGGATGGCCTGGCGATCATGCCGACCGTGATGGTGAGCGGCGCGCTGGCGATATTTTCCTATGTGGCGGGCAATGCGGTGTTTGCGAAGTATCTGGGGATACCTTACATACCCGGGGCAGGCGAGCTCGCCGTGTTCTGCGGCGGCATAGCCGGCGCGGGACTCGCCTTCCTGTGGTTCAACGCCTATCCGGCTGAAGTCTTCATGGGCGACGTGGGCGCGCTTGCGCTGGGTGCGGCGCTGGGTGTGGTCGCGATGATCGTGCGCCAGGAACTCGTGTTGTTCATCATGGGTGGCGTTTTCGTGGTGGAGACACTTTCGGTGGTGATCCAGGTCGCCTCCTTCAAGATCACGGGGAAGCGCGTGTTCAGGATGGCGCCACTGCACCATCACTATGAACTCAAGGGATGGAAGGAAACGCAGGTGGTGGTGCGCTTCTGGATCATCACGATGCTGCTGGTGCTTCTGGGTCTGGCAACCCTGAAACTGAGATGAAGCAGATGCCCAAAGACACGAAAAACATCCTGCACATGAAGCGCCCGGATGCGACCGGGAAGACGGTGCTTGTGCTGGGGCTTGGAGAGACCGGATTATCCATGGTGCGCTGGTTTTCAGAAAAGGGTACAAGCTTGCGCATTGCGGACAGCCGTTTGAATCCGCCCGGTCTGGAAGAGGCGGCGCGACTCGTAAAACCGGAAGAGATCCATTGCGGAGAATTTGACGATGCGCTGCTGGAAGGTGTGGGCATGATCGCGATGAGTCCCGGTGTGCCCATTGCAGATCCCTTCGTTAGGAAGGCGATGGCATCGGGAGTTCATGTGGTCGGGGATATCGAAATCTTTGCGCAGCATTTGTCGGAAACGGAAAGCCGGGCACAGGTGATCGCGATCACGGGCTCGAACGGCAAGACCACGGTCACCAGCATGGTTGAATTTCTGTGCAAGGCAGTCGGCAGGAATGCGGTGGCTGCAGGCAACATCTCTCCTGCAGTGCTCGACGTTGTGATGGATCGCAAGGACAAACAGCCTGAAGTCTGGGCGCTCGAGCTTTCCAGCTTCCAGCTTGAAACGACGGAAAGTTTGAGGGCGGATGCGGCTGTCGTGCTCAACATCAGCGAGGACCATTTGGACCGCTATGCAGGCATGGATGAATATGCGGACGCGAAGGAGCGCATATACCACGGCTGCCGCGTGCAGATATTGAACCGTGACGATGCACGCTGCATGAAGATGATACGGAAAGGTAAGCCATCCATCACATTCGGCCTTTCCATGCCAGAAAACGATGCAGACTTCGGCATCGAAAAGGAAGGCGGAGAAATCTGGCTGGTGAGAGGCCGTGAGCGCTTGATCAAAACATCGGAACTGCAGATAGCAGGGTTGCACAACGCCGCGAATGCGCAGGCTGCTCTGGCATTGTGCAGCGCGACAGGTCTACCCATGCCAGCGATGCTCGAGGCGCTGAAGCGCTTCAAGGGTCTTGCGCATCGCGTCGAGTTCGTCACATGCATCAACGATGTGAGTTTTTACGACGATTCCAAGGGAACAAACGTCGGTGCGACAGTCGCAGCGCTGGAAGGGCTGGGATGCAAATCAGTGTTGATCGCAGGCGGCATTGGCAAGGGCCAGGATTTCTCTCCATTGAAGCCTGCAGTGATGAAACACGCGCGCGCGGTCGTGCTGATAGGGCAGGATGCGCCGCTGATCGAAGCTGCGTTGAAGGAGTGCTCAGTCCCTGTGCTGCGCGCAAACGACATGAGAGAGGCGGTACTTGAGGCGACAAGGCAGGCCAGGCCCAAGGATGCGGTTCTGCTTTCACCTGCCTGCGCGAGTTTCGACATGTACAGGAATTATGCGCATCGCGCGGAAGTCTATGTCGGGGAAGTGCTGAAACTGGACAAGGAGGTCGCATGGCTTCACTAGTCAGAACGAGGACGCCGCTGCCTCAGGCGCAGTTCGACAATCTCCTGATCTGGGTTTTCATCGCGCTCTTGTCGATAGGTCTTGTGATGGTCTATTCATCCTCCATTGCCACTGCGGAAGGAAGCAAGTTCACCCATCACCAGGCAACCTATTATCTTGTGCGGCACGGCATGTTCATTTTTGTAGGCGTTCTGGCAGGCGCGTTCGCATTTCAGTTGCCGGTGCAGACCTGGCAGACCTATGCACCCTATCTGTTTGGGGCGGGTGCAGCCCTCTTGATTCTGGTTCTGATACCGCATGTGGGGCGTGAAGTGAACGGCAGCCGGCGCTGGCTTTCCCTGATGGTGATCAATCTGCAGCCCTCGGAACTGATGAAGCTGTTTTCGGTGTTGTATGCTGCCGATTATGCGGTGCGCAAGGGTGCGATAAAACATCTGTTCGTCAAGGCGTTCCTGCCGATATTCGGGGTGATGGTGGGGGTGGGATTCCTGCTGCTTCAGGAGCCGGACATGGGTGCATTCGTCGTGATCCTTTCCATCGCGATCGCGACGCTTTGGCTGGGCGGCTTCAACGTCAGGATATTCGGCGCGCTGTTGTTGGCACTTCCGTTGGCATTTGCAGCGTTGATCCTGTCCTCCCCATACCGGTTGCAGCGCGTGATCGGATTCATGAATCCCTGGGCCGACCCCTATGGCAAGGGCTATCAGTTGAGCCATGCACTGATCGCGTTCGGTCGCGGTGAATGGCTGGGCGTGGGGCTGGGAGGCAGCGTGGAGAAGCTGTTTTATCTGCCGGAGGCTCACACAGATTTCCTGATGGCTGTGATCGCCGAGGAGCTGGGACTGGCTGGCGTGATATCGGTCGTGCTGCTGTTCGGTCTTCTGGTGATGCGCTCATTCCAGATCGGGCGACATGCTGCTTTTCTGGAACGTAATTTTTCGGCGCTGGTCGCGCAAGGCATAGGCGTATGGATAGGCGTACAGGCGACGATCAACATCGGCGTGAATATGGGGATACTGCCCACCAAGGGACTGACGCTGCCATTTCTTAGCTTCGGTGGAAGCGGTGTGGTGATGAACTGCATCGCCGCGGCCATATTGCTCAGGGTCGATTATGAGAATCGACGCATCGCCAGGGGGCTGCCGGTATGAGCCGCTCAATCATGATCATGGCGGGCGGCACCGGAGGGCACATATTTCCGGCGCTGGCCGTGGCCGACGTGCTGAAAGCGCAGGACTGGAAGATCACATGGCTGGGTGCGCCCGGCAGCATGGAAGCGGAACTCGTGCCCAGACACGGTTACGAGATGGCTTTGGTGCGTTTTTCAGGACTGCGCGGCAAGGGTGTGCTGCGCAAGCTTCTGCTGCCCTTCAACCTGATGATCGCATTGTGGCAGAGTGCTGTAGCGCTCTTCCGATACAGGCCGGACGTGGTGTTGGGCATGGGCGGCTACATCACCTTTCCGGGCGGGTTGATGGCGTCACTGCTGCGCTGCCCGCTGGCGATACACGAGCAGAATTCCATCGCGGGATTGAGCAACAGGGTCCTTGCGCATCTTGCAGGCAAGGTGATGAGCGGATTTCCGGATGTGCTGCCCGGCGCAATCTGGTGCGGCAATCCGGTGCGCAGCCGGATCGAAGCGCTTGATGAGCCGGAAATGCGCTATGCCGGACGAAAGGGTGCGCTTGAACTGCTGGTGGTGGGGGGCAGCCTGGGCGCGCAGGTCTTGAATGACACGGTGCCTCGCGCGCTCGCCCAGCTGCCCGCAGATGTCAGGCCCAGGGTATTGCACCAGTCCGGACGCAGCAATCATGCAGCCGTTGTTGCGTTGTACCGCGAGTTGGGCGTCGAGGCGGACATCAGGCCATTCATCGATGACATGGCTGAGAGCTATGCAAATGCGGACCTGGTGATCTGCAGGGCGGGTGCGCTGACGGTGGCAGAGCTTGCGGCAGCAGGAGTAGCGAGCTTGCTCGTGCCCTTCCCGTTTGCAGTGGACGATCACCAGACGCATAACGCGCGATTCCTGAGCGATAGAGATGCTGCAATATTGCTTCCTCAATCCGGGCTGACTGCGATGAAGCTCGCGGAGATGCTGATGGGGCTGAGCCGGGAAAAACTTGCGGAGATGGCTTTGAGGGCGCGCAGCATGGCAAAGGCGCAGGCCGCAGAATCGGTGGCGGAGATATGCAAGGGGATGGCGGGATGAGGCACAAGATCAAGCGCATACACTTCGTGGGAATCGGCGGCTCCGGGATGAATGGCATAGCCGAGGTGATGTACAACCTGGGCTTTGGCGTGAGCGGTTCGGACATTAGCGAAAACGCGGTCACCAGAAGGCTCATCGGACTCGGCATGACGGTGAGCATCGGCCACGACGAGAAAAATATCGACGATGCTGACGTGGTGGTAGTGTCGACAGCGGTGAGCAAGGACAATCCCGAGGTGACGGCGGCACGCGAGCGTCGCATCCCCGTCGTGCCGCGCGCGATGATGCTGGCAGAGTTGATGAGATTGCGCCAGGGTATTGCTGTGGCAGGCACGCACGGCAAGACCACGACGACATCTCTTACCGCAAGCGTTCTGGCCAGAGGCGGTTTCGATCCAACTTTCGTGATAGGCGGAAGGCTGAACAGCAGCGGTGCGAATGCAAAACTTGGCACAGGGGAATTCATCGTCGTTGAGGCGGACGAATCGGATGCCTCCTTCCTTTATCTGCAGCCGATACTGGCGGTGATCACCAACATCGACGCGGATCACATGGAAACCTATGGGCACGATTTCGCCAGGCTCAAGCAGGCATTCGTGGATTTCGTCGAGCACCTCCCCTTTTACGGACGCGCGATGCTTTGCGTGGACGATGCCAATGTTCGCGAAATCCTGCCCAGAATCACCAAGCCTGTGACGACCTATGGCTTCGACGAGTCGGCACAGATCCGCGCTGTGAACGTACGGGCGGCTGGGGGACAGATGCTGTTCACGGCGCAATGCCGCCAGAACGGCACGCCCAAGGATCTTGACATCACCCTCAATCTTGCAGGCAACCACAATGTGCTCAATGCGCTCGCCGCAATTTCGATTGCGCTCGAAGTGGGCGTCGCGGATGAGGCGATCGTTGCCGCGCTTCGTGAATTCGAAGGAGTGGATAGAAGATTGCAGCGCTATGGGGAGATAGCGCTGCCTGAAGGCGGAAGCTTCACGCTTATAGACGATTATGGCCACCATCCTGCGGAGATGGCTGCCACCTTGAGCGCAGTGCGCGGCGCTTTCCCTGGAAGGCGTTTGCTGCTGGCCTTTCAGCCGCACCGTTACACCAGGACGCGAGACCTGTTCGAGGATTTCGTGAAGATACTCTGCAGCGTGGATGTGCTGGTTCTGACGGAGGTGTACGCGGCAGGCGAGACACCTCTGGTGGCGGCGAACGGGCGCGCGATGATGCATGCGCTTCGCCTGGCCGGACAGAGCGAGGCGGTGTTCGTCGAGAACATCGCAGACATGCCGGCGGTCGTGATGCAGCAGGCGAGAAACGCGGACGTTGTGCTGACGATGGGGGCGGGATCCATAGGCAATGTGCCCGCGATGATCAAACAGATGGCCAAGTCATGAACATGATGACAGAAGACAGACAATTGAAGACAGGAAACAGCATTGCCGCTTTTCGGCAAGCTGTCGATTCGGGCCTGGCCAGGCTGACCGGTATTCAGTCCTCAGTTCTCAGCCCTCTGCCTTCTGGCTTGCGCGGGAGCCTGAAGCTCGACGAGCCGATGAGCCGTCATACCAGCTGGCGCGCCGGCGGTGTTGCAGAAAGGTTCTATCAGCCCGCCGATCTCGATGATCTGCGCGCATTTATGCAGAGCCTGCCTGCTGGCGAGCCGATCGTGACTGTTGGGCTGGGCAGCAATCTGCTGGTGAGAGACGGGGGTATAAAGGGCACTGTCATCTTGTTGCACGGCGCGCTTCGCGAATTGCGCCTTGCGGAAAACGGATCGATCTATGTGCAGGCCGGCGTACCAGGCGCAAAACTTGCGCGTTTTGCCGCCATGCATGACATGAGCGGCGCCGAATTCTTTGCCGGCATACCGGGAACGGTGGGCGGCATGCTGGCGATGAACGCAGGGTGCTATGGCAATGAGACCTGGAACTGCATACAAGAGGTCGAAATTGTGACGAGACTGGGCGAGCTTCTGCTGCGCAGGCCTGAAGAGTATGAGATCGGCTATCGTCATGTCGAAAGAATTGAGGCACGGGGGGAGAGGAGCGCGCGCGCGTCCCCCACAGGCAAAGTTGAGGACATTACCTCAAACCTCGAGCCTCAATACCATGAGCTGTTTGCGGGTGCGCGGATGAGATTCGCCCCGGGAAATGGCGATGAAGCGAGAAGGAAAATCAAGGAGCTGCTCGGCAAGCGGATTGCAAGCCAGCCATTGAATCTGCCCAATGCGGGCTCGGTGTTTCGCAATCCTCAAGACGATCATGCTGCCAGGCTGATCGAACTAACCGGTCTGAAGGGCAAGAGGATAGGCGGAGCAGAGGTGTCCGAGAAACATGCAAACTTCATCGTCAACAGGGGGGGGGCAAAGGCGAAGGATATCGAGGAGCTGATTTCCCTGGTGCAACGCGAAGTGAAAGAGAAAACGGGCGTGCTGCTGCACCCCGAAGTGAGAATTGTCGGCGAGCACGAATAATGAACAGACAGAATTCTGAATCCCCAGTCTTCAATCCCGCTTCCTTCGGCAAGGTTGCGGTGCTTTTCGGCGGACGATCTGCAGAGCGCGAAGTTTCACTCAAAAGCGGAGCTGCAGTGCTAGCAGCGCTTCAAAGAAGCGGCGTGGATGCGCATGCATTCGATCCTGCGGAGCGCAGCTTGCAGGAACTTGTGAACGATCGCTACGATCGTGCGTTCATCGCGCTGCACGGACGCTTCGGCGAGGATGGCACGGTTCAGGGCGCACTTGAGCTCATGGGCATGCCCTACACGGGAAGCGGCGTGATGGCTTCGGCTCTGGGGATGGACAAGTGGCGCAGCAAACTCGTATGGCAGGCGGGAGGCCTGCCTGTCCCTGAATATCTGATGCTGGAGGAGAGCAGCAAGGATGTCGTCGAAAAACTGGGGCTCCCGCTCTTCGTCAAACCTGCAAACGAAGGCTCGAGTGTCGGCATAACCAAGGTCAAGAACAAGGATGATCTGTCGCAAGCCTACCTGCATGCCGCCCAATACGACAGGCTGGTGATCGCGGAGCGCTATATCGGGGGCGGGGAATTTACCGTTGCGATACTGGGTGACAAGGCGCTGCCCGTGATCAGGATAGAGCCTGCCTCCGAATTCTATGACTATGAGGCGAAGTATCTGCGCAACGATACGCGCTACCTGTGCCCATCCGGGCTCGATGCTGAAATGGAAGGTGAGATGCAGCGGCTTGCCGAGAGGGCATTTGCGCTGATAGGCGCGCAGGGCTGGGGACGAGTGGATTTTCTGATGAGCGAAACAGGGCAGCCCTACGTGCTGGAGATCAACACATCGCCTGGCATGACGGATCACAGCCTCATGCCGATGGCTGCGCGAAATGCAGGAATCGGTTTTGAAGAGCTGGTGCTGCGCGTATTGGAGCTTGCCCATGTGGGATAACGCGTCCCTGCTCGCAAGGATCGCAAATTTCCTGCTGGGGCTGAGCGCTCTCGCCATCCTGTACGGGACGGTGCATTACATCGTGCATCTGCCAGCGCTGTTGCCGGTGAAGACGGTGAGGCTGGCGAATACGCCTGAGCGCATATCGGATGCCGTGGTGCTTGAAGTGGTAAGACGTGGTGTGCAGGGAAATTTCCTGACGGTGAACATAGAAAAGCTCAGGGTTGCGTTACAGGCGGTACCCTGGGTTAAAAGCGTCAGCATAAGTCGCCAATTTCCGGACAGCCTGGTGCTGAAGATAGAAGAGCATCAGCCGGTGGCGCGCTGGAACGATGATGCACTGGTGGACAAGCAGGGCGAGGTCTTCGTTGCTGAAACATCCATGCAGCTTCCGAGATTCATAGGGATAGACGGCAGCTCTGCGGAAGTGCTGGACGAGTACGGAAAGTTCAGCGAACAGCTTGCAGTGCTTAATCTGAAGGTGTCGCAGATCGTGTTTTCCGCAAGGCATGCGTGGCAGCTTGGCTTGAGCAACGGCACGGTGGTCGAGCTGGGTCGGGAGGCGCTGCAGGAACGAGTGGAAAGGTTCGTGGCCTATCGGAAGAGCATGGATGATGCGGCGAAGATGGGCGATGGAAAGCAGAAGGCAGAAGGCCAGGAAGTGGTGGACATGCGTTACCGGCATGGATTCGCGGTGAGGGTGATAGGAAAGGCGGAAGGATGAACGAAGCGAATGTCAACGACAGAGCAGGGAAAACCTTGATTCTGTCTTCCGGAACGGAGCGTACGCAATGAGCAGAAACAAGGAAACGAAGAACCTAGTGGTGGGGCTCGATATAGGCACGTCGAAGATCGTGGCGATCGTCGGCGAGGTCAAGGCCGACGGTGCGCTTGAAGTCATCGGCATGGGCATGCATGACTCATCAGGGATGAAAAAGGGCATGGTGGTGAACATCGAGGCGACGGTGGGCGCGATACAGCGTGCGCTGGAAGAAGCGGAGCTGATGGCCGACTGCAAGATCACTTCGGTGCATACCGGCATCGCAGGCAGCCATATACGCAGCTCGAACTCGCGCGGCATGGTGAAGATCAAGGACAAGGAAGTGACGCAGGCCGACATAGAGCGCGTGCTCGAGACCGCAAGCTCCATCAGCCTGCCTGCCGACCAGCAGACGTTGCATGTGCTGGAACAGACCTTCAGCATAGACGGGCAGGACGGCATCAAGAAGCCGCTGGGCATGAGCGGGATGAGGCTGGACGTCGAGGTTCACATCGTGACTGGAGCCGAGGCGGCGGTGCAGAACATCATGAAGTGCATACATCGCTGCGGTCTCGAAGTGAACGAGCTGATACTGCAGCCTCTGGCATCGAGCCGGGCGGTGCTGGCCGACGACGAGATGGATCTGGGCGTATGCCTAGTGGACATAGGGGGCGGCACGACGGATATCGCAGTGTTTACCGGCGGATCGATACGCCATACCGCGGTGATTCCGATCGCGGGAGACCAGATCACCAATGACATCGCGATGGCCTTGCGCACGCCAACGCAGGATGCGGAGGACATCAAGATAAGGCACGGCTGCGCACTCCGCCAGCTGGCGGATGACGGATCCATCGAGGTGCCTGGGGTCGGCGAGCGCGGCCCGCGCATGTTGTCCAGACAGACGCTTTCAGAGGTGATAGAGCCGCGCGTCGAGGAACTCTATTCGCTGGTGCAGGCGGAGCTCAGGCGCAGCGGGTTCGACGACCTGCTCTCTTCAGGCATCGTGATCACAGGTGGCAGCAGCGCAATGCAGGGTATGGTCGAGCTGGGCGAGGAGATATTCCACCTGCCTGTGAGGCTCGGCATACCCAGATATGTAGGTGGGCTTTCGGAAGTGGTGAAGACCCCGCGCATGGCGACCGGGGTCGGGCTGCTGCTTTACGCGCTTGATTATCACAGGCGCAACGAGGAGACGCGCCAGCAATCGAATTCGTTCAAGGATCTTTTGGCAAAAATGAAGTCGTTGTTTTAGTTTGATGGATGGTCATGTTCTGGCCGGGTTGAATTTTGTTACGTTAAGGGGGTAGCGATGTTTGAAATCATGGAAGCACAATCTCAGGATGCAGTCATCAAGGTGATCGGTGTGGGCGGGTGCGGCGGCAATGCCGTCGATCACATGATCGATCAGGGCGTGCAGGGCGTCGAGTTCATCGTGATCAACACGGATGCGCAGGCGTTAAACCGCAGCAAGGCGCGCACGCAGTTGCAGATAGGCGCGGCGATCACGAAGGGACTGGGTGCTGGCGCAAAGCCTTCCGTTGGCAAAGCAGCAGCCGAGGAAGATCGCGAGCGCATCAAGGAGCTGATCGATGGCGCTAACATGGTGTTCATCACGGCAGGGATGGGCGGCGGGACAGGTACGGGTGCTGCGCCCATCGTCGCGCAGATCGCGCGCGAGATGAATATCCTGACCGTCGCGGTGGTCACCAAGCCCTTCGTCTATGAAGGCAACAGGATGCGTTATGCCGCAGAAGGCATCAAGGCACTGCACGAGCATGTGGATTCCCTGATCATCGTGCCCAATGCCAAGCTGATGGAAGTTCTGGGCAAGGATGTCACCGTGCCTGAAGCGTTCAAGGCAGCGAATGGCGTATTGCAGGGTGCGGTGGCAGGAATCGCGGAAGTCATCAACGTGCCAGGGCTCATCAACGTGGACTTTGCGGACGTGCGCACGGTGATGTCGGAAAACGGCATGGCGATGATGGGATCCGCGATTGCATCCGGGCCGGATCGCGCAAAAATTGCCGCAGAGCGCGCGATCGCAAGCCCCCTGCTTGAGGATGTGGATATGACGGGTGCGCGCGGCGTCCTTGTCAACATCACTTCATCGAGCTCTCTCAAGGTGAGCGAGATGGAAGACGTGATGGCCTGCGTGCAGTTTGCCGCAGAAGAGGCGACGGTGATACTGGGTTCCGTATTCGACGAGTCCATGGGCAGCGAGTTGCGCGTGACCGTGGTTGCGACCGGGCTGGGCGGACCGCTGGAGCGCAAGATGGCCAAGCCCGAAGTGGTGTATGTGGACCAGGACTACAAGAGGACAGGCACGCACGATCAGCCGGTGGGCGTCAACTACGGTGAACTCGAGATGCCGACCATCATGCGCACAGGCCGCCGCGCCGCAGTGGATGCGATGGAGAAATCGGGCATGGATACCTATGATATTCCTTCGTTCCTGCGCAAACAGGCGGACTGAGGGAGGCGCGCGAATCAGACTTTGTGGATCGCGCCCAGTATGCAGGGGTGATTTGCGCCGGTGACTTGAGGCAGATTCGCGGTGTGTCCCAGAAGATTCTGTCTTGCGAGCCACGCAAAGGCAATGGCTTCTAGATAGTCGCCATCGACGTCAAGCGCATCGGTGGTTCTGATGCTGCGACGGGGTAACAGGGCGCAAAGCGCGCGGCGCAATGCGCCGTTGTGAGCGCCTCCTCCGCACAGGTAGATTTCCTGAGCCCCATCGACGGCCTCGGCGATGGTCGTCGCGGTTAGCATCAGCAAGGTGGCCTGGACGTCTTCCGGGGCATCGTCCTGATGCAGATGGTTTTCCAGCCAGGCCATGTTGAAAAGATCGCGCCCGCTGCTCTTGGGAGGAGGAAGGCCGAAGTAGGGTTCTGCAAGCAGGCTTTCGAGCAGCCGAGGCAAGACCTTCCCGCTTTCCGCCCATGCGCCATCTGCGTCATGCGGTTTCTGCAGGTGCCTCATGCACCAGGCATCCATCAGCATGTTGCCAGGGCCACAGTCATACCCTGTCGCAACGTGTCCGGGGGCGAGGTCGGTCAGGTTGCTGATGCCGCCGATGTTCACAATTGCGCGGTGTATGTCGGGATGGCGAAATATTTTCTCGTGGAAGGCGGGAACCAATGGCGCTCCCTGGCCGCCAGCTGCAATGTCTCGGGACCGAAAATCACTGACCACGGTGATGCCGGTAAGTTCGGCAAGCAGCGCGGCATTGCCTATCTGCAGCGTGTATCCCGCGTCCGGGCGGTGGCGTATGGTCTGGCCGTGACAGCCTATTGCCGCGACCTGTTCCGGGCGACAGGTGTTCTGTTCGAGCAGAGTGCGGACGACGATCGCATACTGGCGGGCCAGATGGCTGGAGACCAGCTGGGTGCGGTGCAACTCGTCGTGCGTTGGATGCTGGAGTTCAAGTACGGAACGCTTCAACGCATCTTCATAGGGCATGAAGAACTTGCCTGCAACGAACGGATGGTCATGTTCGAACTCAACCAGAACGGCATCTATGCCGTCCAGGCTGGTGCCCGACATCAGTCCGATGTAACGCTCAGTCAAGTTTTGCGAGGTTGGTGTTGCGAAGTTGATTCAGGCTCGCGATGAATTTGTTGGCCAGCGCCCTGAATGCGACCCGGTTTGCGCCGCTGATGGGCCGTGCATTGGGAAGCGCAACTTTCATCGGGTCGTGTTGCTGTCCGTTGACCCTGAACTCGTAGTGCAGATGCGGGCCGGTCGCAAGCCCCGACATGCCGACATAACCGATCACGTCTCCCTGTCTTATGTGCTCACCCTTGTGCAATCCCTTGGGGAATCGTGAGAGATGCCCGTACACGGTCGACAGATTGCCCTGGTGCTGCAGGATAACGACGTTGCCGTAACCGCTTTGCGTGCCTTTGAATTCGACCGTGCCGTCCGCTGTCGCTTTCGCAGGCGTGCCCATGGGTGCTGCGAAATCCACTCCCTTGTGTGCGCGCCACTTGTTCAATATGGGGTGAAAGCGTGCCATCGTGAAGCCTGAGCTGATGCGCGAGAAAGCGATCGGCGAGCGCAGAAAGGCTTTCTTGAGGCTCTGGCCTTCCGGCGTGTAGTAGTCGCCGTGAGTCGCATCAGTCTGGAAGCGCACGGCGCGGTATGCCTGGCCGCGGTTGATGAATTCGGCCGCCTGGATCTGACCTATCTTGACCAGCGCGCCATTGCTGTAGGTTGTCTCGTAAACCACGGTGAATCTGTCGCCGCGTCTCAAGTCGTGGTGGAAATCGATGTCGCCATCGAAAATTTCCGTCAACTGGTTGGCAGCCGTTTCTGGCAGGCCTGCCGCGTCGGTGGCTGCGTAGAGGCTGCCCTTGATTTCCCCGGTGCGCACGAACAGGCGTTTTTCAAGCTGGGGTGCGGTGGTCTTGAGGGTGAAGGAGTCGCCCTGCCTCCTGACGACCACCTGATCGCCCTGCTTGTCCAGATAACTCAGCGATAGCAGCGCGCCATTGGCATCCGTCTCGGCCTGGATTTCGTGGCCTACGGGCAAATTGCGGAAAGGTTTCGCATCCTGGCTGTTGCGCAAGTAGCTGCTGGCCGAGTTGTCCCTGATGTTGAGCCTTAGCATAAGCGCGGCGACGGTGTCGCCAGGTTGCACGCGCTCGGTGTGCCAGAAGGTGGTTGCATCGGTTGCCACGGATGGGGCAGAGGGGAGGGCAAGCTTCTCGATCGTGACGTTTCCGCTATTGAGCCCCAGACTTCCGGAAGGAACGAGTCCGAATGCGGTCAACACGCCCAGCAAAGGCATCGTGGACATCGTGACGAACCAGCGCAGCTTTTTTTTGCGCTCTTGGTTGAGCATGTTTTGCGTTAACATTAGAGGTCTCCGTGTGAGCCGCACGGGCTTTTTATCGGGATCGAATGCGCACTCTAGCAGAAACCGTGTATTACTTAAAGGTTAAACTGATAATCGGTAGGGAAACGCCTAGCATGGTTTTTTATTCCGACGGGCGGCATGAAGGCGCGGATGAACGGAAATGATTTTTTGAACTGGATGGAAGAATGAATGAAGTGAATGAGGTGCTGAATACGATAAAGCGCGGCGCAGACGAGATCCTGATCGAGGCCGAGCTGAAGCAGAAACTTGCATTGGGGCGGCCGCTGCGCATCAAGGCAGGTTTTGATCCCACTGCGCCTGACCTGCATCTGGGCCATACCGTCTTGCTGAACAAGATGCGCCAGTTTCAGGAGATGGGGCACCATGTGCTGTTCCTGATCGGCGATTTCACCGGCATGATAGGCGATCCGACCGGCAAGAATGCCACGCGCCCTCCGCTGTCGCGCGAACAGGTGCTGGAAAATGCGCAGTCCTATCGCGACCAGGTTTTCAAGGTGCTGGATTCAGAAAGGACCGAGATCGTGTTCAATTCGGCCTGGATGGATAAATTCAGCGCGGTGGACCTGATCCGCCTTGCTGCAACCCACACCGTTGCTCAGATGCTGGAGCGCGACGATTTCTCCAAGCGCTACAAAGGCGGCCAGCCGATAGCGATACATGAATTCATCTACCCGCTGGTGCAGGGTTACGATTCGGTCGCGCTCAAGGCGGATGTCGAGCTGGGAGGCACGGACCAGAAGTTCAACCTGCTGATGGGGCGCGAATTGCAGAGACATTTTGGCCAGCCTGCGCAATGCATATTGACCATGCCTCTACTGGAGGGGCTGGACGGCGTGAACAAGATGTCCAAGTCACTTGGAAACTACGTGGGCATCACGGACAGGCCTCAGGACATGTTCGGAAAGCTGATGTCGATTTCAGACGAGCTCATGTGGCGCTATCTCGAACTCCTGTCTTTCAGGAGTTCGGGCGAAATCGCGAAATGGCGCGCAGAGGTGGACGAGGGGCGAAATCCGCGCGACATCAAGGTGCTTTTCGCAAAGGAGATCGTTGCGCGCTTCCATGCGCAAAGGGATGCAGACGATGCTCTGGCCGAATTCGAGGCGCGATTCCGTCGCGGCGCATTACCCGATGAAATGCCGGAACTGTCGGTGCAGGCCGTCGATGGCGGGATTTCAATAGCGCATCTGCTGAAGCAGTCGAATCTGGTCGAAAGCACGTCGGAAGCGATGCGCATGATCAAGCAGGACGCGGTCAAGCTCGATGGGGAGCGCGTGAGCGACAAGGACCTTTCGGTTAAGGCGGGTAGCGTGGTGGTCGCGCAGGTGGGCAAGCGCAAGTTTGCAAGAATCACGGTGAGTTGAAAATATGGGTTGTGATGCGGCATCGCATTTGCTAGAATCGCGCCCTCAATTTTTTGGTAAAAGGTAGTTCGTAGATGACAACCGTACGAGTTAAAGAGAATGAGCCGTTTGAGGTCGCCATGCGCCGTTTCAAGCGTTCCGTGGAAAAGACCGGGCTGCTGACCGATTTGCGCGCGCGCGAATTTTACGAGAAGCCGACTGCCGAGCGTAAGCGCAAGCTGGCTGCGGCAGTCAAGCGCCACTACAAACGTTTGCGCAGCCAGACCCTGCCTCCCAAGCTTTATTGATCCGGCCTTGCGGGCGCATGTGCCTCAGGCAGAAAATCACCGATGACATGAAGGCCGCGATGCGCGCCAAGGAAACGGCGCGTCTCTCGGCTATTCGTCTTTTGCTCGCGGCGATCAAGCAGCGCGAGGTCGATGAACGCATCGAACTCGCGGATGCCGACATCCTGGCCATCATCGAGAAGATGAACAAGCAGCGGCGCGATTCGATAAGCCAGTACGAGGCGGCTGCCCGGCATGATCTCGCCGATGCCGAAAAATTCGAGATGAGCGTGCTCGCAGAATACATGCCCAGGCAGCTCGACGACGCGGAAATTGCCGCAGCGGTGGACGAGGCCATTGCCTCTGTCGGCGCCAACGGCCCGCAGGACATGGGCAAGGTGATGGGTTATATCAAGCCGAAGCTGGCAGGTGTTGCAGACATGGGTCGCGTCTCCGCGTTGATCAAGGCGCGCCTGTCTATTTGAATCTGCCGGCAGATCATGCTGGTTCCGATCGCGGGGCGCTGACATGATTCCAAGAAGTTTCATCCAGGATCTTTTAAACCGCCTAGACATCGTGGATGTGATCGAGCGGCATGTGCCCTTGAAAAAAGCGGGCGTCAACTACGTCGCATGCTGTCCTTTCCACAGCGAGAAATCCCCCTCCTTTACCGTAAGCCAGGCCAAGCAGTTCTATCACTGCTTCGGATGCGGCGCGCACGGCACGGCCATCAGCTTCGTGATGGAGCATCTGGGGCTGGGGTTTGTCGAAGCTGTCGAGGAACTCGCGAAAAGCGTAGGCATGCAAGTGCCGCACGAGCGATCGAGCGAGAATTTCCAGAAGGTGGCGCCCGATCTCTATGAGGTGATGCAGGTTGCCACGCGTTATTACAGGGAGCAACTGAAACTCTCCCGGCGGGCGATCGAATATCTCAAGGGACGCGGATTGAGCGGCGAGATTGCGGCAAGGTACGCGATAGGCTACGCGCCTGATGGATGGCAGAACCTGTCCGCTGTTTTCCCGGATTATCAAGGTGCGTCGCTCGAGGAAACCGGGCTTGTTATCAGCTCGGATAATGACAAGCGGTATGACAGATTTCGCGACCGCATCATGTTTCCCATCATCAACCAGCGCAATCAGGTGATAGGATTTGGCGGGCGCGTGCTGGACAGGGGCGAGCCCAAATATCTCAATTCGCCGGAGACTGCACTTTTCGAGAAGGGGCATGAACTCTACGGACTTTTCCAGGCGCAGAAATCGATCAGGGCAAAACAGCGCGTGCTGGTCGTCGAGGGTTACATGGATGTGGTGGCGCTGGCGCAGCATGGCGTCGAATACGCGGTCGCCACGCTGGGTACGGCGACCACACCCTATCACATTCAGAAGCTCATGCGCCTTTCCGAACAGATCGTTTTCTGTTTCGACGGGGACAAGGCGGGGCAGAAAGCAGCCTGGCGTGCGCTCGAGAACGCGCTGCCGCACCTGCAGGACGGCAAGCGCGTGAATTTCCTGTTCCTGCCCGTGGAGCATGATCCTGACAGCTTTGTGCGCGAATTCGGAAGGGATGCTTTTGAAAGAGAGCTTGGGCAATCCCTGCCCTTGTCCGAATATCTGCTCTCCGAGATCGGCAGAGGACTCGATCTGAGCACGCAGGAGGGGCGCAGCCAACTTCTCCATCGCGCGCGTCCGCTCTTGTCTGCGATCACCTCGCCGGTTGCATCGCTGCTGTTGCGCAAGAAGGTGGCCGAGCTTGCGGGCATCAGCCAGGAAGAGCTCGAGACGCTGTTCGAAATCAAGTCGGTTGCGCATGTTCCTCGCCCGGCCTTGAAAAAAGCGACGCGAACCCCATTTCCGGTTCAGCGCCTGCTCCTGCAATGCCTGATTGCAAAGCCTGCCCTAGCGAGTAGCCTTCCCTCGGACTGGCATGGGGAAGGTGCTGAGGGCGATGCGATCGCCGCCTTGCTGCTCGTATTGCGGGAAGCCGATTTCGCAGTGAGCAGCCCTGCGCTGATGCAGATGTTCGAAGGAACGATACATGCAAGGATTTTGTCTCAAGCCGAAGCTGACATGCTGGACTGGGGTGCGTCGTTCGATGTTGATGCGGAATTTGCAGGACTTATGAGCCGCCTTGACGACGGACATAGGCGCGAGCGGTTCATGGCATTGCAGGGCAGGGTCGCGCAGGGTGGCCTGCCCAGTCTGAGCAGCGAGGAACGTGAGGAATACCTGAGTCTTTTGCGGCGCTAGTCAAAGGACAGGAAAGATTTGACGCATTCGGGTATAATGGTACGATTTTCCACGACCCTTTCGGGTCTTACGCAACTGGAAACATGATTATGGCAACAATCAAGAAGAGTAAGAAAAAACAGGAAAAGGCGGACGACATCATCGAGCTGCCATTGGCCGACATGCAGCATGACATCGAGGCAAGGCGCACCAGCCTGAAGGCTTTGATCGTACTGGGCAAGGAACGCGGTTACCTGACTTACGCAGAGATCAATGACCATTTGCCGGACATGCTCGAGGTCGAGCAGATCGAAAGCGTGGCCAGCATGATCAACGACATGGGCATACGCGTGTGCGACGTCGCACCCGATGCGGAAGCGCTGATCATGACGGATGCGGCTCCCGCAGTGGCAGACGACGACGCCGCGGAAGAGGCGGAGGCCGCTCTGTCCACGGTGGACTCGGAGTTCGGTCGCACCACGGACCCTGTGCGCATGTACATGCGCGAAATGGGCACGGTCGATCTTCTGACGCGCGAGAAGGAAATCGAGATCGCCAAGCGCATCGAGGAAGGACAGCGCAACATGATACAGGCCATCTCGGCCTGCCCCGTGACGATCGCGGAAATTCTGGCGATCGCGGCAAAAATTGAGAGCGACGAGATACGCGTCAATGAGCTGATCGACGGATTCGTGGAGATCGAACTGGAAGACGAGTCCGGGCTTCAAGGCGGAGAGGATCAGGATCAGGAAGGCGATGAGGAAGGCGACGAGTCTTCTGAAGATACCGACGCCGGCGTGGACGAAGAGAGCGACGAGGATGAGGACGCGCTCGCCGCTGCATCGGCTGCCGCCGCGGCGGCCGATCTCGCGCAACTCAAGGTGGATGCGCTGTCGCGATTCGCGGTGATCGCGGATCTCTTCAACAAGATGGGCCGTGCCTATGAGAAGTACGGTTACTTAAGCAAGCAGTACAACACCTATCAAGCGGGCATCACCGAAGAGCTGATGGCTTTCCGCTTCACCGCCAAGCAGGTCGATGCGCTCTGCAATACCATGCGCGGTCTGGTCGAGGAGATACGCGAGAACGAGCGCGGTATACAGGATATCTGCGTGACCAAGAGCAAGATGCCGCGCGCGCATTTCATCAAGAGCTTCATCGGCCGCGAGGTTGACATGAGCTGGCTGGAGCAGGAGATCAAGGCAAGCAAGCCATACAGCGAACTGCTGCAGCGTTACCAGCATGCGATCATCGAGAAGCAGCAGAATCTCGTGAACATGCAAAAGCGTGTCGGCTTGCCGATTAGCGACCTGAAGGAGATCAATCGCCGCATGACCAACGGCGAAGCGCGTTCGCATCGCGCCAAGCGCGACATGATAGAGGCCAACCTGCGTCTGGTGATCTCGATCGCGAAGAAATACACCAACCGCGGCCTGCAGTTCCTGGACCTGATCCAGGAAGGCAACATCGGGCTGATGAAGGCGGTCGACAAGTTCGAATACCGTCGCGGCTACAAGTTCTCGACCTATGCGACATGGTGGATACGTCAGGCGATCACGCGTTCGATCGCGGATCAGGCGCGCACCATCCGCATCCCGGTGCATATGATAGAGACCATCAACAAGATGAACCGCATCTCGCGCCAGATACTGCAGGAGACGGGGCAGGAGGCGGACGCGGCGACGCTGGCCTTGAAGATGGAGATGTCCGAAGACAAGATCCACAAGATACTGAAGATCGCGAAGGAACCGATATCGATGGAGACGCCGGTCGGCGACGACGACGACTCACATCTCGGGGACTTCATCGAGGACTCGAATACCACCGTTCCGGTCGATGCGGCTGTATACGAGAGCCTGCGCAGCGCAACTTCTGATATACTGGATAGCTTGACGCAGCGTGAAGCCAAAGTGTTGCGCATGCGTTTCGGCATCGAGATGAATACCGACCACACACTGGAGGAGGTCGGCAAGCAGTTCGATGTGACGCGCGAGCGCATACGCCAGATCGAAGCCAAGGCGTTGCGCAAGTTGCGCCATCCGTCGCGATCCGAAAAGCTGAAGAGCTTCCTGGACAGCGAAGGCTGAAAGTTTCGGGCCCTTAGCTCAGTTGGTTAGAGCAGAGGACTCATAATCCTTTGGTCCGCGGTTCAAGTCCGCGAGGGCCCACCAAATAAAACAAGCACTTAGGATAAAACCCTGGGTGCTTTTTTATTGCGCGGGACACTGGCGGTTCAATCCCAAAAAAAATCTGTCCCGCTGGTCTTTGCCATCCAGCCAAGCTCAGAAAAGGCCATTTTTAGCTTACCTCATCCATAATCAATGTGGATCGGCTGGACGCGACCGATTTACTGCTGTGGGCTCACAGTAATCTGGCATAAAAATGGAAGAAATTTTTCAATAGTAGTCGTCAGTTCACCGATTTATTAGTAAATGAAAAAAATTTATCGATAAGTTGTATATCGCCGTGACAACGTGCACAATGGAAACAAAATTATCTATAAGGATCGAATATGATTTTCGTCAAATCTCCATTGGCGTTAGGCTCACTTTTAAGAGGAACTCGCACTGCCATGAATATTCCAGCAGCTGATATGGCTGCCATGGTAAAAACAACTCCTGTTACTTTACGACGATTGGAGCAAGGTAAACCTACAACCGCTATATCTACATTGTTCAAGCTGCTTGATGAGCTTGGCTTGGAGTTGTACGTATCGGCCCCGCCGGGAATCGTGCTCAGGGATCCAAATGAACAATCTCAAACACCCCGGACAAGAGTTAGGACATGAATCGTGAACTTGACGTTCTGATTGACCAAAACCGTATTGGCCGACTCTTTGAGAATACAGGGATATGGTCATTCGAATATGAGGCAACCTGGATAAAAAATGGGTATCCGCTCGCGCCTGGTTTGCCATTGCAAGAAGCTCGAATCATAGATTCAGCCTCTGTTCGTTCAGTACAATGGTTCTTTGATAACCTCCTGCCGGAAGAAATGGCGCGGGCCAAATTGATGGCTACGCTTCCGAAAGGTGAGTGGGATGCTTGGAGCCTACTTGAGCGATTTGGAAGCGAATCGGCAGGTGCATTGACACTACTAAAGCCAGGTAACAGTCTGGCTGCACCTGAACTTCTACCGTTATCAAATGAACATCTGCAAGCACGCATTGATGCTATGCCCCGTACTCCACTGGGGGCGAGTGCCCCCAAAAAGATGTCTCTTGCTGGGGCTCAAGAAAAGTTACCTGTAGTTATGGATTCAAAAGGAAATTTATTTGACCCAATAGGATCTCAAATATCAACACATATTTTAAAACCTGATGTATTAAACGAGCATTACCCACAAAGCGCAGTTAATGAATGGTACTGCGCACGTGTAGCTCAGGAATTGAAATTACCGGTTCCACTGGTCTGTCTGAAATATGTCCCGTCCTGCGTCTATTTAATTGAGCGGTTCGATCGTCAAAAGGAAAACGATATACTGCGTCGACTGCATACGCTGGATGCCGCTCAACTTTTAAATTTCGCTGCTGGATCTAAGTACACAAAATCAGGTGTTGATGCGCTCAAAGATATAATCGGACTTTGTAGAGCGAAAGCGCAGACGCGCATAGCCTTATTCCGCTGGACGACGTTCAATATATTAATTGGGAATGGGGATGCGCACTTAAAAAATCTGTCCCTTTTTGTTAGCCAAAAAGGATATTCCTTGGCACCGCACTATGATTTAGTCAGTACAGTATCTTGGGCACGACCTGAATTAGTGGGACCGAATGAACCTCAGTGGCCAAATATCGAACTTTCATTCCCGATTGGTGGGGCTGGAAAATTTGGAGAAATTCGGTGTGAGCATCTATTTAAATTCGCAGACGAAATTGGACTGCCACGGACAAGCGCATCACGTGAATTGAGTCGCCTAATTGAAAACATAGAGGGTGCCGCGGATAAGGTTATGAATGAGTTTGAGAAATTAACCGTGCCAGATAACATAAAAGCAGGTCAATTACGTATGTTACGGGCTATTCGACATTTGCCGATAAGCGCCATGAAAAAACAACTCGCCTGTTAAATTTAAACCCAGATTGTTCATTAGCAACCTGCTGAAAAATCCACACATTCGCTGATGGTAGTAAAATTGCGCCATTGTATGAAACGGGGTAATGGCAATGCGAGGAATAGACATTCAGCCGAGAGACTTGTTCAGTTACATACAACTGGAACAGCGCGTACCGAGCAAGCATCCGCTGTGCGCGATTCGCAAGCTGGTAGATGTTGCTCTCAACGAAATCGCCAAAGCGTTGGTAAGGTTAAATGGATTGCTGAAATAACGGACGATGATGTACAGGCATGAGCAAAAGCAAACCATCGCAGGTTATTAGGAAAAAGGAGGTATTCATCGTCCCTTCATCAGCGGCTGGGTACCTGACCTTTGTCGCGGCCAGCGGCCGGTCTGCCCTCGGCGAGAAATAGAGCTATGTCTCTCGACTTCGCTACTCTTGATGTTTTGCGCACTCACCACCCCGCGTGGAGGCTGTTGCGTTCGGACCATGCGGCGTTGCTGGCGAGTTTTTTGTACCGCGAGTTCGTCTCACCCAATGTGCGCGTGATGGCGGCGGCGGATTTGGCAGAGGCGCTGGAAGATGAGCTGTACGCCCTGCGCTTGCACCTGGGGGAAAGCGCCTTCCCCAAGCCCGCACTGGAGTATCTGAATGATTGGGCTGCGCCCGACAAGGGCTGGCTGCGCAAGTTCTATCGCCCCGGCACGGACGAGGCTCAGTTCGATTTAACGCCCGCCACTGAAAAGGCAATTGCCTGGTTGGCGCAACTCAGTGAGCGGCAGTTCGTGGGCACCGAATCGCGCTTGCTCACGCTATTTGACCTGTTAAAGCAGATGAGCGAGGGCAGCGAGGCCGATCCGGCCAAGCGCATTGCCGACCTACACAAAAAACGCGATGACATCGATACCGAGATCTCACGGGTGCTGTCTGGTGATATGACGTTGTTGGACGATACGGCGTTGAAGGATCGTTTTCAGCAGTTCATGCAAGGAGCGCGCGAACTGCTGTCTGACTTCCGCGAGGTAGAGTACAACTTCCGCCAGTTGGACCGGCGCGTGCGCGAGCGCATTGCCCTGTGGGAAGGCAGCAAGGGCGCTCTGCTGGAAGACATCATGGGCGAGCGAGATGCGATTGCCGATTCCGACCAAGGCAAGAGCTTTCGCGCGTTCTGGGATTTTCTGTTGTCCAGCCGTCGGCAGGAAGAATTGACCGAGTTGCTGGAACGTGTGTTGGTTTTGCCCGCTGTGGCTGACTTGAACCCGGATATCCGCACGCGCCGCGTGCACTACGACTGGATGGAAGCCGGCGAGCACACGCAGCGCACGGTCGCTGCTTTATCGCAACAGCTGCGCCGATTTCTGGATGACCAGGCCTGGCTGGAGAATCGCCGTATCATGGACATTTTGCACGGCATCGAGAGCAAGGCGCTAGCACTGCGTAATGCGCAACCTGCCGGCAATGTGATGGAGATGGCCGAGGCTCGCGCCAATATCGAGTTGGCGATGGAGCGCCACTTGTACACACCTGCCGTCAAGCCGGTGATTGCCGACCTGGCCTTGCAGACAGGCGACGAAGACATCGACCCTTCGGCGTTGTTCGATCAGGTGGTGCTCGACAAGGCACGGCTCACCCGCCATATCCGCAACGCCCTGCAGGATCGGGCGCAGATCACCCTGAACGAACTGGTGGCCAGCCAGCCCTTGCAACAGGGACTGGCCGAGTTGGTGGCCTATCTGCAACTGGGCAGTGAGACCTTTGATGCCGTGGTGGATGAGGACACAATCGAGTCCATTCGATGGCAGACAGTGGCCACGGACGGCCAGGTAATCACCCGCAGCGCGAGGTTGCCGCGCGTGATTTTCATGCACTGAGCAGGAGCTAAAGACAAGAAATGGAAGAAGAATTTTCGAATATGCCGCCGATAGTAGCGCCAGCGGCAGATTTGTCGGTGCTGCTGATCAGCTTGTTAAAGAGTGTGCTTTACCGTGACGACGACGAAAGATTATGGGCGGCGTTGTTGAATCTGCAAGCGCGAGTGCGTGACTATGTGGCGGTGTTGAATCTTGATTTGGTGCTGGATGAGGCGGAAGGTTATGCCTTTCTGAAAAGCCGTCCCGAGCCAGCCGACGATGATACTTCCCCGCGTTTGCCGCGTCTGGTGGCGCGCCGAGCGTTGTCTTTCGCTGTGAGTTTGCTGCTCGCCTTGCTGCGCAAGAAACTGGCGGAGTTCGATGCGGGGGGCGGCGATACCCGGCTGGTGCTCTCCCGCGACGACATCGTCGAGTTGGTACGGGTGTTCCTTCCCGACGGCCCGAATGAAGCCAAACTGATTGACCAAATTGAAACCACGATCAACAAGGTGGCCGAGTTGGGCTTCCTGCAGAAGCTCAAGCCTGCAAGCGGGGCTGCGGCCGGGCCCGCCAGTTACGAGGTGCGTCGCATCCTGAAGGCCTTTGTCGACGCTCAATGGCTGGCTGAATTCGATGCGCGACTGGCAGTTTACCATTCTCAACTGGCTGGTGTGGCTCTTGTCAAGGAGGGAATCGGGCATGAATGATCTGCAATCATTGGGCCTAGACTTCTGTGCTGATGACGCACTGGCGGGCTTTCGCCTGACCCGTTTGGAGGTATTCAACTGGGGTACCTTCGACGGCCGAGTCTGGACGCTGCAGCTCGATGGCAAAAATGGCCTGCTCACGGGCGATATCGGCTCGGGAAAATCCACCCTGGTGGATGCCATTACCACCCTGTTGGTGCCAGCCAACCGGATCGCCTACAACAAGGCTGCAGGTGCCGACAGCAAGGAAAGAACGCTGCGTTCCTATGTGCTCGGGCATTACAAATCCGAGCGCAATGAGGTCACTGGCGCCGCCAAGCCGGTGAGCTTGCGCGACCACAACAGCTACTCCGTCATTCTGGGTTTGTTCCACAACGCGGGCTATGACCAGACGGTGACACTGGCTCAAGTATTCTGGATGAAAGACGCGCAGGGACAACCAGCGCGCTTTTTTCTGGGTGCGGAGCGTGCGCTATCGATTGCCGTTGATTTCGCTCATTTCGGATCAGACATAGCCCAACTGCGCAAGAAACTGCGCGGGCTGGGGGCTGAATTGCACGACAGTTTCCCGCCCTATGCGGCATGGTTTCGTCGGCGCTTTGGCATTGAAAACGATCAGGCCCTGGAATTGTTTCACCAGACGGTGTCGATGAAGTCCGTGGGCAACCTGACTGACTTCGTGCGCAGCCATATGCTTGAACCTTTCGAAGTTGCCACGCGCCTGCAAGCCTTGATCGGTCATTTCGATGATCTCAACCGTGCCCATCAGGCAGTGCTGAAAACCCAGCAGCAAGTTGAATTGCTCACACCATTGATTGCTGACTGCGGCCGCCACAGTGCATTGGTGGCTGAGGTCGAGAGTTTGCGTAGCTGCCGGGATAGTCTGCGCCCCCATTTCGCTGAACTGAAGCTCGGGCTTATCGGAAAGCGGCTGGGTTCGCTGGCGGAGGAATGGGAGCGGGTGGATGCCCAGGTACAAAAACTAGATGCTGTGCATGAGGCGCAAGGCCAGCAAGTTGATGATCTGAAGCAGGCCATCAACGACAACGGCGGAGACCGACTGGAACGCCTTTCCGTCGAAATTCGCAAGAAAGAGCAATTGCGGGATACGCGTAAAGCCAAGGCCAGTCGCTATGGTGAGCTTGCCACCGTACTGAGCGAGCCGCAGGCAACAGATGCCACCACATTCTCCGCACAGCATGGCAAATATCGACGCTTGCGAGAGGAAGCACGCAACCGCGATGCCGATCTGCAAAACGCCCTCACTGAACACAGCGTGATCCTTCGCCAAGGCAAGCAGGAACATGACCAATTGAATGGCGAAATCGAGAGCCTCAAGCGTCGGTGCAGCAACATCGATGACCAGCAGATCCAGATCCGTGCCGCAATGTGTGCAGCGCTGGGCTTGAACGTCGATGACATGCCGTTTGCGGGTGAGTTGATCCAGGTACGTGACGATGAGCGCGACTGGGAAGGCGCTGCCGAACGCTTGTTGCGCGGCTTCGGTCTGGCGCTGCTGGTACCCGATGCGCATTACAAGGCCGTGGCCGAATGGGTGGATGGCGCCCATCTGTATGGCCGCCTGGTGTACTTCCATGTGCGATCACGCAAGTCCGCTGAACTGCCTGACCTACACCGTGACTCCCTGGTTCGCAAGCTGGCCATCAAGCCTGACTCTCCGCACTACGATTGGCTGGAACGCGAACTTGCCCATCGGTTTGACGTGGCCTGCTGCGCTTTGCCCGAGCAGTTCCGCCGCGAAACGCGTGCCATCACCCGCGCGGGCCAGATCAAGGACCCGAGCGGACGGCATGAAAAAGACGACCGCCACCGCATCGATGATCGCAGCCGCTATGTGCTTGGCTGGAGCAACAGTGCCAAGATTGCAACACTGGAGGGCAAGCGCCGCCTGCTTGAAACACGGCTTGGTGACATTGGGAGCCAGATCGGTGAAATACAGAAAGAGCGTGATGGGTTGGCAAGCCGCCTTGATGCGCTGACCCGGCTTGAAGAATTTACGACGTTCGATGAGCTGGATTGGACCAGCGTCGCTACCGATATTGCACAACTGGTGGATGAGCTCAGGCATCTGGAGTCAGCGTCGGATGTCCTCAAGCAGTTGAACGAAAATCTGCGCGAGTTGCAAAAGGCGCAGAAGCAAACCGGGGAAGATCTGCAAGGCGCGAGAGAAAAGCGGGCCAAGGTGGAACAGCGCCGCTCGGACGCGCAGGAACTTCGTCTGCAAACCGAGATGCAGCTTCAAGGGGCTGTCGTGGACCACGCTCTGGTTGCAAAACTCGAATCCATGCGCACCGAAGCATTGGGCGAACACCAACTCACGGTTGAGTCCTGCGACAACCGCGAGCAGGATGTGCGCGCATGGCTGCAGCGCAAAATTGACGGCGTGGATGAAAAGATTCGCAATCTTGCTGCCAGGATCATCAAGGCCATGGTTTCCTTCAAGGAGACGTTCAAGCTCGAGACAGCCGAGATGGACGCCAGCCTTGAGGCAGCCTTTGAGTATGAAAATCTGCTGATGCAATTGAATCGCGACGACCTGCCACGTTTTGTTGAGCGGTTCAAGGAACTGCTCAACGTCAACACGATCAACGAAATCGCCAATTTCAACGCCCAACTCGCCCGCGAGCGTGAAACCATCAAGGAGCGCATCGCCCACATCAACAAATCTCTGGGGGAGATCGACTACAACCCAGGCCGCTACATCGTGCTGGAATCTCAGGCCAGCCCCGACGCCGAAATCCGCGACTTTCAGCAGGAATTGCGCGCTTGCACCGAGGGCGCTGTCACAGGGTCGGACGATGTCCAGTATTCCGAGGCAAAGTTCCTGCAGGTCAAGGCCATCATCGACCGCTTCCGTGGCCGCGAAGGTTTGTCCGAACAGGATCGCCGCTGGACGGCCAAGGTCACCGATGTGCGCAACTGGTTTCTATTCGCCGCCAGCGAGCGCTGGCGCGTGGACAACAGCGAGCACGAGCATTATTCAGACTCCGGCGGCAAGTCGGGTGGGCAAAAAGAGAAGCTGGCATACACCATTCTGGCAGCCAGTCTGGCGTATCAGTTCGGCATGGAATGGGGTGCAGTCCGTTCCCGTTCATTCCGCTTCGTGGTTATCGATGAGGCATTCGGGCGGGGTTCAGATGAATCCGCCCAGTACGGCCTGAAGTTGTTCCGACAACTCAACCTGCAACTGCTGATCGTGACGCCGCTGCAAAAAATCCACATCATCGAACCCTACGTTTCCAGTGTCGGTTTCGTCCATAACGAGGGCGGGCGGGCCTCTAAGCTGCGTAATCTTTCCATTGAGGAATACCGGGCGCAGAAGGCCTTGATGCCTATCCAATCTGCGCGGGAGTCTGAGCAGTGACATGGACCGGCCCGAAGGAATTGAAGGCGCAGTTGTCGCGGCTTTGGGAGCGCGGCGAACTGCTGCAAGACGCGGTGACGGGCAATGTGCGTTTTCCTTTACGGTTGTCGCTCAAACTTCCAAGCTCTGCGGACATCGCGGATCGTTTTAACGAGGTTCGTACATGGGCCGCCGAATTGGCCTCGACGAACTCAGTCCGTGTGGAGTGGCATGAGCTTCGACACCGCGTCCAGGGGACGCAAAAATTACCGGCCTCTGTATGGGTCGAGACGCTGGGAGATGCGTTGGCATGGCTGGGCAAGCGCAAAGATTGGGATCGTTTCTCGGCTCAAGTTTCCGCTACTCGGCAGACGCATCCTGCCTTGCTGCCTTGGCTCGAAAGGCGCCCCGTGCAGGCACTGGATCTGGCCGCAGAATGGCCGCAATTGCTGGCCGTAGTGACGTGGCTTGTCGATCATCCGCGCCCAGGTATTTACCTGCGCCAAGTAGACTTGCCGGGCGTACACAGCAAATTCATCGAAGCACATCGCGGCGTGCTGGCTGAGTTGCTGGATTTGGCATTGCCTGCCGACGCAGTGGACATCAGAAAAACCGGTATCAGCCAGTTTTCTGCTCGATATGGATTTTTGGAAAAACCGACGCGCATCCGCTTTCGCGTGCTTGATCCAGCAATTCAGATCGTGTCGGGCTCTACACACCCTGACATGACACTGGATGCCGATAGCTTTGGTCGCCTGGAGCTTGCCGTGCAGCGTATATTCATCACTGAAAACGAGACCAACTTCCTGGCATTTCCTCCTGTGCGTGATGCCATCGTGATTTTTGGCGCAGGTTACGGTTGGGATGCATTGGCGCGGAGTCATTGGCTGAAGAACTGCTCGATCCATTACTGGGGCGATATCGATACGCATGGCTTTGGCATTCTGGACCAACTGCGAGGGCACTTTGATCACGTGGTTTCGCTCTTGATGGACAGAGCGACTCTAGATGCGCATGCTGCCATTTGGGGAAGTGAGGACAAGCCCCTTCGCGTGGATTTGCACCGGTTAACTGCAGAGGAGCGCGCGCTCTACGACGACCTGCGCGACAACCGCATTCGCGCTGGACTGCGGCTGGAGCAGGAACATATCGGCTTCCACTGGCTTGTTCATTGCCTTGAACAGATCCTCAACGGATCCATCGAACCCCGCCCGGCAACAGGGGGCCATTTTTTGGTTGCGAATTTTCAGGGCAGCTATCAGAATCGCGGCATATGACGAAGGATGCAAAGATGAAAAGCGATCAGGAAATACAGGAAGAGCTGCAAGCTCGCGAACGGGTGAGCAGAAGCAGCCTTGAATGCGAGTGTGGTTACAAAGGCAGGATGGGGTTGCTCGGGACAAAAAAGACGCCAGGGCTTGTGCTTGCCGAACGCATCATATATTCGAGCATTGCGCTGTTTTTCTTCGCCTCCTATTTCGCAGAGAATCAGGCGCTCGCCTTCACGATACGCATGGTGATTCCGGCGCTGGTCTTCGTGCTCTTCATCTACACCGAGCAGAAGTTGAAGACCCACACCTATGCGTGCCCGAACTGCAGCGCGGCAATAATCTCGCGCGGCGCCAAATAGCATCATTCGATTGGCTGGTCCACGACGCGGTGTATGCTGATGGGAGGAATGCGGCGCACGAGATAGAACGAGAGTGCGAGCAGTCCGGCGATCATCCATTGGCTGCCGTGTATCGCATCGATCAGCGCATCGCGCGCACCTGTTAGCAGCGTGTTCGCGTCGAGTCCAGCATTCGCGATGAATCTTGCGGCCTTCGCGCGATCGACCAGTATCTGCGGATCGGCCAGCCAGGAAGACCACTGCGCTGAGCGATGAAGTTCCAGCATCGCGTACATCCTTGCGGCATAGAGATTCGAGATCAATGCGCCTGCCAGCGCAGTGCCCATCATGTTGCCGACCATGCGCATGCTTTGCAGCATTGCGGTCGCGACGCCGAGCTGCGTGCGCGGGATGCTGTATTGCGCCATCAACGTCAGATTGGGCAAAAGCATGCCCAGACCAAGCCCTCCGGTGATCATCGTGAGTGCAATTGCGCCATGCGATGTGGAGGGTGAGGTCTGGGTCAGCGCAAGCGTCGACATGAGAAAGAGCCCAAGACCGACATGGAGCAGCGCATTGGGGGCTTGCAGCTTCGTCACGATGCGCCCGTTCACGATGCTGCCCACGGTGAT
This sequence comes from Pseudomonadota bacterium, assembly GCA_021783995.1. Taxonomy (GTDB): domain Bacteria; phylum Pseudomonadota; class Gammaproteobacteria; order Burkholderiales; family Gallionellaceae; genus Gallionella. The sequence continues at coordinate 38,795 of JAJXTH010000012.1, forward strand.
GAAGACTGCAAGCGGGGTGACCAGAAGGCCCGCCTCGTTGGGCATAAGTCCGAATCCACCCTGGAAAAGCAGAGGCGCGTAGTACAAAATCGCAAACATGCAGAAACCCATCGTGACAGCCAGCGTGAAGAGCGGACCCAGTGCGCGATGGGTGAACATTGCAAGCGGAAAAAGCGGATTTGCGCAGCGTTTTTCCCAGAATAACAGCGCGGCGACGGAGAGCAAGGCTGAAAGTCCCAGCGCGAAAAGCAGGAAAACAGGCTTGTGCTGGGGCAGCCATTCGGTGAGAAGCTGCAGGCTGCCAAGCGCTGTCGCGATCAGAAGGGCGCCTATCCAGTCCATACGGGAGGGAGGGCGATCTGAATGGCGGATTCTGGGCAGAAAAAACCAGACGAAGACGAGGCTTGCAACGCCGACTGGAAGATTGACGAAGAACACCCAGCGCCATCCCCAGTACTGCGCGAGATAGCCTCCGAGAGTAGGACCTATCGCATTGGCCAGGCCGAAAGCCGTGCTGAAAAGGATTTGCCAGCGCAAACGCTCGCGGGCTTCCGGGAACAGATCAGGCACCGAGGCGAAAGAGGTGGCAACCAGCATGCCGCCGCCTATGCCCTGCAATGCCCGAGCCAAAACGAGCTGCAGCATGCTCTCTGCGATGCCGCACAGCATGGATGCCAGCGTGAAAAGCACGATCGCGGCGACCACGAAGGGTTTTCTGCTATGCTCGTCGCCCAGTTTTCCGAAGACCGGCACCGTGATGACGGATGTCAGAAGATAGGCTGTTCCGACCCACGCATAGAGGTCGAAACCGTTGAGCTCGGCGACCACGGTGGGCAGTGCCGTGCCGATCACGGTCTGGTCGAGCGCTACCATGATGAGCACGAAGCAAAGCCCCAGCATGGCCAGAAGGTTCTGCTGAAAAGTGCGTTCCATGGTTTTCTTCATCGGTTTCCCGTTTTTCGTTTCCATGAGATTATGCCACCGCAGGCTGGGTGAAACGCTATTGATTTTAGGTTGCGCAAGGGGCATGCTTGCAAATTCAAATGAGGGGGCCATGGACAGCGTTGACATTGCAGTGCTGACAAGCTTGAAGGACTGGCAGGGCGTTGAATTGCCGTGCTGGCTCGCAACCGTGGTGGAAACATTCGGCTCCAGCCCGCGTCCGGCGGGATCCATGCTCGCCTTGCGTTCAGATGGGCTGATGGTGGGGTCTGTCTCGGGAGGGTGCGTCGAAGATGATCTGCTTTTGCGCGCAAAGGAAGACAGATTCCATACCGGCAGGGCGGAGATCCTTTCCTATGGTGTCACGCGTGAGGAAGCGCTGCGCTTTTCCTTGCCCTGCGGTGGCGCATTGCGCCTCGTGATAGAGCCTGTGCGCAACGCCGAATGGGTGGGAAAAATCCTGCAAGCCGCCAATGCGCGAAAAAAAGTTGTGCGCACATTGCATCTCGATACATTGAAGGTTGAGCTTTCCGATGATGCGGGAGGCTTTGAATTCGATGGTTGCATCATGAGGGTCATGCATGGTCCTCGTATGCGCATGCTGGTCATAGGCGCAAACCAGACAGCCGCCTATCTCGCGCGCATGGCCCAGTCGCTGGACTATCATGTGCATGTCTGCGATCCCAGAGCAGAGATGCAGAGGACATGGGATGTGCCGGGCACGGTGCTGACCGGCGAGATGCCCGACGATGCGGTGCTGGCGCTCAATGCCGATGAAGATACCGCAGTCATCGCGTTGACCCATGATCCCAAACTGGATGACATGGCGCTGATCGAGGCGCTAAAATCCAGTGCGTTCTATGTGGGTGCTGTTGGCTCCAGTGCCAACAATGCCAAGCGCCGCGAAAGGCTGGCATTGTTCGACCTCTCGAAGGAAGAGATCGAAAGACTGCACGGGCCGGTTGGTTTGTCCATAGGTAGCCGAACGCCCCCTGAAATTGCCGTATCCATACTTGCCCATCTGATTTCGGTCAGGGCGAGCACCGTTCAATCCGTCGTCAAGGAGGCATGTTCATGATTTCTTTTTATCTCAACGGCAAGGAAACGAAGGTCGATGCGGATCCTGGCACGCCGCTGCTCTGGGTGTTGCGCGACCATCTGCAGATGACAGGCACGAAATACGGTTGCGGCATCGCGCAGTGCGGCGCTTGCACCGTGCATCTGGATGGACGCGCAATCCGCTCCTGCGTGACGCCGCTTTCGATGGCGAGTGGCAAAAAGATCACGACGATAGAGGGGATTGCAGATACGGCTCTGGGCAAAAAGGTGCAGGAAGCATGGAATGAAGTGGATGTGCCGCAGTGCGGGTACTGCCAGTCAGGGCAGATCATGGCGGCTGCCGCGCTGCTTCATGAGCATCCGCATCCGAGCGATTCGCAGATCACGGATGCAATGGACGGCATAATCTGCCGCTGCGGCACCTATAACCGCATACACTCGGCGATCAAGCTTGCATCTGGAGGTGGAAAATGAACGTGACGCGCAGGAAATTCCTGAAGGATACGGCGGCATTGATGGGGGGGCTTGTGATCGGCTTTTATCTGCCTTCAAGGGGCAGGGCCTATGCGGCTGATCTTTCGCCTGCAAAATATCCGCCGGATGCCTTCATACACATTGCACCCGACGACCAGATCACCATCATCGTCAACAAGTCGGAGATGGGGCAAGGCGTGTATACCTCGCTGCCCATGCTTATCAACGAGGAACTCGAAGCAGACTGGAACAGGATAGGTGTCGAATCCGCGCCTGTTGCCGCGGTTTACAACCACACCCACATGCCCATGCAGCTCACGGGAGGAAGCTCCAGCGTCTCATCATCATGGGATCAGATGCGCAGCGTGGGCGCTGTCGCAAGAACGCTCCTGGTGCGCGCTGCGGCCGAACAATGGGGCGTGCCGGAAGCCGAGTGCCACGTGGAGAACGGCCATGTGATGCACGCGAAGAGCGGAAGAAATTCGAGTTACGGAAAACTTGCGGATGCGGCGGCCAGGTTGCCCCTTCCAGACAGGGTTGAATTGAAAGAGCCCAAGGATTTCAAGCTTATCGGCAAGCCGACCAGGAGGCTCGATACGCCTGCCAAGACCGATGGCAGCGCCAAGTTTGGCCTGGATGTGTATCTGCCTGGCATGCTGACCGTATTGGTCGCGCGCAGCCCCGTGTTCGGCGGAAAGGTGAAGAGCTACAACGCGGACGATGCAAGGAAGCAGCGAGGTGTTCACGGAATATATCAGGTGCCCACGGGGATTGCGGTGGCGGCCGATGGTTTCTGGACTGCAAAGACCGCGCGCGATCTGCTGCAGATCGAATGGGATGAGGGTGATGGGGCCAGGCTTTCCACGCCGGAGATGTTCGCCGAATATCTGGAGCTTGCGAAGAGGCCGGGGCTTGTGGCGCGTCATGACGGCGATCTAGTGCAGGGTTTGAAATCCGCGCACAGGACGGTGAGTGCGGAATATGAAGTGCCTTATCTCGCGCACGCCGCGATGGAGCCCCTCAACGTGGTGGTCGATCTGAAGCCGGACCATTGCGTTATCTGGACAGGAACACAGGCGCAGACCATGGACCGCGCCGCTGCTGCGAGGGTTGCGGGGCTGAAGCCCGAGCAGGTGGAGATACACACGACTTTTCTGGGCGGTGGATTTGGCAGGCGCGCCAATCCGAGATCGGATTTCGTCACCGAGGCCGTGCAGGTGGCGATGGCCGTCGGCAAGCCAGTCAAGGTGGTGTGGACCAGGGAAGACGACATGCAGGGAGGAAACTACCGGCCCATGTGGGCAGACCGCATCGAGGCCGGGATAGACAAGGACGGGAAGCCTCTTGCATGGAAGCACACCATCGTCGGCCAGTCCATCATAGAGGGCACGCCCTTCGCGGCATTCATGGTCCACGGAGGGATAGATGCGACGTCCGTCGAAGGGGCGGCGACCATTCCCTATCTGATCCCGAATCTCGAGGTCGGCCTGCACAGCCCGAAGAACGAGGTTCCCGTGCAGTGGTGGCGTTCTGTCGGCCATTCGCATACGGCATTCGTGGTTGAGACCATGATGGACGATCTTGCTCAACTGGCGGGCCGCGACCCTGTCACCTACAGGCTGGCCTTTCTGCCAGCCGATTCTCGCTACAGGGGGGTGCTGAAGCTGGCTGCCGACAAGTCGGACTGGGGAGGGAAGCTTCCTGCAGGACACGCACACGGCGTTGCGGTGCATCAGTCCTTCGACAGCTTCGTTGCCCATGTCGCCGAAGTCTCGCTTGAAGACGGCAGGTTACGCGTGCACCGCGTGGTGTCCGCAGTGGACTGCGGCATGGTGGTCAACCCTGACGGTGTGCGTCAGCAGATCGAAAGCGCGATCGTCTACGGTCTTTCGGCCGCACTGCACGGCGAGATCACGCTGGACAAGGGGCGCGTGGTGCAGTCGAATTTCAACGATTATCCGCCGCTCCGGTTTTCCGAAATGCCAAAGATAGACGTGCACATCGTAAAAAGCAGCATGCCTCCATCGGGCATAGGTGAGCCTGGCACGCCGCCTATTGCGCCCGCTGTGGCCAATGCGGTGTTTGCGCTGACCGGAAAGCGTTTGAGGCGCATGCCTTTCGGGCAGGAAAGCCTTGCCTGATTCAATAGCAGCTGTCGTACTGGCCGCCGGGTTTTCCCGCCGCTTCGGCTCTGACAAGCTGCTTCATCCAGTGGCGCTTGACGGCAGGGCGATGCCGCTTGCGGCGCTGAGCCTTCAGCCGTGGCTCGAAATTTTCGACAATGTCTGTGTGGTTGCTAGGCCAGGAATGGAGACACAGGCAGTCAGCGATGCGCTGGGCAGTGATGCGCGGCGGCTCCATTGGGAAGTCTGCGAGGATGCCGATCAGGGCATGGCCGCGAGCCTTGCCTGCGGCGTGCGCGCGTATGCCGGTGCGGCTGGCTGGCTGATCGGGCTTGCAGACATGCCTTTTATTCCGGCAAGCGCCATCGCGGGCGTGAAGGATGCGCTCGTCAACGGCGCGCTTCTTGCAGCGCCTTCAAGATGTGGCAGGCATGGCCACCCTGTTGGTTTCTCTTCGCGTTACCGGGATGAACTGCTTGCGCTTAAAGGTGACCGCGGCGCGCGTCACATCCTGGAGCGCGATCAAGTTGCTGAGGTGGAGGCCGAAAATGATGGGATCTTTGCAGACATAGACAGGCCTGGAGACCTGAAATGAACTAGCGCTTCTCGAGCCAAGAGATCAGCGCGTCCTGCGCCTTTTTGCCGTATTTCGCATTGGGGTGGTTGATGATGAAGACCATGATCCAGCGTTTTCCGTCTGCGGCATGCACATATCCCGCGATGGACTTCACGTTATCCAGCGTCCCCGTCTTGAGATGCGCATGCCCTGCGATCGCGTCTCCGTTGAAGCGCTTTCTGACTGTGCCGTCGATCCCCAGTATCGGCAGAGAAGCCTCGAATTCGGAAGAATAGGGGCTTTGTTCAGCGCGAACCAGTATGTCAGCGAGATGTTCCGCGCTTATCCTGGCGCTGCGCGACAGTCCTGCTCCGTTTTCGATTGAGAGCTCGGGGAAGCCCGACCATTGCCTGATTGCCAGAATGCTGCTGTCTGGGTTTTTCTGATCTGCGCTTCCCAGCGTGAGGAAGAGCTGCTTTGCCATCGTGTTGTTGCTGAACTTGTTGATGTCGCGGATGACCTCGGACAGCGGCGGAGAATAATGCGTGGAAAACACGGGCTGATTCGGGGGCGCTGAGCCCATGCGAACTGTGCCCGATATTCTTCCGCCGAGCTCCAGCCAAAGCACTTTGAACACCGCGAAGAAATAGTCCCTGTGCGGCAGGAGGGAGAAATAGTCCTGCTGCTCTCCGCAGTTTGACGGAATGCTGCCTTCGATCACGATGTTGCGGTCTTCGAGACTCGCGTGGTAGGCGTCTTCGCCGTTGCATGGAAGGTTTTCAGACGTCGTGACACGGTCGACGAGTCTGTAACCGTAGAGATCGGGCTCCAGCAATGCTGTGGTGTTCTTGCCTTCGGGATCGAGCTTGAGGTGTAGCGCGTTGAAGTTCAGAAGCAGTGCATCAGGCCCCACGTTGTAGGCTCGATCAGGCCTGTTGTCGAATGCTGCCGGATCGTAGTGGTCGTCTTCAAAGAAGCTGTCGTCCAGCACGATGTCGCCGCGTATCTCCACAAGCCCGCGCTGGCGCAGTTCGCGCAGCCAGAGCCAGAAGGCCTCGAGCGTGAGCTTGGGGTCGCCATAACCCTTGAATATCAGGTTGCCTTGAAGGATTCCGTTTCTGAGAGGGCCATCGAGATAGGCTTCCGTCTTCCAGCGGTAGGCCGGCCCCAGCATCTCGAGCCCCGCAAAAGTGGTGAGCAGTTTCATCGTCGAGGCCGGGTTCATCGGGATATCCGGATTCAGGCTGATGACCGGTGCATCGCTTCCCGCCCTGCGCACAACTATCGCAACTGAACTCAGCGGAATGCCATCCTTCCTTAACTCGTTGCGTACTGAATCGGGCAGCCCCGCAGCGCTGGCGTCGAGGGCAAGTGCGAGCAGGATTAAAAAAAATATTATTGTTTTCATGCGAGCGCTTCCACGACGAGCATCGTGCGCTCGACCAGGAGCTGCATTTCCTCATCATCGACGACATAGGGCGGCATGAAGTAAACGGTGCTGCCCATGGGGCGCAGCAACAGCTCGTGCTGCAATCCCATCTGGAAACAGCGCTGTGGAAAATTGTCCAGCCGTGAGTCGACTTCGAATGCCCAGATCATGCCTGTGTTGCGCCAGTTTCTGACTGCGGGCATTCCCCGCAATGGTTCGGAAATGCGATTCAGGTATTCGGCCTTGCGCCGATTGGCGTTCAATACATCGTCCTGCAAGAAGATGTCCAGCGTTGCGAGCGCTGCGCGGCAGGCAAGCGGATTGCCGGTGTAGGAATGCGAGTGCAGAAATCCGCGCGCCGAGTTGTCGTCGTAGAATGCATGGTAGATTTCATCTTTTGTCATCACGACGGACAAGGGGAGATAGCCGCCGGTGATGCCCTTGGAAAGCAGCAGGAAATCAGGAGAGATCCTGCCTTGTTCGCAGGCGAACATCGTCCCGGTTCTTCCCATGCCGACTGCGATTTCGTCGGCGATCAAGTGCACGCCGTAGCGGTCGCATATCTGGCGCGCGAGCGTGAGATAGATGGGGTGGTGCACCGCCATGCCCGCAGCGCCCTGCACCAGGGGCTCTATGATGAAGGCTGCAATCTTTTCGTGATGGCGCTGTAGGTGATCGTCAAGCATTGCGGCGCAGCGCTTCGCAAAGTCCTCAAAGGATTCGCCCGGAGCGGCAAGGCGGGTATCCGGGCTTTCTACGGTTGCCTGCTGCGAGATCAGCGCGCCGTAGGCGTCGCGGAAAAGGGTGACATCGGTGACTGAAAGCGCGCCCAGCGTTTCGCCGTGGTAGCTGTTCTTGAGGCTGATGAACTGTGTCTTGGCTGGCTTCCCCATGTTGCGCCAGTAGTGTGCACTCATCTTGAGCGCGATCTCGGTGGCCGATGCGCCATCCGAACCGTAGAAGCAGTGGCCCAGGCCGGCTGGCGCAATCCCGCGCAACCGTTCCGAGAGTTCGATCACGGGTTCGTGGGTGAAGCCGGCGAGCATCGCATGCTCCAGCCTTTCGAGCTGGTCCTTCAGCGCCGCATTGATGCGCGGATTGCAATGGCCGAAGAGGTTCACCCACCATGAGCTCACCGCGTCCAGATACCTGTTGCCCTCGAAATCGTAAAGCCAGACGCCTTTTCCGCATTCAAGCGGAATCAGCGGAAAAGTTTCATACTGTTTCATCTGCGAGCAGGGGTGCCAGACGGATGAAAGGGAACGGTGTATCAGTTCGGCGTTGTTTTGGGCGTGATTCTGCATCGGCGGATAATAACGAATTTGCGACCCGCAAGGAAACCCATGGGGGAGTAACTTTCGATTTTAGCCCATACCATACTTTGGATTGCTGCTTTTTGCTTTAAGTATTGCGCCAGTTGTGGCATCCTTCGCATCTTGTGAAATTGTATCGTCCGCATGCGTTTTGGGCGATAGTCGGAGGATGGCGGTAATGAAGTGTGTAGATGATTTTCGTCTGCGGTTTGGCAAGCGCGAGCTGGTGCCGATCGTGATTGGCGGTATGGGTGTGGATATTTCCACTGCCGAGCTGGCGCTGGAAGCAGCCCGCCTGGGCGGCATCGGGCATATCTCCGACGCGATGCTGCCGACCGTGACGGACAGGCGCTACAAGACGAAGTTCGTCAGCGACAAGCAGAAGCAGTACAAGCTCAACATCAAGCAGGTGGACAAGTCCATAGTTCAGTTCGATTTGGCGCAGGTCGCTGAAGCGACCAGGCTGCATGTCGGGAAAACCATGGAGGCCAAGAGTGGCGAGGGCATGATCTTCGTCAACTGCATGGAGAAGCTCACGATGAATGCGCCGCGCGAAACCCTGAGAGTAAGGCTGAACGGCGCGCTCGATGCCGGCATAGACGGCATCACGCTGAGCGCGGGCCTGCACCTGGGCTCTTTCGAGATGATGAAGGACAACCCGCGCTTTCGCGACGCGAAGCTCGGCATCATCGTCTCCTCGCTGCGAGCACTGATTCTTTTTCTGCGCAAGACTTCAAGGCTGGACCGCCTGCCGGACTTCATCGTGGTCGAAGGTCCGCTGGCGGGCGGTCATCTCGGTTTCGGCATGGACTGGGCGAAATACGATCTGCACACCATCATCGCCGAAATCATCGCGCACCTGAAGGTCGAGCATCTGGACATACCGGTGATCGCGGCGGGAGGCATCTTCACCGGAACCGATGCGACGGGGTTTCTCGAGCAGGGATCTGCGGCCGTCCAGGTGGCGACGCGCTTCACGGTCGCCAGGGAATGCGGCATTCCCGAAAAGGTGCAGCAGGAATACTTTAAGGCGACAGAGGAGCAGATGGTGGTCAACACCACTTCCCCTACCGGATACCCGATGCGCATGATCAGCACCAGCCCTTCGATAGGATCGGGGATACGCCCCAACTGCGAGGCTTACGGCTATCTTCTGGACGGCAACGGGGGCTGCGCCTATATCGACGCCTACAACAAGGTCGTGGCCGAAAACCCGGACGAGAAGAAGATCGCGGTGTTTGAAAAGACCTGCCTTTGCACGCACATGCGCAACTACGACTGCTGGACCTGCGGCCACTACACCTATCGGCTGAAGGACACCACGCATCGAAACGAGGATGGCACATACCAGATACTCTCGGCGGAACACATCTTCCGCGATTACCAGTACAGTCGGGACAACCGGGTGGCTCTGCCGCCGAAAAAATAAATTTCACTTTCGGGCTTGAAAACCTGGTTGGCCGTCCCCATAGTAACGGCCAGCGGGCAAGACCTGCCTCTAGTATTTAATCCAACTCATTATTGATTCAGGAGAAACCTAGTATGAAAATTCGTCCTTTGAACGATCGCGTCATCGTCAAGCGCATGGAAGAAGAGCGCAAGACCGCATCAGGCATCGTGATTCCAGACGCTGCCACGGAGAAGCCAGACCAGGGCGAAATCATCGCCGTCGGCAATGGCAAGGTTGGTGATGACGGCAAGCTGCAGGCAATGACTGTCAAGGTGGGTGACCGTGTGCTGTTCGGCAAGTATGCAGGTCAGGCCTTCAAGATGGACGGTCAGGAATACATGACCATGCGCGAAGACGACATCATCGGCATAGTCGAAGCCTAATTGACCCATATCTAAAGAATTCAGGAGAACAGAACATGGCAGCTAAAGACGTAAAATTTCATGACGCCGCGCGCAGCAAGATGGTCGTCGGCGTGAACATCCTTGCCGATGCAGTCAAGGTTACGCTGGGCCCCAAGGGCCGCAATGTGGTGCTGGACCGCTCATACGGATCTCCCACGATCACCAAGGATGGCGTATCCGTCGCGAAGGAAATCGAGCTCAAGGACAAGTTCGAGAACATGGGTGCGCAGATGGTCAAGGAAGTTGCATCCAAGACTTCGGACGTGGCGGGTGACGGCACAACGACCGCGACTGTGCTGGCGCAATCGATCGTGATGGAAGGCATGAAGTTCGTCGCCGCAGGCATGAATCCGATGGATCTGAAGCGCGGTATCGACAAGGCAGTGATTGCAGCTGTCGACGAGCTGAAGAACATATCCAAGCCCTGCACGACCAGCAAGGAAATCGCGCAGGTCGGCAGCATCTCTGCGAATTCCGATTCCGCAGTGGGCGAGAAGATCGCAGAGGCGATGGACAAGGTTGGCAAGGAAGGCGTGATAACGATCGAGGACGGCTCGGGCCTGCAGGACGAGCTGGATGTCGTGGAAGGCATGCAGTTCGACCGCGGCTACCTTTCCCCTTATTTCATCAACAATCAGGATCGCCAGATCGCTGCGATGGAGAACCCGTTCATCCTGTTGCACGACAAGAAGGTCTCCAACATCCGCGACCTGCTGCCGGTGCTTGAGCAGGTGGCGAAGGCCGGACGCCCTCTCTTGATCATCGCGGAAGACGTCGATGGCGAAGCGCTGGCTACGCTGGTGGTGAACAACATCCGTGGCATCCTGAAGACGGTCGCGGTCAAGGCGCCCGGTTTTGGAGATCGTCGCAAGGCGATGCTGGAAGACATCGCGATCCTGACCGGCGGCACCGTGATCGCGGAAGAAGTGGGTCTTACGCTCGAGAAGGCGACGCTGGCTGAGCTGGGTCAGGCCAAGCGCATCGAAGTGGGCAAGGACAACTCCACCATCATCGATGGGGCAGGCAAGGAAGAGGCGATCAAGGGCCGCATCGCGCAGATCAACAAGCAGATCGACGAGTCCTCCAGCGACTACGACAAGGAGAAGCTGCAGGAGCGCAAGGCCAAGCTGGCTGGCGGCGTTGCGGTGATCAAGGTGGGCGCTGCGACCGAAGTCGAGATGAAGGAGAAGAAGGCTCGCGTCGAGGACGCGCTGCATGCGACCCGTGCTGCGGTTGAAGAAGGCATCGTCCCCGGGGGCGGTGTTGCGCTGCTGCGCGCGAAGGCGGTCGTATCCAGTCTGAAGGGCGACAACCACGACCAGGACGCGGGCATCACGATCGTGCTGCGCGCGATGGAAGCTCCTTTGCGCGCGATCGTGCAGAACGCTGGCGACGAGCCTTCGGTGGTCGTCAACAAGGTTCTGGAAGGCAAGGGCAGCTTTGGCTACAACGCGGCATCCGGTGAGTATGGTGACATGCTGGCGATGGGCGTGGTCGATCCGACCAAGGTCACACGCACTGCGCTGCAGAATGCGGCTTCCATCGCAGGCCTGATGCTGACGACGGCTTGCATGGTTGCTGAACTGCCTGAAGACAAGCCTGCACCTGCCGGCGGCGGCATGGGTGGAATGGGTGGCATGGAAGGCATGATGTAATCGGAGGCTTCGATTGATCCTGCAAACCCCGCGAAAGCGGGGTTTTTTATTGCTGTTCTTTGGAAAGTCGGTATAATGCGCGGCTCTCAAGCTTGAAAGTATTTTTTTCAGGTCTTATAAAGCATGGCCTGGTAGCTCAGTCGGTAGAGCAGAGGATTGAAAATCCTTGTGTCGGTGGTTCGATTCCGCCCCGGGCCACCAAATAAAATAAACAGTTAGCCCCGTTCAAAAGACTGGGCTTTTTGTTTTCCGGCGCTTGTGCTTTGCCTGGATGCCATTCTCCTGCATCAATCGTTCCCGCGCTCCTTATCTGCAGGGTAACCTCGTGCCCGTAATTCGCGGATCTTGCGCGAACTGCCGTACGCATCTTTGAATTTAGAATGGATGCTCTGGAACAGCGCCAGCATCTGTGCATCCGTCAGGCGTTGCCGAGCAGGTTTGCCACCACGCTTCCATGATCGATAGCCACTCTCGCTGACATCCAGAATCGCACACATCTCGCCCAGCCCGAAGTTTCGGCGTTACCACCTTGCCGCCAGCACTATTTAATTTCCCGGCATCCGCTGCCTTGACCCTATTTGCTATTTGGCCATGTCAAAAAATTTTACACCTGATCTACCTACCTACCTACCTACCTACCTACCTGCCTTGCTGCCGATATATGTCGTTGATAGTAAAATAGTTTATTTCGGATGTAGTATGATTGGCATGACTTATGCTTAAGATTATGGGTATCCGGATTATCGGGTGGATTGAGCCTTGATTTGGGTTAGAACTTGCCTGAGTCGAAAGCATGCTCCAGTGTGGATAGGTCGGTTCCAAGATTTGCAACGCGAGTTCTGATTTGTGTCTCATACTCATCGCTCATAGGAGTCGCAAGGCACATGTATCGAGCCGTTGCCACATCCTCGAATCGCTGTTTCCGGACGCGAACCTTCTCTTGGACTTTAACTCGTTTCTGGAGCATGTCGGTGTATAGCACCTTGGCCCGCAGCCGCTCAAAAGTGTAGCCCCGCCCATTGCGATAAACCTCCCTGACCTTAGCATTGAAGCTCTCGGTGAAGGCGTTTGTTACTCGCTGGTCATCGAAATAATTGAGAATGTACGGCTTCCAGTTTCGGAAAGCGGTCTTCACGGCTCGGAATGGCTTGGAAAGCTCCTTCGGAATCGTGCTCTCCCAATGCAGATATTCGCCCCATGCTTCTTCAGGCGTCTCGACTTCATAGATGAAATACAGGCGCTCTTTGAGATCGTAGGCAGTGGCCAGCAAGGGGAAATTGTTAAGCCAGCCAGTCACAGTCAGATATTGCTCATCAGTCAGGTCGTCTCGACGTTTTTCAAATAGTTTGTGCGCTCGCTTGAGACCAAGGCCGGCACCGTTATTACTCTCCTTGGCAATCTTTCTCCGAACGATATCGAAAGCGGCGTTGGCTTTGCTCACGACATGAAACTTATCTACGACGATCTTGGTGTTTGGAAGAACCTCTTGTACGGCTCGGCGATACCCAGACCACATATCAATGGCGCAATGGGTAATTCTCTCCTTGTCTGGCAGAGTGTTGAGAAAAGTAACGACAGAGGATGTGTAGCGATCAGGCAGCATGTCTATCAGGGAGCGACCATGCAGATTGGTGAAGATGGCACGAAAACGCTTCAACTTGATTTCGTCTATACCCAGCCAGATGGGTGTTTCGCGCTTGTACTGCTTTTCCAACTCGGCGACATATTCATCGAATACATTGCGAACTGTTTTCTCGTCAACCTTCACCTGCTTTGCAATTTCAGCATAGGTGTATTCGAGGGCTTGACGGCCAACCCATTTCGCCAGCCGCAAAGTCATCTCGCGTCCAGCATCCACTTCCGGCACTGCTGCGGTGAAAGTCTTATTGCAAGAGCGGCACTTCAGGCGAGGTACATCCAGGTGAATTGCAACCGCCTTGCCATGAGATGGGATGTCGCGGATTACAAGGGTTCGCCAAGCGTGGCTGACGATATTGTTGGAACTGTCACAGTTCGGACAGCACCGGACGATTTCTATTGGTGATGCCTTGATGTGGTATTCATCGTTCGTTTCCTTGAAATCCAGCACGGTCAGGCCCGGCAGATTCAGGATATTTACTGGCATCGAGCGTATTCCAGAAAGTAACCCCCCGGCATCAATGATGCACGGGGGGATTGTTTATCGAAGCCTTCAAGAACAAGGTTCAAACACTAGCATGCAGTTTTACGCCTAATGCATGCGTAACTTTCAAAATAGTGTCAAAGCTTGGAACTCGCTCCCCAGAAAGGGACTTGTACAGGCTCTCGCGAGAAAGCCCTGATTTCTCGGCGACTTGAGCCATGCCTTGAGCGCGAGCAATATCTCCGAGAGCCTTGGCAATGAATGTTGCGTCACCATCAGATTCTTCGATGCAAGCATCCAGATACATCGCCATTTCTTCCGGCGTGCGAAGATGTTCCGCCACGTCGTAACGTGTTGTTGTGATCATTTTTCGATCTCCTTTAACTTTGAGGCCAAATCCAGCGCCGTTTTAATATCTGCTGATTGAGATTGCTTATCGCCACCTGCAAGAAGGATAATTAACACTTCGCCGCGTTTGGCGTAATAGACTCGATAACCGGGCCCATAGTCGATGCGCATTTCAGAAACACCAGCACCAATTGGTTTTACATCACCTGCATTGCCAGCCCTGAGTCTTTCAACTCTGGCCAGGATTCGCATCCGCGCTCGCATGTCGCGAAGCCCGTCAATCCAGTTGGCATATTTCTCTGTTTTGCGAATTTCGACCATGGACAATTGTAGCCTACTGGCTACGCCTGTCAAGTTCTTCATATAGTTCCTATATTGATATGCGGAATACCCATGCAGGTATTTATTTCCCGCAAGGGTTGATGAATGACGCGATTCATTGCGCCTGTTTGAAATGCCATTTACGCATGGCGACGATCTTCCTCACGAAGAGGAGAAATCTTGAGCAATAAAAATGCTCGCGATTCCGCTCAACAAGCGCAATCGTGAACGTTCTATGGGCGTATTGATGGATTTGGTCTTGCAGATGCCCGGAGGCTGGTTGGAATGCTCTGTGTCTTTTACGCCCGAAGCGGCAGGCACTGGTGATTATAGCTACCCAGAAAGTTCGGTCAAGCTGGCGTCATACATCCACCCGATAATCCGGAGTCTGTAATTGCTGTCAGTTCAGATGGAATGCGCCTCATCCACCGTTTAATCCGGATACCCAAGATTATTCTTGAGTTTTTGGTAGATGTCTACAATTTTTTTCGATCGTGATCAAGGGGAGATGATGAAGAAGCGGTGGATGGCGGGCGGCCTGGTGGCTGCGAGTATTTTCGGAATGAGTACGGCGCAGGCGAGCCTGGTTTCGGTGGGGACGGGACTAGTTTACGACAACGTGGCGAACGTGACCTGGAGTTCGGATGCGAATCTGTTCGGCACCATGGCTGGAAACATGGGTTACATGAACCTGGTGAATTCGATCATTGCTGCGGTGCCTACCGTGCACGATACACCTAACAGTTTAGATACCCCACCCAATACCGGCAATTACAACCTGAGTTCGGGCGATTTCAATTCGGCCAGCAGTGGTTGGATGGACTGGTGGGGCGGCCTGGGTTTTGTCGGCTATTTGAACACGTTGAATAATGGTGCCGGTTATTTGAACCACAAAACCTGGGAACTGCCGACGACCTATACTCAGACCTGTACTGGCTATTGCGCCAACAGCATGCTGGGGGAACTGTTCTACACGGGCCTGGGCGGGACGGCTGGACAATCCATCACCACCTTCCATAACTCCAGCTATAATCTGTTCACGAACGTGCAGAATGACTGGTACTGGTCCGGGGAGTACACGTCCAATCCCGGCGGCGCGTGGCTCTTCATTCCCGCCTACGGCCTCCAGGACGTGGCCTACAAGTTCAGCAACTACCCCTACTTGTGGGCCGTGCTTCCCGGCAATGCCACCGCTGTGCCCGGGAGTGGCAGCACAGTACCGGAGCCAGCTACTCTGACGTTGATAGGCTTGGGTCTTGCCGGATTGGGCGCGATGCGGCGGCGTGGGTGATGGGGTCATTCGGGTGATTTGATCCGGTGCAGGGGGCTGGCCCCCTGCGCTTGTCGAAAAATTTTACACCGGACTCATGGCGCGTTACGAGCATTTGCCGATCTACAAGGCGGCGCTGGATGCGGCGGTGCAAGGGGGCCTGAATTCCGCTACATCGTGCGGCGGGAGCGTGCCGAGAACACCATTGTGCGCCCGTTCCGCCCGGGGTTCCGGGCATGATGATACAGGGCGGGATACCCGCGAGGGATTCCCAACCGGTGCGGCTGCCACTGCGGAACAGATGCCGGCAGCCGAAAGTGGACGGGTCAGATACGGTCCGTGGTCTGGTCCGGTACGGAGTACACGGCTAATCCCAACAACGCGTGTGTAAGAATTTTTATGTAAGCGGTCATTTGGCAGGAAACTGCCGTACCTTAGCAATGAGAGGAAATGACCGGACCCAAAGTTGGCAGTATTTCCGATATGCAAGGGCAGAGCGCGACTTGCGCCGTGCTCTGCCTTTCCTCTCTTGTTGTGTTTTCCTGCTGTCAGAATTTCCAGCCTATGCCCATGCCGATCAAAAGCGGATCCAGTGTCAGCCTGCCAACAGTGGCGCCGCTTGCCGCTGACGAGATCGTGGTCTTCATGTAAACCTTCTTGATGTCGACGTTGAAGACCATGTTGGTTGAAAATGGGATATCGAAGCCTGCCTGCAATGCGCCGCCCGTGCTGCTGTTGCTGGAGTTCAGCGCTCCGCCGGCCAGGCTTACGCTGGAAAAGTTCGTATAGTTGATGCCAGCGCCCACATAGGGCCTGAAGGAAGGGCTGTCAGGCATGAAGTGATATTGGAGCGTCAAGGTCGGGGGCAAGGCCTTCAATGATCCGACATTGGGATTGACGGTAATTTTCTGAGGATATGTGAGAACCAGTTCCGTTGCGATGTTCTTGGTGAAGAAATAGCTGAGATCTACTTCTGGTATGGTCTTGTTTGCAGCGTTAACGCCGGCAAGCGCTGGCGTGTCGACACTGTTGTGAAAATCGATATCGACTGCCCTGACCCTGACGAGCATGTCGCCGGAGTCGGCATGCGCGCTTGATGCCAAGAACAATGCGCTGGTCAGCGCCCCAACGGCCGTAAGCTTCTTCATAGTTTCTCCCTGTATGGTTGTTTTGGTACTGCAGTTGTGGAATATAGCAATGCTTTGATATTCCGGATTTGATCTGCATCAAATGCTCTGGATCAGTTTGTGAATTTCATCGGTTGATAGCATGCCATGCAGAAGTTATGCTAAACCCTCTTGTCGAGGGGCAGTGATGGGTAATATGACGGATGTTCGAGCAGAAGAGACCGAACGCAAACTGAGTCGAATGAAGTGGGCGGCCACGGGGCTGCTTGTGTTGGCGGCGGGCCTTTATGTTGTCGGGAAACTGATGGTGTGGGATTATCTTTCGGCCTTTTCGGGGGCTGCCATGATAGGCGCGCTGGCGGACTGGTTCGCGGTAGTGGCGCTTTTCCGTCACCCGTTGGGCATGCCGATTCCCCACACCGCTATCGTCACGAGGAACAAGCGGAGCGTCGCAAACGGCCTGGCGGATTTCGTGGTGTTGCAATTCCTGAGCGCGGAAGCCATAGAGGAAAAATTCGGACACTTTGACGCGGCAGCGCATCTTGCAGATTGGCTGCCGAAGAACAGGAAAAAGGTGGCCGGCTATCTCGGCATCGCGATGGGGCATGGTGTGAAGGCGATGGACGACAGGCGCATACACGACTTCATTGCAGAGGCGGCCAGAAAGAGGCTTCAGGAAATCGATCTTTCAGGATTCGTCGCAGGCGGCCTCGAATTGCTCACACAAGACAGGCGACACAGAAAAATTCTTTACAGCGGGTTGAACCGTTTTGCGGATTATCTGGAGGATCCGGAGAATGCGGAAAGAGTGGCTGCGTTCATCAAAGGGTGGAGCGAAAATGCATTCGTGCAGAGCATGATAGAGCCCTTTGTGCCAGCGATACGGTCGGCCGTCGTAAACAGGCTGCGTGCGGCCGCCGAAGATCAGGGTGGTCGGCTTTATGCGGAATTCGATGCGCTGGTGGATGCCTACATATCCAGACTTCAGGATGATCCATCGCTCAAAGAGAGCCTGTCGCAAAAGAAGGAATCGCTGCTTTATCATCCCGAGTTTGCAAGGCAGGTCGAGTCGCTTTGGAATCAATTCAGGGACTGGGTGGTCCTTGACTTGTCTCATCCAGACTCCGCGATCTCTGAACGCATGGTGAAGATGGTGATCGAGATCGAAGATCATCTCGCAGAAAACGAGGAATTCCGTTCATGGGTCAACGGACAGATAAGGGAAACGCTTGCCAGGCTGGTAAATGCCAACAAGGGCCAGTTGGGTGATCTGATACGCGAGCAGCTCGTCAAATGGGACGATCGCTACATGGTCGAAAAGCTTGAGCTTTATCTCGGGCGTGACCTTCAGTACATACGCATCAACGGAACGCTGGTCGGCGGCCTTTTCGGTCTTCTGATCTACGGATTAACAAAGCTGGTGGAGGGATAGTTTTTGCCGGTGGCATGTGGGCGTAACGCAGATTTGCCGTCTTTCTACACCCGACCTGATGGATATTCAAGCACGGGCTCTTGAAGAGAGCTTGCCATATCAGACCACTGCTGTCCAAAATAGCCGAATCCGAATGAATTCCCCCTTGATCTGATGCGGGTTCTGGACGGGTTGTTGTGGTTTTCCAAGATCGTGCCTCCTTGTGCTGTCCAAGATCAAGCGAAGGCCAGGC
>JAJXTH010000013.1 GCA_021783995.1 Pseudomonadota bacterium
GTGGAGAGATTCGAACTCCCGACATCCTGCTCCCAAAGCAGGCGCGCTACCAGGCTACGCTACACCCCGAAGGCTGCGCATTATACAGACACAAACGGCGAAAGCAACGCCGATTTCATATTTCTTTGAGCCTCTGCATCGCGACCATCAGATAGTAACCCATGGACCACAATGTGAGCAGCGCGGCAAGATAAAGCAGGAGCGAACCAACCTGCTGGCAGTCCACACCGAATGCCTTTTCGTGATAGAGAAGCATCGCGATCGCAAGCATCTGGAAACTGGTCTTGACCTTGCCCAGCATGGAGACCGCAGTACTCTTGCTTTCCCCCACCTTGGCCATCCATTCGCGCAGCGCGGAGATGGTGATCTCGCGTCCTATGATGATGAAGGCGATGATCGCATCCGCGCGTTCCAGCTTGACCAGCAGAATCAGCGCTGCGGCCACCATCAGCTTGTCCGCAACGGGATCCAGGAAGGCGCCGAACGCGGAAGACTGGTTCAATCTGCGCGCAAGATACCCATCGAGCCAGTCTGTTGCAGATGCCAGCATGAAAACACCCGTCGCGATTACATTCTTGGAATGCAGGGAGAGCGTGCTGTCTGACAGATAGAAGGCCGCGACGAACACTGGTATGAGGACGATCCTGAACCAGGTAAGCAGATTGGGGATGTTGATCTTCATGCCCGTCAGTGTAGCTGCTGATAAATCCTTGTAGCAAGCGATTTGCTGATCCCTTCGACCTGACAGAGCTGCTCTATGCTTGCCTTGGCGACCTCTCGCAAGCCGCCGAAATGGGTCAGCAGGCTACGGCGGCGCTTGCCCCCTATTCCGCTAATCTCCTCGAGACTGGAAGCCGTCCTGCTCTTGCCGCGCCTGGCCCTGTGACCCGTGATCGCAAAGCGATGCGCCTCATCCCTTATCGTCTGTATCAGATGCAGCGCAGGATCGTCAGGGGCCATGCGTTTTGATGTTCCATCCGGAAAGATCAGCTGCTCCATGCCTGCCTTGCGCTCGACTCCCTTGGCAACACCCACCATCGTCACCGAAATATGCAACTCCTTCATCACTCGCATCGCGCTGTGCAGTTGCCCCAGCCCCCCGTCTATCAGCAAAAGATCAGGGACTACCCCCTTCCCTTCCGATATCTTCTGATAGCGGCGCATCAAAGCTTGCCTCATCGCCGCATAATCGTCCCCTGCAGTGATGCCCGTCCCTTCGACTTGGCTCAGGACAGGAATGTTGTAGCGGCGATACTGCGCGGGGCGCATTTCCATGCCGTCGTAAACCACGCAGGATGCGACCGTTGCCTCGCCCATGGTATGGCTGATGTCGAAGCATTCGATGCGCGAAAGCGCTTCCATTTCGAGAAAGCTGCGCAACCTGTCCAAACGCAGTCTCTCCCCCCCCTGCTGCATCAACCGCTGCCCGAGCGCCAGTTCCGCATTGCGCGTTGCCATCTCCAGCCACTGGCGGCGTGCCCCGCTTGATACCTTGATGATCCTGACCTGATGTCCTGCCTGTTCGCAGAGCAACCCGGCCAGCGTCTCGTCCTTGCATTCTTGAGCCACTATCAGCAACGGAGGCACCGCGCTATTCAGATAATGCTGCGCGATGAAGGCATCGATGATCTCATCTTGAGCAAGGTCTTCCGCATGATCCGGAAAGAAACTCTTGTCCCCGAGATGACGCCCGCCGCGAACCATCGCAAGATTCACGCACACGATGCCGCTTTGCATTGCAAGCACGATGATGTCGGCATCGGTCGTCCCTCCTGTGGATTCGACGAACTGCTTCTGTTGCACGACATGCAGCGCGCGCAATTGATCACGCAAGACGGCGGCCTGCTCGTATTGTTCTGCTTTGGCAGCCTCATCCATCGCGCCTTGCAGCATGCGCTCGACTTCCTGGTGCTTACCTTCCAGAAGCAGTTGTGCGCGCTGCACATCAGAACGGTAATCCTGTTCCGAAATCAGACCGACGCAGGGCGCAGTGCAACGATTGATCTGGTGCAGAAGACAGGGGCGCGTGCGGTTCTTAAACACGCTCTCCTCGCAGGTGCGCAACCGGAATATCTTCTGCAGCAGCGCGATCGACTCCTTGGCCGCATAGGCATTCGGATAAGGTCCGAAATGCAGATGCTGCCTGTTTGGCGAACCGCGAAAATAAGACAGCCTCGGAAACTGCTCTCCTGTCAGGACGATATAAGGATAGGACTTGTCGTCGCGGAACAGGATGTTGTAGCGCGGCTTCAACGACTTGATCAGGTTGTTCTCGAGCAGCAGCGCCTCGGCCTCGGAACGCGTCACCGTGGTCTCTATTCTGGCGATGTGCGAGACCATCATGCGGATGCGCGGCGAGACATGACTCTTCTGAAAATACGACGACACGCGCTTCTTCAGCTGATTGGCCTTGCCGACATAGAGCACCACGCCCTCTGCATCGTAGTAGCGGTAGACGCCGGGCAGCAAGGGCAGGCTGTCCAGGATGGGCTTGGGATCAAACTTTTCCAAGATGCGATGCGATGGAAGCGACCACGGAATCGAACATCTCCGTGGTCAGTCTCCTGGTCTGTGTGTTGTAACGGCTGCAGTGGTAACTGTCGAAAAGCGTGACATCACTGGCAAGACAATGCCTTGCCCCGTGTGAGAATGCGTAATCGGCCTTGCGCAGTCTGAGCGAGGCTAGCACAGCCTGGTGGGCGATCGTACCCAGCGCCAGCACCGCCCTGGGCAGCACCGCGAGCTCATCCGCAAGATAATCGTTGCAAGCCTTGATCTCGGCAGGCAATGGCTTGTTTTGCGGCGGCAGGCAGCGCACTGCGTTGGCGATGCGGCAATCAACAAGCCTGAGATCCTGATTGGCATTGCCATCGGCACCGAGAGGATCGGGAGAACTTGCAAAGCCATGCTTGTAAAGGGTTCCGTAGAGCAGACTTCCCGCATAGTCTCCCGTGAAGGGGCGGCCCGTGCGATTCGCGCCATGCATGCCGGGAGCCAACCCCACAATCAGAAGCCGGCTTTCCTCATCGCCGAAAGAGGCCACTGGGCGTGCGTGATATTCAGGATGCTCTGCTCCCACTTCGTCTAAAAAACCGGCCAGTCGGTCGCAGCGTCGGCAATCCTGAGAAAAACCCATGCTACTTTCCGAAGACGCCCGCATAGCGCAATCCGAAAAAAGCGATCAGCGCTGCCAGCACCAGAACGTAATACGGCCACACCGGTCTCTTCTCGGCATAGGGGTCCGTCAACGCGCGATGCGCGCCTTCCGGCAACACGGCCATGCCAGTCAGCGATGTGCCGAAGGGAATGTTGATGCGGGCGCGCGCATTCACCGCCCAGCCGTTCGCATCCAGTATGGGCGCCAGATTCCTGCGTTTCAGCTTGAACCAGGCAAGTATCATCGCGGGTCCAGAAATCAGAAGCAGGAGCCCCAGAAGTGCGATCGGGATCTGCCAGAATTTCAGGCTCAATACGCCACCTATGACGGATGCGAGGATTCCGCCTATCGCGCCTATCGCAAGCCCGATGGCTGCGAATATGCCGGCGAACTTGCCGACATCGAAAGGGGGCTTGGGAGGCTGAGGATTCACGACTTCCTTGCCGTTCTCGACCACCGTCTTGATCATCTGACTTTCTGCCGAACTCGCACGCGTTGCGGCGAACTTCTGCAGCCCGTCGCTGATCGCCCTGGAAAGCTTCTTGTAGGGTGACCAGAATGCCTGGCGTATGCTGATCGGATTGTCGATGATGCGAACGACCACTGCATCCCAATCGCAGCCTTTCCTGTCGTAGAACACGCCGTTTCGGCCAACCATCAGGTAATCCGAATCCCCTGCAGTGAAGGCAGTCGCGATGTTCATCTTTTCTGTGCCTCGCACGCATTCGCAGTACACGAGACAAATGCCGCTCATCGCAGCAAATGCAGCATGCTTGGCCACCTCCTCGACCCTGACCGTCAGATCGCAGCTGCGACCGTCGAGGTAGAGTGTGCCAACCTGAAAGATGCCCTTGTCACGGCCGGTATAGAAATTGCGGAAAGATACGAAGTTGTTGAGCAGCAGGAACAGGTCACGCTTGTATCGCAACAGGCGTTCCACGGAATGGATCGAATTGACTTCGGCTTCGACCGCCTTATCCTTGTCGATCAGGGTCTCGATCTCGGCCTTGCGGCCCGCATTCAGGATTTCGCGCATTCGGGCTATGCCAAGACCCGAGACATTGCCTGCCGGCTTTTCCTTTTGCCAGGCCTCATAGGGTGCGAGCTTCCCGCAAAGCGCGCGCCATTCCTCTGCCGTCAGGTTTTCCTTCTTCCCCAGGATGGGTGATATCGCCTTTGCATTCAGCGCATCCAGCCTCTGCTGCCAGGCGGGATTGATGCCCTTCGTCAATGGCAATGGCTGATCTGCAACGATGAAGGCCAGCGGCAGACTCGCCACTTCCTCGCTGCTTGCGGAAAGGCTCTGGGCGGCCAGGTGCTGATAGTCTTCCACCGAGCGGCTTAACGGCAATGCGGCGCGCGCATCGAAGGCTGCCAACTGGCAGCGGGTAAAATAGTCGCCGACCTTGTCCTTGATCGCAGCATATGCATCGGCCGCCTCATCTGTCTTCTCGCCGAGCGGCAATACCATGGGATCGGACTCCCCTTTCGCATACCAGTCAGAATAATTCTGCGCTTCCGCAAAAAACCTGTCGGATATCTCGCGGCTGATGCCCTGTTCACCGCTCCTGTCTGCAAGCGAACCTGAACACTTGATGATGTCTTCCAGCACCGCGCGCAAACTCTCGTCATTTACCTGCAAGGGTGCGACCACGCCATCACCGTTGAATTCCCAGCTTGCAACGATCTTCTCGATGTCATCCATGTCCGACATGGATATCTCTTCTGCATCCGGCTTGCCCAGGCTCTTCAGGATATGGCGTGCAGAAGAAAGCAGCGCCTTTCCCTCCTCCGATTCCCTGTCTATGTCGGACAGCGACAAACTGCCATTCCCCTTCACCAGCAGATCGACATCCTTTAACCTGGTTGTCGCCCATTCGATGGCGGCCAGCACCTCGCCCGCGCGTACTCGCCCGTCGGAATCTGCATCGATCATGTCCAGCGTTTTCGGATCGAATTCAATGCCGCGCGTGGGACAGCTCAAAGCGACCCACAGCTTCTGGTTCAGATCCTTGAGACAGGCCAGATCCTCCCCGGTATCGAGCTGCACCTGATCGAAACCGCCTGCACGAAAAAAATTCCATGTATGCTGAGCCATGTTTTTCCTTGTTAACAACCCTCGCCTAAAGGCGAGGGATTTACGGATTCCCTACGGGGAACTTTAAAAATCACGCATCAGTCTTCTGCTCCAGCACAAAAGAAGCGCTGGCATCCTGCCCCAGAATCTTCACCAGATAAGGCATCACCTGCTGCAATGTCGCATGCAGATTCCAGGGAGGATTGAGCACGAACATGCCGCTGCCATGCATGCCAAAACCCTCATCGCTCTCATTTTGCACCTTGAGCGACACATCAAGCCAGGACTTCACGGGAAGCTGCTTCAACTGTTCCGGCAGTTGCCCCGCTTCCACGCGCTGAAGCCTGGGATACCAGACCGCATAGATGCCACTGGGGAAGCGCTTCAATCCTTCCTTCAGCGCTGACACCACGCGCCGGTAATCCTCCTTGTCCTCATAAGGCGGGTCCATCAGCACCAGGGCCCGGCGAGGTGGCGGAGGAAGCAGCGCCTTGAGCGCTGAAAATCCGTCGCTGCGCTGGATCAATGCCCCCATCCCGCTGAAATTTTCAGTAAGCGACTCGCTGTCACTCGGATGCATTTCGAAGAGCCTCATCCTGTCCTGGTCGCGCATCATCTTCTGCGCGAAAAACGGAGATCCCGGATACAACCTCATCTGCCCGTCCGGATTGAATTCCTTGACGAGCCTGACATAATCTTCGAGCGGCCCCGGCAGATCATCGCGATTCCACAGGCGCGCAATGCCAGTTTCGTATTCGGCATTTTGCAAGGCATAGCCGCGATCCAGTTCGTAGCAGCCTGCGCCCGCGTGCGTGTCGATATACCAGTACGCCTTGTCCTTTTTCG
This sequence comes from Pseudomonadota bacterium, assembly GCA_021783995.1. GTDB lineage: Bacteria > Pseudomonadota > Gammaproteobacteria > Burkholderiales > Gallionellaceae > Gallionella. The sequence goes on from JAJXTH010000013.1 coordinate 6,081, forward strand.
CAAGATAACCAAGCAGCTCTACCTCTACGAAGTGCTTCAGCACATCGGCGTGATTGCCGGCATGAAACGCGTGGCGGTAGCTCAGCATGAAATTTCGATCTTTAGGTAATGCTTAATTGTGCCATGTTCATGGCGCATACACCACAGCCTCAGCGCTAATTAGCCATGGCATCAAGTTCCTTCTCACTGAACCCGGCAAGTCGCCTCGCATCCAGATTGAATGGGCCGTGCAATGGCATCACGCCATATCTTCGGGCCAGCGCTGCATAAGCCTCCACAGGATCGAGCCCGCGTTCGCTGCATAGATGACCATACCAGCGGTTGCCTATCGCGACATGGCCTATTTCGTCCTGCAGGATGACGTCCAGAATCTTTGCCGCATTCACATCCCCTGCCTGCAGAAGCCTGGCGCGCATTGCCGGCACTGCGTCCAGCCCCCTCGCCTCCAGGGTGCGCGGCACCAGTGCCATGCGCGCAAGCAGATCATCTTTCGTCTTCTCGGCCATCTCCCAAAGGCCGTTGTGCGCCACAAAATCGCCATAACGATAGCCCATGCCCTGCAGATGATTTGATAAAAGAGAGAAATGCAGCGCTTCCTCATGGGCCACGCGCAGCCAGTCACCATAATATTCTTCAGTCATGCCGGCAAAGCGCCAGATCGCATCCAGCGCGAGATTGATCGCGTTGAATTCGATGTGCACCAGCGCATGGATCAATGCAGCCCGTCCCTCAACCGTGTTCATCGCACGGCGCTTCACATCGCGCGGCGAAACAAGAATCGGCCTCTCAGGACACCCCGGGATGGGCAATGAGGGAACCAGGATGGCCTGGCAGTCCAGCTCAATACCAGATATACCGTTTTTTGACAGAAGGCGCACGCCTTGCACCTTGCGCACGGCATCCCTCTCGGATAGCAGATTCAACGCAGTCGCTCTCAACTCACTGAGCCTATCACGCTCAAACAAAGTCTCCCGAAATTCGAACACCCGTTTCCCCATTCTGAAACACAATGCCGTGAATGTAAGGCATTCGGGCCTGCTTCAGCAATCAATACAGGCATCCAGCCCCGCGAAGAATCAGAATAACCTAATACAATACAATATGTTATTGAATATTTCCGCGCGCAGCCCCAGATGAAACTTTTCCCATTACAGGCCGACCATGAAATCTTCCGGGTCTGATGCGCCATAAACGCCGAAAAAAATTCAATATTATTCACGCTTGGGCTATTCAGTTTGTCGCAGTTGAGTGTTAGACTTTGTTTGCTGTAACGCGCAGCCATTTATTTCGCTAATAACGGAGAGAGACACATGAACAGAAAAGAACTGATTGATGCTTTGGCCACCAAGACCGGCAGCACGAAAGTCGCCGCAGAGAACAATCTCGCAGCGCTGATCGAAGTCATCGGTGCAACGCTGGCTAAAGGAGAGAGCATCGCTCTCGTGGGTTTCGGCACCTTTGAAGTGCGCAAGCGCGCAGCCCGAGTAGGCCGCAACCCGAAGACAGGCGCAGAGCTGAAAATCAAGGCTTCCAAGACACCTGCTTTCAAGCCGGGTGCGACCCTGAAGGCTGCCGTCAACGGCGCAAAGAAGAAGTAAGTTTCAACGCGCCAGCCAGGAGCTGGCGCATCCCCCTCCATCTGCTAGCGCAGATTGTCTCCCGTGATCTTGGCAAGCCTTATTGTCTGCCATGGCTGCACCTGCTCCCAGGTGAACCGCCATTCCCAGTTTCCCCCGATGCTTCCCGGATAATTCATCCGATATTCATTGTCAAGACAGAGTATGTCCTGCATCGGAAAAATCACCGTATTGGCAACGGAAGACGAAAGCGCTGAAATCATGTCCCATGGCACGTCTATCTCCTCATGCTTCATATACTGCCTGACTTGGTGTTTCACATGGTCCGGCGCCGAATTCCACCAGCCTACTGTTGTGTCATTGTCATGCGTGCCCGTATAGGCGACAGTATTGGGGATGTAGTTGTGGGGAAGAAAATGATTCGAGTCGTCTTCCCCGAAGGCGAATTGCAGTATGCGCATGCCCGGCAGTGAAAAACTGTCGCGCAGTTCGATCACGTCAGGCGTGATCACCCCCAAATCCTCGGCAATAATGGGAAGCTCCGGAAAAGTCCTTTCAAACGCTTCGAAGAGTTTAATGCCCGGCCCGGGCATCCACCTTCCGTTGATCGCAGTCTCCTCGCTTGCTGGCACTTCCCAATATCCTGCAAAACCCCTGAAATGGTCGATGCGCACCTGATCGAAATCTTCCAGCGCATGACCAAGCCGCCTTATCCACCAGGCATATCCCGTTTCTTCGTGCGACTCCCAACGATACAGCGGATTGCCCCAGAGCTGACCCGTCTGGCTGAAATAATCCGGCGGCACGCCTGCGACGACAGTAGGCGCGCCCGATTCGTCAAGTTCGAAGAGTTCGCGGTGCGCCCATACATCCGCGCTCTGGTAAGCCACGAAGATCGGCACATCGCCGATCAACCTGATGCCGCGCTCGTTGGCATAGGCTCTGAGTTGGTGCCACTGCCTGTCGAAACACCACTGACAGAATTTCCAGAAACCGATCTGCTCCCGGTTCATCTCTTCAAAGAGCAGCAGCGCCTGGATCTCCCTGTTCGCAAGCGCTGCAGGCCACAGATTCCAGTTGCGCCAGCCTTGCTGTTCGGCGATCGTCATGAAACGCGCATAGTCGTCCAGCCACTCGCGCTTTGCCAAACAAAATTCGGTATACGAATTGCGCATGGCTTCATCGGCAGATGCGAAAAAACACTTTGCCGCGCTGCGCAATCTCTCCAGCCTGTATGGCCCCTGCAGCGAGAAATCCACCCGTTCCTCGCGAAATTCGGGATGCGGAACAAGATCTTCAGCACCCAGCCAGCCCAGATATGACAACTCGCACAAATCGATCAGCAACACGTTGCCGGCAAAGGCAGAGCTGCTCATGTAGGGTGAATTTCCCGGTCCTATCTCGCCCAGCGGCAGAACCTGCCAGTAGGTCTGTCCTGCGCCCAGCAACCAGTCGATGAAAAGATAGGCATTCGCTCCCAGGTCGCCTGCGCCGAATTGGCCCGGCAGCGAGGTCGGGTGCAACAGAATGCCGCTGGCTCTATTTTTTATCATGTGCTTTCCGTTGCGCGCCGCATCGCCCCATCCGATTCCGTCTCGCCCTGGCTGCCGAGACTGATGGGCTCAGAAAGGCTGATCGGTGGTTGAAGCTTCAACAGGCGGTAAAGCTCTGTCAGATTGTGCCGGTACAAACGGTCAAAACTGGCGACCGAATTCGCGGGATTGTAATCGCCAAACCACCAGAACCAGTCAGAGCTCTCGCATGAACAGAGCTGCCTTTCCGCAGCCTCCTGCTCATCCTTGCCCAGGCGTTTGCTCGCCATCACCATGTCGAAACTGTGTTTTGCCGCGCATAACAGATCCCACGCGCGATTCTTGTCTTCACTGCCTATCCAGGTGGAAAAATTGCCGTAGACCCAGCTTCCAGCCGAAATAGTGGAAAGGCTGCCGGGCACGGGCCTGTCGGTGCGCATCGGGTCGGCTTTCGCAAAATCGCTGTATGTGCCGGTATGGATGTCAGGATGCGCCTCCAGTCCACCATACAGTTCGTCAAGAAAATAGAAGCCATTGTAGGGATAATATTCCCATGCATTCTCGCCATCCAGGATCACGCTGACGACAGGCGTCTCGTCTTCCGCCTGCTGCAGGATGTTTTCCAACTGATCGATGAAATGGATGGCTGCATCCTTGCCATGCCAGCGCGAATACTCGAATCCGATCAGATCCGACAAGTGGTCATCGCGGAAATAACAGGTCATGCCGTTTGCGCCATGCTCCAGTCTGTATGGACGGTAAAGATACTTGCCGCGCTCCGGGACTGCAAGATTGGATAGACGCAGGCTGTTGACCAGAACGCCCTCTCCGCTTGCAGCCCATCCGCACCCTTCCTCTGCCATCACTTCCAGCGTCTCGACCGAGATCGAACCTTCTGCAGGCCACATCCCTGTTGGCTCGGCGCCGAAGCGCTCCCTGTGACTCTGCTTTGCCAGACGTATGTGCCTAGACACGCGCAGCCGCCCTTTGGGATAATGTGGCGCATTGGGCAGAGGCGCATCGGGCATCGCATCCTTCGCGCTTTTGAAATCGATCAGAAGCGGCGCCAGCGGATGATAATGCGGGGTCGCGGAAATCTCGATCTGCCCCGCATCCGACAGCTTGCGATAGCGCGGGATGACATCGCTGATCAATGCGCCTATCAGGTCAAACAGCGCCTTGCGGTCCGCATGGCTGAAATTCACTGCCTTGGTCATCAGCGTCGCAACCAGCTCATACTCGCGGCGCACGCTCTCCCCGCACCAGGCCAGATGGTACCAAGTCAAAAGATCACTCATGTACTGCCCGGAAAGATAGGACAGGCCGATTTCACCTTCCGCCTCCAGCATTTGGAACAGATCCCACAGCCGCTTGTATGCAGGATAAGGCGCAATCATCTTGGTATGGCTGCTGCGAAAGCAGGAATCAAGCACGAGGCGTCGCTCAGCAGCGGTGAGTCCGTTTATGTCCCCGTGAACCAGAAGGCGCAGCAGTGGATCGCGCAGCTTGCCTGTTGAAAACTGATCCGCATAGTCCTCGATCTGATCGAGCAGTATCGGCACGAAATTGATCACCGCGCGCACCCCGGGATGGCGCTCCAGGTGATAGGCCATATCGGTGTAATCCTTGATCGCGTGCAGATAGACCCAGGGCAAAACGAAATCGCCGCTGGAATAATCGCGATAATCCGGCTGATGCATGTGCCAAAGAAAAACCAGATCGAGTGATTTTTTCATGATAAGCCCGCCTAGCGGATGCGATGCCCTGTCTGCCCCAGCATCTCCGAGGTGACGAGCGTGATGCCGTTCGGGCTGACGTGAAAATGTTTGCGGTCCTTTTCGATGTCGAGGCCCACCTCGAGCCCGTCGGGTATCCTGCACTCCTTGTCCACGATCACGCGCTTCAAGGTGACATGTCGGCCTACATCCACCTTGGGCAACAGCACCGAATCCTCTATGCAGGAATAGCTGTTGACGCGCACATCGGAAAAGAGCAGCGAGCGCCTCACCGTGGAGCCGCTGACGATGCACCCGCCTGAGACCAGCGAGTCTATCGCGATGCCGCGCCGCTCCGCTTCGTCGAACACGAACTTGGCGGGCGGCAGCTGTTCCTGGTAGGTCCAGATCGGCCATTCCTGATCATACATGTTGAGATCCGGAATCACCTTGGTCATCTCCATGCTCGCCTCCCAGTACGAGTCTATGGTGCCGACGTCGCGCCAGTAAGGTTTCTTGTCAGCCCCCATGCCCACGCAGCTTTCCTCGAAACTTTGCGCGAAAACGCGATAATTCGACACCATGTGCGGTATCAGATCCTTGCCAAAGTCGTGGCTTGATTTGGGACTGTCCGCATCGCGTATCAACTGCTCGATCAGGAACCTGGTATTAAATACATAGATGCCCATGCTTGCCAGCGACTTTTCCGGATGACCGGGGATGGAGGGCGGATTCTCGGGCTTTTCGACAAATTCCAGCACGCGTCCATCCTCGCCTATTCCCATCACGCCAAAGGCGCGCGCGTCAAGGACCGGAACTTCGAGGCAGGCCACCGTCATGTCGGCCTTTTTTTCCACATGGAATGCCAGTAGCTTCCCGTAGTCCATCTTGTAGATGTGATCCCCCGCCAGTATCACGACGAAGTCACAGTTGGACGCGCGTATGATATCCAGATTCTGGAACACCGCATCCGCCGTGCCCCGGTACCACTGGTCTTCGCTGACGCGCTGCTGTGCCGGCAGAATGTCCAGATACTCGTTGAACTGGCCGTTCAGAAAGGACCAGCCGCGCTGTATGTGCTGGATCAGGCTGTGCGCCTTGTACTGGGTTGCCACGCCGATGCGGCGTATGCCTGAATTCACGCAGTTTGAAAGCACGAAATCGATGATGCGGAACTTGCCACCAAATGGAACAGCCGGCTTTGCGCGCCAGTCGGTCAGTTCGTGCAGGCGGCTGCCTCTTCCTCCCGCCAGAACCATCGCGTAAGTGCTCTTGGTCAGGCGGCTGACGAAACGCGGTTCGGGATCGCCTGTTGCCACATGGTATTTTCTTCTCAGATATCCCAGCTCGACACTCATCACACCCTCCGTCTCGATCACATTTTATCTTGGTTCGCTCATTATCGTTTACAATCGCCACACGACACAAGAACCAGCGGAAACTTAAAGTGACTATACTGACTGAAGCATTGTTGCAGGCCCGACTCCACGATCCGTTTTCGCTGCTCGGCCTGCACAGGGATGGCGATCATGCGGTGATCCGCTATTACGATCCACATGCAACGGCTGTCTTCCTGCATGGGGAAGCTTTCAGGAAAATACACCCTGAAGGTCTGTTCGAATGGAAAGCTGAAAATCCACCCGAACTTCCCTACATCCTGCGCATAGAGACAGGAAACGCGGTGCGCGAAGTGTATGACCCCTACCAGTTCCCGCATAATATCTCCGAACAGGACCTGTTCCTTTTCGGGGAAGGAAAACTGGAACAAGCCTATCGGATGCTGGGCTCGCACGCCGTTGAAATCAACGGCGTGTCCGGCGTGCGCTTTGCGGCCTGGGCGCCCAACGCGGAACGCGTCAGCGTGATCGGCGAGTTCAACAACTGGGATGGCAGGTTCAATCCGATGCGCCCGCATGGTTCAAGCGGCGTATGGGAGATATTCATTCCCGGAATCGCCGAACATGCGCTCTACCGCTATGAGATCCGCACTCGCGACAGCGGCCATATCCAGACCAAGACCGATCCCTATGCGCAAGGCTTCGAATTGCGCCCGGGCACTGCGGCGCTCGCCGCAACTGGCAACAGGCACTGCTGGCAGGATGCGGCATGGATGGAAAAGCGATCCCAGTGGGACTGGCTGCATGCAGCGGTGAACATCTACGAGGTTCATGCAGGCTCCTGGATGCGCCATCCCGATGGCAGGTTCTACAGCTATCTCGAACTGGCACACGACCTCGTGCCCTATGTCAAAGGTATGGGCTATACGCACATCGAATTCATGCCGCTGACCGAGCATCCTCTGGACGAGTCCTGGGGATACCAGTGCAGCGGCTATTTTGCGCCGACCAGCCGCTTTGGTTCTCCCGACGAATTGCGCCAGCTGATAGACGCCTGCCATCAGGCGGGCATAGGCGTGATGCTGGACTGGGTACCCGCGCATTTCCCCCAGGACGACTGGGCGCTTGCGCGCTTCGACGGCACCGCGCTTTACGAGCATGAAGACCCGCGCAAGGGCTTTCATCAGGACTGGGGCACGCATATATTCAACTTCGGTCGCAATGAAGTGAAATCCTTCCTGATGTCCAGCGCGCATTACTGGCTTTCCGAATTCCATTTCGACGGCCTGCGCGTGGACGCCGTCGCCTCCATGCTTTATCTCGATTATTCTCGCAACGAAGGGGAATGGATACCCAACAAATACGGCGGACGTGAGAATCTCGAAGCCGTCGAATTCCTGCGCGAACTGAACGCAATGGTGCATGACAGATTCCCTGGCGCCCTGACCATGGCCGAAGAATCCACCGCATGGCCCGCCGTCTCGCGACCCACCTATCTCGGCGGACTCGGCTTCTCGATGAAGTGGAACATGGGCTGGATGAACGATACCCTTAGCTACTTCAGGCACGACCCCGTGCACCGCCGCTACCATCACAACCAGCTGACCTTCGGTCAGCTCTACGCATACACCGAGAACTTCATCTTGCCTTTCTCGCACGACGAGGTCGTGCATGGGAAGGGCTCCTTGCTCTCCAAGATGCCTGGAGACGCATGGCAAAAATTTGCCAATCTCAGGCTATTGCTGATCTATCAGATGACGAGTCCCGGCAAGAAGCTCAACTTCATGGGCAATGAATTCGCTCAAGGGCGCGAATGGCAGTCCAGGTGGGAACTGGAATGGTGGCAGCTGCGCGAAGAATACCATCGCAGCATGCAGGATCTGACACGCGACCTCAATGAGCTCTACCGCTCTCTGCCTCAACTGCACGACCTGGATTTCCAGACTGAAGGATTTTCCTGGATAGACTGCAACGATGCCGAAAAATCGGTGCTCTCATATCAGCGCCGCGCGCGAGACGGTTCGTTTGCCGTCGTCCTGCTCAACTTGACGCCATTGCCGCGCGTCAGATACCGGATAGGCCTGCCCGAACTTGCCGTCTACCGGGAGGCCCTGAACAGCGATTCAGCCTATTACTCCGGCAGCAACCTCGGCAATGCCGGCTCCATCTATGCTGAAACGATACCCTGGATGAACCAGCCCTGCTCCGCCGAAATCACGCTGCCGCCCCTGGCCGGGATCATTTTGCTGCCGCAATCATCGAATTTTTCCTAAGAAAAGACCATGCCCAAACTCACCTCTTCCAGAGCCTGGCAAGCACTGCTCGAACATCGCAAAGCCATGGAGTCGCGCCACATGCGACAGATGTTCGAGGAGGATGCGTCGCGCTTTGAGACATTTTCGATCAGGCTGAATGATCTGCTTCTCGACTATTCCAAGAACCGCATCGACTCAGACACGCGCAGCCTGCTTGTCGAACTGGCCCGACAGTGCGGACTGCCCGCCGCCATCGAGCGCATGTTTTCCGGCGACAAGATCAACGTGACTGAGCACCGCGCGGTGCTGCACACGGCGTTGCGCAACCGTTCCGACAGGCCCGTCCTGGTCGACGGCCACGACGTGATGCCGGATATCAGGCGCGTGCTTGCTAAAATGCGGATTTTTTCCGAACGCGTCCGCAGTGGAGAACACAAGGGGCATACAGGCCGCGCGATCACCGACATCGTCAACATCGGCATAGGCGGATCCGACTTAGGCCCGCTGATGGTCTGCGAGGCGCTGAAGCCCTATGGATCGACACACCTGCGCGCCCACTTCGTATCCAATGTGGATGCCACTCACATCGCAGAGACGCTTAAGAAACTCAACGCGGCGACCACACTCTTTGTCGTCAGCTCCAAAACCTTCACGACGCAGGAAACGCTGACCAATGCGCGCACCGCCCGGGCCTGGCTCGCAGGCGAGCTGGGAGACGATGCAGTCTCGAAACATTTTGTCGCTGTGTCGACCAATCTCGAGGCGACTTCGGGATTCGGCATCCATCCTGAATGCGTGTTCGAATTCTGGGACTGGGTAGGAGGACGCTACTCGCTTTGGTCTGCGATCGGTCTGCCCATCGCGCTCTTCGTCGGCATGGACAGATTCGAGGAACTGCTTTCAGGCGCATATGAGATGGACATGCATTTTTGCAATGCGCCACTGGAACAGAACATGCCTGTGATCATGGGCATGCTGGGCGTCTGGTACGGCAACTTTTTCGGCGCCGCATCGAATGCCGTGCTGCCCTACGACCAGTATCTGCATCGCTTTCCAGCCTATCTGCAGCAACTCGAGATGGAGAGCAACGGTAAATCAGCGGACCTCGAGGGAATGATGGTCGACTACGATACCGGCATGGTGACATGGGGTGAACCTGGAACCAACGGCCAGCATGCGTTCTACCAGCTGATCCATCAGGGAACGCGCATGATACCTGCAGACTTTCTGGCTCCGCTCGAGAGCCAGAACCCCCTGGGAAACCATCACGCCATCCTTCTTGCCAACTGTTTCGCGCAAACCGAGGCGTTGATGATAGGCAAGACCGGAGAAGAGGCACGCTCGGAACTGGAAGCCCAGGGGATGAATGAAAATGCGCTGGCAGCCCTGCTGCCGCACAAGATATTCGGGGGTAACAGACCGACCAACACACTGCTCTTCGACAGTCTGGACCCTCACACTTTGGGCATGCTGATCGCGCTATACGAACACAAGGTGTTCGTGCAGGGCATCGTGTGGCATATCAACTCCTTCGATCAGTGGGGCGTAGAGCTTGGAAAGCAGCTCGCCGGAAGAATCCTGCCGGAACTGCTTGACGCATCGAAAGACTCACATCACGATGGCTCGACCAGGGGCCTGATTGCGCATTACCGCGAGAAGCGCGGTTGACGCGTCATTCGCGCAAATCGAGCTTCCCTCTTGGCAGCCAGAACTTCTCGTTCGGGTTGCTTAAGGAACGCACTAAGATGCTGTCTCCGCTTTTGGGATTTTCTATCACGCTGACATCCATGTTGCCCAATCCCCTGTAGCATTTCGACAGCGCGCCTTCGAAGGTGGAAACACCTGCCCTGGCCCGGTAAGCGTCCAGCATGGGTTTCTGCGCCTGGGAAACATCAGGCTCTCCCGTCTTGCTGGTGATCTTGGACGATGAGCCTGCGAAGTTGACCTGAGCCAGCATCAACCCCATCACATAGTTTGCATAGTCAGACAGCTCCCGACTCTTACATGTGTAATAAGGCTCTTGCTCGGAGGACGCAGTCACGGCACCGGTTCCCGTGGGACAATTCGAGACGGTGCAACTGTGCAGCAGTACGCCTCGTGGCTCAGTTTTCTTCGTCGTGTTCAGCACCAGCAGAAAAAGCAGACAGGCCAGCATGACGAGCCCGACCAACACATTCGTGATGCCCTTCTTTTCGATCTGCATGGCTTTCTTCGCGATGAGCGCGCCGCAATAAGGACAGTTAGCGCTACCCGCCGGAAAAATCTTTTCGCATTTCTTGCAGATGGTCAAAGACATGCTAGCTTCCCTTGCGCCTAGATATCTTCGGCATATGGCCTGCTCGGATACTGGAAGGCGACCGGTCCGTCAGATTCTGCATGAATGAACTGGTGCACGAAAGGATCTTCAGATTCATACATCTCCGACGCGACACCTTCGGCCACCACCTTCCCATCGTGTATGAAATATACGTAATCGGCAATCTTCAGGGATTCCGACATGTCGTAAGTGACCACCACGGAGCTCACGCCCAATGCGTCGTTGAGTTTTCTGATCAGATTGGCGATGATGTTGAGCGAGATCGGATCGAGCCCCGCGAAAGGCTCATCGTAGATGATGAGCTGAGGGTCCAACGCAATGGCTCTTGCCAGCGCTACGCGCCTCTCCATGCCTCCCGAAAGATCCCTGGGCATCAAACCATGCGCGCCGCGCAAACCAACCGCCTGGAGCTTCATCAGAACCAGGTCGCGTATCATATCCTCCGAGAGCTTGGTGTGTTCGCGCAACGGGAAGGCCAGATTGTCATATACACTGAGATCGCTGAACAGTCCACTCACCTGGAACATCATGCCCATCTGCCTGCGCATTGCATAGAGCTCGTCGTTGTCGAGTTCGTGAATCACTTTGCCCAGCACCTTCACGTTTCCGCTTGCCGGTTTCAACTGCCCGCCGAAATGATGCAGCAATGTGCTCTTCCCGCATCCGCTCACGCCAAGTATCGCCACGATCTTGCCGCGCGGAATCGACAGATTGATTCCTTTCAGCACTTCACGCTTGCCATAGGAAAAACGCAGGTTGGTGACCTCGACCAGATTATCGGATGATTGCTTCAATGATTGCTCCAGAATAACGGGGCGATGTTATCACTTTTGCGGCGCATGGCCACGAGTTCCCCGAGAAAAATTCTGCTGTCTGGGAACGAACAGTTATGCGGAAGATGTCATCTCGGCCGTCGCCTGGGCAGCCTTCAGTATGCGCTGGTCGCAATTTCTCAACCGCTGCGCCATCACGCGCATCACGTCTATGGCAAAGCGGGGCGCCTCATCCACCAGAAAATGAAAACGCGCGTGATCGATCACGACGAACTTGCAATCCGTCAGCGCAGTGACGGTCGCAAAGCGCGGTGATCCGTCGATCACGGCCAGCTCACCGACAAAGCTGCCTGGCGTGCATTTTTCGAAGAACATGCCGGCTATGGTCACTTCAGCTTCTCCCGCTATCAGCACAAACATCGCTTCGCCGGCATCTCCCTCGCGAAACAATGTCCCGCCGCTTTTGATTTCTATGAACTCCGGATCGTGTCGGAACATGTCGAAAAAAAGCATGGCGGCCTCAAATATTATGGGGGAAAAACGCGGCGATTATGAGCGCTTACAGAAAAATTTACAATTGCGGTTTTCCGACACTGCGCCTGCCCGGGCGAAAATAGGCAGTGTTGTCGTAATAGCTCGAGCATTCGTTGTCCGCCGTCCATCCCGGCATGCCGAGCAACGGCACAGGAGCAAGCTCGCGCGTGTTTTTGCCTTGCTCTATTAGATGCATGGCCATCCTGTCGTCCAGATGTTCCGTCTGCCGATCGATGGGCAGGCTGAAGAACGCCTGCTCCACCTTGATCAGCAGCCCATGTCCCGTCATGCCGACATAGGGCTGCATGGCTTTTTCATACAACCCGTGGCCGAAAATATAAAAGCTCATACTGTTTTTAACCTGCTCCCTGTGCTGCCAGAAAAGCTCACGCCAGTGAAAATTTCTGAGCAGCTCTGCAAGACTCTCGTCGCAATATGCCACGATGACGCCTGACTCATCGAGCAGCGTGTTTGTGTCGCGTAACTCGCCCCGCCCTGCTCTTCCATCCGCACCGTTAAGCGCGCGATAATGCCGCGCATTGATCACGGCCTTGGTTTTGGGAAAAGTAAGCCATACCAGCGCATTGAACAGGTCATGCCAGTTGTTCACGCGCGTCTCGACCTCTCCCGCAAGATAGCAGCGGGGCTCGTATTGCTCCTCGAACGTCGAGCGGAAGCCGGGCAGCACGAATTTGAGAGCCCGCCCGCTTTGCACGGATGGCTTGCGATCTGAAAGCAGCGCATTCAGGTCATCCAGCGTCGGGAATGCCTCTGCTCCAAGGCGGGCGATCGCCGTGTGCAGCGGGAAAAACAGCGTGGATTTCAGCAGGCCTTCCCGATCGAACTGCATGGTTTGATTTAGGCGCTGACCTTGACGGGAAGGCCCAGGCTTGCGATGCGGTCCGCAAAGGCCTGCATGACGTCTTCGGATAACGCAGACAAGCGCTCCGCCTCCGACTGCTGGGAAGGCCTTGCCAGGCCATAAAGCAGCACGCCTTGCAGCCTATGGCCATCGTTTAACAGTCCGCTTATCAATGCCAGATAATCATCCTCATCCTGTTTTGTTGGCGCCATTCCATCCAGCGCGAACCAGCAGGTTTGCAGCCAGGTAGGGCAACGCTCGATGGCCAGGACGAGATTTTCCCGCACCCTGTCCATGCGCATCTGCGTGTCGTTGATCTGCTTCATGCCTTCCTCGCTTGCGCGATCGAGCTTGAACCATACCTCGCCGCTGATCTTTGCCAGCTCGACCAGCCCCCGCTGCACTTTTTCCCGATACAACAGGCTGCCGTTGGTAATCAGCACGGTCTTGACCGATGCAGGTATCGCAAGCTCGGAACGAATCTCAGCGATGAGATCAACGACTTCAGGAAACTCCGCAGCACTGGTCGGCTCCCCATTGCCGGACAACGCGATATCGTTGATGCGCCTCGAACCTTCCGGCACACGCTCCTGCATAAACCTGCCTTGCAAAAGCTCGTTCAGGAAATCGTGCAGCTCGGCTCTGAGCAACGCCATATCAATCGGCGGCGCAGTTCCTCTGACGAGATCGGGCACCTGGCAGTAGATGCAGCGCCAGTTGCAGGCATTGTTGGTGTTGAGGTTGATGCCGACCGACACCCCGCCTGCGCGGCGCGACACCACAGGATACACGTAAAAGAGGTTTGCGCTTCCCCTGTCATGATCGGTCACGTTGAGCATCTTCTCAATCATTCATGAAACTCACTGGCGGAACATCGCATGGCACGCGACGCAGTATTGAATCGTCTTATTGAGTGCGGACAGCGATTTGCCGACATCCTGGGTCTTTAGCGCATCGGCAAGATCGTCTCCACTCCTGTGGAATGCAAGCCCGAGCTCTGTGGCCTTTTCATTGCCCAGCATGTTGCACATCTTCTGCATTTGTGGCGTCAGACCCAGCCTGTCATGGGCGACCTCGGCCGCTTCAGCATACCTGTTCCCCGCCATCAGGCCCACGATGTCGTTGATCGCCGCAAGATGATCCCGCATGTCCGCAAGCTGGTGCCGCTTCATCTTTCCCGAGAGATTGAGTGAAATCCGCGTGTCCGTCATGCTCATGTCGCGGTGATGTTCCATCGGCATGATTTCGTCCACCGCATAGGCCGCATTCAGACCTAGCATGCCTATCACCGCCAGAACTCTGATCATTGTCTTCCTCCCTTGCACAATCGCTGACGCACCGCTTCAAAAGCACAGATCGCCGAAGCAGCCGCTACATTCAACGACTCTATACCTCCCGGCATCGGAATCCTGATCTCATGGGTTGCATGCTTCGATAGACTTTCCGACAAACCTGCTCCCTCGTTTCCAAACATGAATGCGACATCACCAGACAGGTCGCATTCATAAAGTGAAGCTTCCGCCCTGAGGCTGGTTGCAAGTTTCATTCCCTTAAACGCCGAAGCCACTTCCGGCAGGTCCTGACATTCGTGTATCCTGGTGCAGAAATGCCCCCCCATCGCCGCGCGCAGCACCTTGGGGGACCAGGCATCTGCGCATCCCGGCGAGAGAAAGACCCCATCGCAACCTGCCGCAGCACTCGTGCGTATTATCGAACCCAGGTTGCCAGGATCCTGTATGTCTTCGAGCAGCAATCCAAAACTGAAGTCTGCCGGTCCAGGCTTTTGCACCTCGATCAACGCAAGCATCCCCGTCGCGGTTTTCAATTCCGAAATCTCCGCAAAGAGCTTCCCGTCAAGCTCCGTGACCGGGATGCCCTGCATACGCTCTTTGAGCGCTTCAATTTCAACAGAATGCGAAGCAGCATTCAGCAGCACATGCAGTGGCTTCAACCCCGCATCGAGAAAAGAGCCAATCAGATGCGTTCCGTCCAGCAAGGTCTTCGCGGATTGCTTGCGGTTGCGCGCTGACGTTGCAATCTTCAAAAGCTCTCTGAAGAATGGGTTTTCCCTTGACTGGATCCGCTTCATCCGGCCTCGGCTACCCTCTTTGCGATATGCGCCAGCGCTTCATCGACCTGATCGATCAGGATCAGGCAAAGGTCACCTGGCTCAAGCCGCTCGAGCGCCAGATCCATCGCGTGAAATTCCCCCGTGATCTCGTCCACTCTCTTCGCGCGCTTGGCATTAGCAAGTCCCTGCCTCAATAGGCCCAGCACCTCTCCGTCGGGACGGCCGCGCTGACACTGATCCTGATACAGGATGAGATCGTCGAACACATCGCCCAGCAATTCCGTCTGCATGCGTATGTCCTCGTCCCGCCTATCCCCGGCTCCGCTGATCACGACCACGCGCTTTTTCGCTTTCATGCTTTCTATCGCGGGTATCAGCGCCTGTATTGCATCCGGGTTGTGACCATAGTCCGCAATCACGACAGCGCCACGGTAATCGAAGAGATTGAAGCGGCCTGGTGCTGTCGCCGCATCGTTCACGAAACTCGACAACCCGCGGCATATTGTCTCCCAGTCCACCTTGAGCGCCCAGACAGCCGCGACCACAGCCATCGCATTCTCGACCTGAAAGCCTATCGTGCCATCTCTCGTGATAGGAATCTGTGCAAGCGGAATGCGCAGCTCGCGATTCTTCTCGCATGCGACGAGCTGGCCATCTTCCACATAGACGATGCGCTTTCCCTGAGCGCGGTGTGCCGCCATCAACGGGTTATGGCGATCGCGCGCAAAGAAGGTGACCGATCCAGGACACATGTCTGCCATCCTGGCCACCATGTCGTCTTCGGCATTCAGGACTGCAATGCCGTCAGGTGCGACGTTCTGCACCACGACCCGCTTGACCACCGCCAGATCCTCGACAGTGCTGATGTAATTCAGGCCCAGATGGTCACCCATGCCTATGTTGGTCACGACAGCCACATTGCAGCGGTCGAACGCCAAGCCCTCGCGCAATATGCCGCCGCGAGCCGTCTCGAAGACGGCCGCATCGACGTCGGGATGCAACAGCACGTTGCGCGCGCTCTTGGGGCCGCTGCAATCCCCGGTATCTATGCGCTTGCCCTGTATGTACACGCCATCGGAATTGGTCATGCCGACGCGCAACCCCTGGCAACCAAGGATATGCGAGATCAGGCGCACCGTGGTCGTCTTGCCGTTGGTGCCTGCCACCGCAACCAGCGGTATTCGGCCGTCCTCGCCGCTGCCGAACATCGAAGACACGATGAATCTTCCCACCATGCGGCCCTTGCCAAAAGAGGGCTGCAGATGCATGCGCAAGCCAGGCGCCGCATTGACCTCAACGATGCCACCTCCCTGCTCTTCCAGTGGCTTGAGCACGGAGTCGCAAACGACGTCCACGCCGCAAACATCCAGCCCCACCATCTGCGCTGCAGCAACCGCGCTCGCCGCGAGATCGGGGTGT
The DNA here is from genome assembly GCA_021783995.1 of Pseudomonadota bacterium. Classification (GTDB taxonomy): domain Bacteria; phylum Pseudomonadota; class Gammaproteobacteria; order Burkholderiales; family Gallionellaceae; genus Gallionella. The sequence continues at coordinate 22,473 of JAJXTH010000013.1, forward strand.
ACGTCTTCCGTGACATCGGTCGCCGACCCTCCCGTGCTCAGATTCGCATTGTTGCGAAGCACGACGCATACACCCTTCTTCGGCACGGAGTCGACCGTATACCCCTGCAGTTCGAGGCGTGCGATGGCAATGCTGTCTATGCGCATCCGGGTAAGGGAAGTCGCATGCCCTTCTCCGCGCCTCGGATCCCTGTTCACCTGCTCGACGAGTTCGGAAACGGTATGCATGCCGTCCCCTATCACCATCGGAGGTTCGCGGCGGGCGGCAGCCACAACCTGATTGCCCACCACCAGCATCCGGAAATCGCTGCCGGGCATGAAGCGCTCTATCATCACATCATCGCTGATCTTTCTTGCGGCCGCATAAGCGATCTCAAGATGTCCCCGCGTCTGCACGTTGACCGTGACCCCCTTGCCCTGATTTCCGTCAACCGGCTTCACCACGACGGGGCCTGCGATCTCGTTCATCGCACGCCATGCATCCTCGATATCGGCAACCGATCTGCCCCGGGGAACAGGCACACCTGCGGCTTCGAGCAGCTTTTTTGTGAGCTCCTTGTCCTGTGCGATAGATTCGCCTATCGCTCCGCTGCGATCGGTTTCAGCCGCCTGGATGCGACGCTGCTTGCTGCCCCAGCCGAACTGCACAAGACTGCCTTCCGTGAGCCTCCGATAGGGGATGCCGCGCCGCACGGCAGCCTCGACGATCGCCGCAGTGCTGGGGCCTAGGCGCACATCTTCATCCAGCTCGCGCAGCTGATGCAGCGCATCGGCAAGATCGAATGAAACATCCTCCATCGCCGAGCTGCAGAGCTTTTGTGCCAGTTCGAATGCCAGCCTGCCGACTGCCTCTTCGCTGTATTCGAAGACCACCTGATATACGCCCGGCTCCACTGTAACCGCAGTGCGGCTGAAACTGACAGGACAGCCCGCCTGAGCCTGAAGGTTAAGCGCAGCCATCTCCAGAATGTGCGCCATCGCGATCGCCTCTGTGTGACCCGGCACCTGCAGCATGCCTATCTCCGGGAAACGCGCGCGCAGCCGGGCTTCGAATCCTGGAAGCCTCGCGATATCGCACTCCGCCTCAGAACAGGACACGATCGCTTCGATGGCCGTATGCCGGCTCCACAGATTGGGACCGCGCAGCGCGCGTATGCGTGACACTTCCATTAAAAAGCTTCCCTTAGATTATTTGAGCAAGACATCGGTCGTTTCAGAAGTCGCAATCCCTGCGCGCAAAAGATCGAGCTGAATTCCGAGCGCCCAAGCTGCTGCAATTGCAGCCAGCATGTATTCGACCTGTTTTTCATTCCCTTCCAGTATGCCAGGCAGGTTGATCAGCAGAGTCTCCTTTTTACCCAGGCAAAGGACGATTCGCCCGTTGCGAACCAGCACGGCACGTCCCCCTTTTTCAAGGTGAACCTGAACCAGAGGCAGCTCGCCTTGGGCTGCGAAGTAGATCACTTCCCCATCGCAATACTTTGCAAGATCAGCAACCAGCTGATTCGAGCCATTGAGAACAGCGACGCCGTCGGGAAGCACCACATCGACCTGGGTTCTGACCACATTGCAAACCTGATCCATGTTCTCGATGTAATACTCGCCGAAATGGCGTTCAGGCTCGAGGTTCGTGACGATACCGATCTGGCAGCGGTCATAGCCCAGGCCTTCTGACAGTATCGTCTGCATGCTGTTTTCGATTACAGCCGCATTCACTGAACGGTTCAATAGCACCTTCTGCGAGGATGCCCAGTCCGCGCAATTCTTGCTGTCCACCAGACGCTTGTCGAAGTAGAGCCCTTCGCTGCTCACACATCCCACATGAAGACCAGCGAGCTTCAACAGGCGCGAGACGAGTCGCGCAACCTTCGCCATGCCGTGCGTGCCGCATATGCCGATCACGGGAATGCGGCCGTTTTCATTTTGAGGAAAAAGGCTGTCGACGATCGCTCGTCCCACCGGGCGAGGTTTTCCGGAGGCGGGCTTCAGATGCATCAGAAGGCCCGGACCCGCATTGATTTCGACGATCGCGCCACCCTGCCCTTCGAGCGGGCGCGAGATATCGGTCGCCACCAGATCTATGCCTGCAATGTCGAGCCCTATGACGCGCGCGGCGAGTTCTGCAGTTGCCGCGACGTCAGGATGCACCTCATCGGTCACATCGAAGGCGACATTCCCGTTGCGTTGTATCAGCACCCTGGTACCTGATGGAGGTATGGACTCCGGCGTATAGCCCTGACGTTCAAGCTCGAAGTGAGCCGCAGGATTGCTGTCGATGTCGATCACATCGAGGGGAAACTCCTCCGCTTCGCCGCGGCGCGGATCGCAGTTGATCTGCTCGTCGATCAGTTTCCTGATGGTTGTTTTCCCGTTCGCCAGGAGCCAGACAGACTCTCCCTTGACCGCAGCAGCCAGCCTTCCTCCGACAACCAGCAACCTGTGCTCGTTGCCGCGCACGAAGCGCTCGACGATGACTTCGCTGCCTTCGACTTCCGCAAGCCTGTACGCAGCCTCAACCTCGTCTTGCGTCATGAGTTCCATCGAAACGCCTCGCCCGTGGTTTGCATCCGAAGGCTTGACCACGACTGGAAGGCCGATGTCCTGGGCCGCCTCCCATGCATCGATAGGGCTCTCTGCGATGCGCCCCTCGGGAACCGGAACCCCGCACGCGTGAAGCAGAGACTTGGTGAGATCCTTGTCCTTGGATATGCTCTCTGCAATCGCGCTGGTCCTGTCGGTCTCTGCGGTCCAGATGCGGTGCTGGTTTGCGCCATATCCAAGCTGTACCAGATTGCCTCCGGTCAGACGGATGAAAGGAATGCCCCTGTCTGCTGCAGCATCCACGATGCACGCGGTGCTGGGGCCAAGGCAGAGCGCATCGACCATCTCGCGCAATCTGGCCACCACGGGTGCAACCTCATAAGTCCTGTCATGGATTGCGCAAAGGACAAGATCGCGCGCCGCGTGTATCGCCTCGCGACTCACGGCCTCGTTGCGCGAGCGCACCACGACCTTGTATACCCCGCGTTTAGAGGTTTCGCGAGCCTTGCCAAACCCGCTCTGCATTCCGGCGAGGTTCTGCAATTCGATCGCGACATGTTCGAGTATGTGACCAGGCCAGGTGCCCTCGCGCAATCGCTGTAGAAAACCTCCTCGCTCACCGACGCTGCAGCGGTGCTCCACCAGCGTCGGCAGCCATGCAGTCAGCCGCTCGTAGAAGCCGGGTATCGTATTGGAGGGAGAGTCTTCCAACTCCCCGATGTCCAGCCACACCTCGAGCACGGGACGATAGGTCCATATATTTGGGCCGCGCAGCGGCAAAATTTTTAGAAACTCCATCAAGTCTTCCATGTGAGTTGTGCGGTTTTCAGCATTTACCCAATGTTTGGGTTTACCCGCTTTTTTTCGTCAAGTTTACCAGAACGCGAGGCAAAACTGTTTGTCCGGGCGTTTTATTGTAGTAATATTCCCGCCAGTGAACACCTCCTCCCCTTTGCCATATAAAGCTCAGGACGCGCCACACGCCGCTCCGGGGATATCCCTTTTCGATGGAGAAACGATCCAGGCACAGCTCGAGATCAATCTCGACAGCAAGCTCGATTTTTCGCATAGCCTGTTAATCGCGACAAACCGGCGCCTGCTCCATCTCATAGGACAGGAGACCAGGGCTTACCCCTACCGGGCAGCCATGGCTTTTCAGCGCCACGACCACGGAGGAGTGGGAAGAATCGAGCTCTTCGAGGACAACAGGCTCGTAGCCCGGTGGCTTTACACACTTGCGTGCAATGTCCAGGCTGCAATCTTCCTCAAGCATCTGGAACAACAGTTAAACCATTTTCTCACGGGCATCGCGATCGCTGAAGAAGCCCCCGAGCTCTGCCCGGACTGTTCTACGCCCATGGTTAATGCTGAGTGTCCTGCGTGCAGCGCAACGATCAACGCGCCGCCTTCGACGTGGACGCTGTTTCGCCTCTGGCGCTTTGCTAAACCCTATCAGTGGCAGCTTCTGTCAGGATTCTTGCTGATGCTAGCTTCCACTGCAGCCACACTGGTGCCACCCTACCTCACGATGCCGCTGATGGACAGGGTGCTGATTCCCTATCAGAACGGGAAACCGATAGACTTCGTCATCGTGGCCTGGTTGCTCACAGGGTTGCTGGGTTCGGCGCTTCTGGCATGGGGACTGGGCTGGGCCAAGACCTACATCCTGGCGCTAGTGAGCGAAAGGATAGGTGCAGACCTGCGCACCGTGACCTATGAACATCTGCTACGCCTGTCGCTGGAATACTTCGGCGGAAAGCGCACCGGAGACCTGATGTCCAGGATAGGTTCCGAGTCCGACAGGATATGCGTCTTTCTATCCCTGCACCTGCTCGATTTTGCAACGGACGTGCTGATGATCGCGATGACATCCGTCATCCTCTTTTCCATCAACCCATGGCTTGCGCTGGTGACCCTGCTTCCCCTGCCCTTCATCGGCTGGATGATCCACTATGTCAGGGACAGGCTGCGCACCGGCTTCGAAAAGATAGACCGCGTCTGGTCCGAGGTGAGCAATGTGCTGGCCGACACCATACCGGGCATCCGTGTGGTCAAGGCGTTCGCCCAGGAGAAACGGGAAGCGGAGCGCTTCCGCATCGCCAATGCCCACAATTTGCAGGTGAACGACCGCATCAACAGGATCTGGTCGCTGTTCACGCCCAGCGTATCTCTTCTGACCGAGATCGGCCTGCTCGTGGTCTGGGCCTTCGGTATCTGGCAGGTGTCCAGAAATCAGATCACCGTCGGCGTTCTGACCGCTTTTCTCGCCTACATCAGCCGTTTCTATTCGCGCCTTGATTCGATGAGCCGCATCGTCTCCGTAACCCAGAAGGCTGCAGCAGGCGCCAAGCGCATCTTCGACATACTCGATCATATATCGAGCGTGCCCGAGCCCGCCAACCCCGTGCACCTCGAGAAGATCGAGGGACGGGTAGAATTCGGGAATGTCGGATTTCGTTACGGGAACCGCGCCGTGATCAAAAACCTCAACCTGAAGATAGCACCTGGAGAGATGATAGGGCTGGTAGGCCATAGCGGTTCAGGAAAAAGTACGCTGGTCAACCTGATGTGCCGCTTCTACGATGTCACCGAAGGGGCCATCAGCGTGGACAACGTCAACATCCGATCGCTGCCCATCCCTGAATACAGACGCCACATCGGCCTGGTCCTGCAGGAGCCCTTTCTGTTCTTCGGCAGCATTGCCGAGAACATCGCCTATGGAAAACCCGATGCCACGCGTGGCGAAATCATAGCCGCCGCACGCGCTGCGCATGCGCACGAATTCATACTGCGCCTGCCCCATGGCTATGACTCCCTGGTAGGCGAACGGGGTCACGGACTCTCAGGCGGAGAACGACAGCGCATTTCGATCGCAAGAGCCCTGTTGATCGATCCTCGCATACTGATACTCGACGAAGCGACCGCTTCGGTTGATACTGAAACAGAGAAGGAAATACAGAAGGCTCTGGACAATCTGGTTCAGGGCAGAACTACCATCGCGATCGCGCATCGTTTATCCACACTGCACAAGGCAAACCGCCTCGTCGTCCTGGACAAGGGCGAGATCGTCGAAATTGGCAGTCATCAGGAGCTCATGGAAAGAAAAGGTCACTACTACCGGCTCTATCAGGCACAGGCGCGCAACGTGGACACGGAAATGGACCAGAGGCGCATACCGATGGAAGGAAAGGTGAGCACATGAACTTCCACCAGAATGACAGGAGACAATCGAGTCGCTCGACGAACTTCACGCTTGCACGCGATGAAGATGGCATGCTCGTGCTTCAATGCAATGGAATCATGCATAAAGGCGTGGCCCCGGTACGCGCGTTCCCCATCGCTGCGCCGCACGAATGCGTCTCGCTTGTTGACCAGAATAGCCATGAAGTCGCATGGATAGAGTCTCTGGATAACGTATCGCCGGACATGCGTTCCATGATCATGGAAGACCTGGCTTACCGCGAATTCACGCCAGAGATACGCCGCATCGTCAGCGTGTCGAGCTTTGCAACCCCCAGCACCTGGCAGATCGAGACCGACAGGGGAAATGCCGAGCTTCTGCTCAAGGCCGAAGACCACGTCCGGCGTCTGTCACATACCGCACTGCTCATCACGGACGGCCACGGCATCTCCTTCCTGCTTCGCAACATCGAAGATCTTGATTCTCACAGCCGAAAGCTGCTCGACAGATTCCTGTAATCTCTGTCGACAAAATGCAGTTTTTGCGAGATCATCGTTAGCATACTAATCATTAGTATGAGAACATAAACAATGAAGGCGCTGAACGAAACTTTCGCGGAATCAACGTTTCTGACCACGCACGCATGGCGCATCGCGCTGGATCGCCAGTTGAGGCCGCGCGGCTTCACCCTTTCCCGCTGGACATTGCTGCTTCATCTTTCGCGCAACGACGGATGCACGCACAAGGAGCTCGCGCAAAGCATGGGGATAGAGGCTGCTACGCTGGTCAGGCTGGTGGACAACATGGAAAAGGAAGGCATGTTAAAACGCAGCGGCAGCAAGACAGATCGCAGGGTCAAGCATCTATACCTCTCCGAAACCGGTCTTTCCAGCGTCGATGAGATACGCGCATGCGCGACCGACCTTCGCAACAGGCTGCTGTCCGGATTAAGCCACGACGAGATCGAGAATGCGCTGCATGTGATGAATGCGATTCGCGAAAAACTGGGGGCAATCTCATGAAGATTGCCAATGCAAAATTCTGGGTTCTGGCTTTAGTGCTGGCTGTCGTTCTCGGCTGGCTTGCCTATCAGCACTACCACGAAATAGAACGCAGCACGGAGAACGCCTATATAGGGGCAGATGTTGTGAACGTAGCCCCCCAGGTATCTGGGAGAGTCATCAAGGTGTATGTGCAGGAAAACCAGTTCGTGAAGAAAGGCGACACGCTTTTCGACATAGACCCCGAGCCATACAGGATCGCGCTTGAGCATGCCAGGGCGGATCTTGCCGAAGCATATCAAAACGCGCGCCGCGACACCGCAGACATAGCACTTGCAAAGGCCGGCATCGCGCAAACCGAGAGCGATCTTGCTAATGCCCTGAGCATCGAAGCTCGGGACAGACAGCTCGTAGCCCGGCATTTTCTTTCCCAGCAGGCCCTGGACGACGCGATGACCCGAGTGAAGAGCCTCAAAGCCGCATTGAACGAGGCGCGCGCGAAGCTTCAAAGCGCACTTTCTGCACCCGAGAATACTGTGGATCGCGGCGACTACATGAAGGCAAAGGCCGCGATCGACCAGGCCAATCTCGACCTCCAGCGCACGCACGTTCTCGCAGAGCATGATGGGCAGATCAGCAATCTCACGCTCACCGCAGGCTCCACGGTCGGCAAAGACACTCCGCTTTTTGCGTTGATCGACAAGAACAGCTTCCATGTGGATGCAAACTTCAAGGAGACTGAACTGCCCGGAATAAAAACCGGACAGAAGGTTGATATCGAATTCGACATGTACCCGGGGGAGCATTTCAAGGGCACTGTGGAAAGCATAGGCGGAAGCACTGGCACCGCATTCTCATTGCTACCGCCCCAGAACGCCACAGGGAACTGGGTCAAGATCACGCAGCGAGTTCCCGTGCGCATCAGGCTTGACAATATCGACCGCGCGCTTCGCATCGGAGCGACCGCGACCGTCACTGTGCATCTCAGGTGATGGAGGCGAAGCGGATACTGATCAGCGTGGCCGTGATGGCGGCGACCATCATGCAGGTGCTCGACACGACCATCGTCAATGTCGCCCTGCCCAACATGGCAGGAGAGCTCGATGCAACACCCGACAACATCAGCTGGGTGCTGACCTCCTACCTGATCGCCTCCGCCATACTGATGCCGTTGACGGGCTATCTGACTGACCGCATGGGACAACGCCGCTATCTCCTGATCAGCATCGCTGGTTTCGTCATCACGTCTGCGCTTTGCGGCATGGCAGGCTCTCTCTTCGAGATGGTTCTGTTCCGCTTTCTTCAGGGTCTGTTCGGCGCATCTCTCGTTCCACTCTCGCAGTCCGTGATGCTGCAGGTGTTTCCAGGCGAACAGCGCGGCAAGGCGATGGCGATCTGGAGCATGGGCGTGATGGTCGCCCCGATACTTGGGCCGACGCTCGGAGGATGGCTTACCGAATCCGTCAGCTGGCGCTGGAATTTCTACATCAACCTTCCTGTCGGCATTCTCTCCTTCCTGCTTTCGATACGCCACGTCCCAAACACCGAGATCAAGGAGCGACGCATGGACTGGATGGGATTTTCCTCTCTTGCGCTTGCGATCGGCGCGCTGCAGCTTGTACTGGACCGCGGCAATCAGGACGACTGGTTCAGTTCAAGGATGCTGACCGTTGCAGCGCTAGCGGGCGCGCTCTCCATGATCTTCTTCTTGGTCTACGCACTGACAGGAAAACACCATCCGCTGTTCGACCTGCGCATCTTCAAGGACAGGAATTTCTTGTTCGCGAGTCTCATCATGACGACGATAGGCATCGGATTCTTCGGCGGCATGCTCTTAAATTCGATCTTCCTGCAGGAATTCCTGAACTATCCAACCTTCGAGGCCGGGCTATACATGGCGCCGAGAGGTCTCGCCTCCTTCCTCGTGATGATCCTGGTCGGCAAGTATTCAGGCAGGGTATCTCCCCGCTTCTTCGTCTTCGTCGGCATAATTGCCAGCATTTTTGGAAACTACCTGATGACGAGATTCACCGGAGAGATCACGGCACACGATCTGATCCTTCCGATGATGCTGCAGGGACTGGGCATGGGACTGATCTTCGTGCCAATCTCCACGCTTGCCTTCACGACGCTACCCAAAACCATCGCGGCCGAAGCCGCCGGCATCTACAGCCTGATCCGCGCGCTGGGCTCGGCAGTCGGCATCTCGATACTCACGACCTTTTACTCGAGAGAATCCGAAAAAGCCTGGAGTCTGTTAAGAGGAAACGTGAACATATACAACGATGCGCTGCACGCTTATCTCGCTCCCTTGCATCTCGGCATTGAGACCCATCAGGGTGTTGCGATCGCAGCCCGCGCCGTGCTTCACGAGGCGCAGAACATCGGCTTCATCTCCGGCTTCTGGTTTGCCACGCTCAATTTCGTCTGCATGCTTCCGCTTCTTTTCCTCGTGAAGAAAACAAAGGCGGGCAGCACACAGGCGATGCAGGTCAGTCCCGAATAAATCCGGGTTCATGTATCAAGAAAATCGTCGGACTTGCGCTCCGAAATCGTCTGCTTTCCGATATGCACAGAAGTACCCAAAGGCCCCTTGTGCGCAGATCACGAGTTAGACAATGCTTTGATGCGCAGCATGACGGACAAACGGTTCTACGAAATCGCGCATCCTGACCTGCAATCGGATGATATGGCGCTGACTGGTTATCGGGAAACATTCGCGTCATGGATGGCCTGAGCAATTTGCAAACGACAGTTTCAGACACCCGTTTTAATCCTACTGCTTACTTTTTACTTACTTTCGCCTACCAATAAAAAAGGCCTGCACCTCTGCAAGCCTTATTTTATATGGTGGGTCGTGCGGGGATCGAACCTGCGACAAACGGATTAAGAGTCCGCTGCTCTACCAGCTGAGCTAACGACCCGGAGAGATATCAAACAGGTCGGATTATCCCCCAAATGGCGCTGCCTGTCAAAAAAGATAATACAGTATGCCAGCGAAGCGAAGTCTGGTGGCCTCAGGCCTGGGTGCTGACGATCGTGCCGCTGATGTTCTGCCCGTTTCCCACGTTCTGCATCAGGTTCTGCAGAAATGTCTGCAATGTAGGCTGCGCTGCAGAAGCACCCAAGCCCTGTGCGCTGCTGATCGACGTGACCAGATTCTGGAAACTTGCATCTAGCTGGCTAAGCGAATTGGTAGTGCCGGATGTCGAAGATGAACTCGACGAAGAGAGCTGCTGGAGCAGATTCTGCAGACTCGTCGTCATGTGAGAGCCATGAGCTTTTCCGGCAGCGGTTACCGCTCCATCCTGATTGCCCGAATTGACTGACGCCTGCGAAAGCGATGAGAAAAGATTCTGCAGAAACCCCTGGAGGGCGACCTGAGGATCCTGAGCCGTCGCATCTGTTGATGAAGAAGTCTTGTGCGATGCCTGCTGGGGCTTGGATGAACTTCCCGACAGTGTCTGATCCAGCGCATGGGTCACGGCATTCATGAAATTCGACTTGCCTATGCTCTCCTGCCCATGGTCGCCATCCGAATCTCCGGAAACGCGCTGCGCGCCAGAGGAAAGCATGGCCGGCAGACTCGCCAAGGCTGACAAACCGCTGATTATATTCATCGTGACCTCCAAGTCGAGTAGGATTTCCTGCAGCCGCAGGATCGGTATCGCGCACTATAGCCAATCAGCCACCGTGCATATCCGCCGAACAGAAGGGGAAAAGCAGGTCAATTCCGGCTGAAGTGAAACCTCCAGCCGGAGAAAAGCTTCAGTCGTCACCGCCGCCGCGATGCCAGCGGCCATGCCCTTCGCCGTGATCGCGAAAGCCGTGGTCACCCCCGTAGCCTTCGCCACGATCTCCTTCGCGATAACCGTCTCCGCCGCGATAACCGTCTCCGCCGCGATAACCGTCTCCGCCGCGGTAGCCATCGCTCTGACTGCCGATCGCAGCGCCTGTACCACCGCCGATCGCGGCACCCAGAATCGCGCCCTCCCTGCCGCCGATGCTTTGTCCGACAGCAGCGCCTGCCGCTCCGCCCAATGCGCCGCCCAGCAGCGTTTCGCCATCCATTGCAAACGCGCCTGCGCTGACAGACAGCAGCAAACCGATTGCCAATACTCGTTTCATGTTGCCTCCTGATTGATAACACCGGTTTCCGAAGTCCGGCTCCAGCAGTATAAACCCATTCAGGACGATTTCAACTTTCCAGCACCTTCCGATACACCCCGAGATAAGATTTTGCACTGGTCTCCCAGGAGAAATCCTTGATCATGCATAGCCTGCGCAACCGTTTCCATCGGGTTAGATCCTTGTACAACGCGACAGCCCTCGCAATCGCATCGTAAAGATTGTCCTCCGTCATGCCGCTGAACACGAAACCGCTTGCCGTGCCGTCATTCAAGGTCTGGCTTGTGCAGTCCATCACGGAATCTGCCAGCCCTCCGGTGCGGTGCACGATGGGCGGTGTGCCATAGCGCTGGCTGTAGAACTGGTTGAGTCCACAGGGCTCGAAGCGCGAAGGCATGACGAACATGTCGGCTGCCGCCTCGATATGATGTGAAAGCCCCTCGTCGAAGCCTATCATCGCAGCGAATTTTCCTGGATAGCGCGCCGCCAGAGAGAGCGCCTGTTCCTGCATCTGCCTCTCCCCTGTCCCCAGCATCACGATCTGGGCGGGCACATCGAGGAGCCTGGGCGCAATTTCGAGAAGGAGATCAAGGCCCTTTTGATGAGTCATGCGGCTCACGGCCGCCAGAAGCGGCACATCAGCATCCACCTGCAGGCCGAGCAACTCCTGAAGTGCGCGCTTGTTCTTCGCCTTGCCAGTCATGTTTCTCGTCGAAAAGCGGAAAGGCAGGTGTTTGTCGGCTGCGGGATTCCATTCATCGGTATCGATGCCGTTCAAAATACCCGTGATGTCGCTCGTTCGAACCTGTAAAAGACCCTGCATCCCGAAACCCAGCTCTTCGCCTTGTATCTCGCGCGCATAATTGGGACTCACCGTGGTGATGTGCCTGGCATAGTAGAGGCCGGATTTCATGAAGGACATCCTGCCATAGAACTCGAGCCCGTCGATCGCATAGCATTGTTCCGGGAGATGCAGGCGGGCGACATATCCTGGCTCGAAATTTCCCTGGAATGCAAGATTGTGTATGGTGAAAATGTTAGGTACGGCATCCTGCGCGATATTGAGATATGCGCCAGTCAGTCCTGCCTGCCAGTCGTTTCCGTGCACAAGATCAGGACGCCAGGATAGCGGTGAGCTGCCGCACCCAAGTATCGCGGATATCCTGCAAAGCAGGCCGAAGCGCAGAGGATTGTCCTCCCAATCATGGCCGCTTGCATCCACATAAGGACCTCCGTCGCGTCGGTACAAGGCAGGACAATCTATCGCCATCAGCGGCAAACCGTTTTCCATTGTCGAGCCAAGCAACCGACAATGCGGAAATCCAGGCAGATCAGGGAAACTCGCCAGTTCCTCGGAAGATTCCATCTGCGCCATGATCTGCGGATATCCAGGAACGATCACGCGCACGTCCACGCCGATTTCGCGCAGCGCGGCGGGTAACGCGCCACTAACATCCGCCAGGCCGCCCGTCTTGATGAACGGCGCGATCTCGGAAGTGACAAAAAGGACTTTCAATTCAGCCATCGGTAAATCCGGGTGGTTGCAAAAAGCCAATTATCGCATCATACCCGAATCAAAGGGAGACCCTCATGTTCAGACTGTCAGTCCATTCTAACGCGCTTGATGCCCCAGACCTGATCCGCATATTCCATGATCGTGCGATCGCTTGAAAACTTGCCCATGTTCGCCACGTTCAGGATCGCCCGTCTGCTCCATTCTTCCTTGTCCTGATAAAGCAGACCGACCATGTCCTGGGTTGCGACATAACTTGCATAATCCGCAAGCAGCAGGTAGTGGTCATTTTGATGGGTCAGACTATCTAAAATCTGGCGATAGCGGTCCGGCTCGTCCACAGAGAAGAAGCCTGTGTTTATCATGTCGAGAACCCGTCTCAACTCCTCGTTTCCATGATAGTAGTCCCATGCGCTGTAACCCTGTTTGCGCAAATGGGCGACCTCTGCCGTCGTGAGACCGAAGATAAAGATGTTCTCTTCTCCCACTTCTTCCCTGATCTCGACGTTCGCGCCATCCAGCGTGCCTATCGTCAACGCTCCGTTCAAAGCCATCTTCATGTTGCCCGTGCCGGATGCCTCTGTTCCTGCCGTCGATATCTGCTCGGACAGATCGCTTGCCGGGAAAAGTTTTTCGGCAGAAGAAACATCGTAGTTGGGCAGGAATACGACCTTCAGCAGGCCGTGTACGGCAGGATCCTCGTTGACGATGCTGGCCACATCGTTGATAAGTCTGATGATAAGCTTTGCCATCCGGTACCCCGGTGCGGCCTTGCCTGCGAAGATGACCGTGCGCGGCGTGATCGTATGGCCTGCGCGGATGCGGTTGTAGAGAGTGATCACATGCAGAACATTCAGAAGCTGGCGCTTGTATTCGTGTATGCGCTTGATCTGCACGTCGAACATCGAACTCGTATCGACCTCTATGCCCGTCACCTTTTCGATATATCTGGCAAGGCGCTCTTTGTTTGCGAACTTCACCGCACGGAACTGGCTGCGGAATTCCGCATCCTCCGCATAGGACGCAAGCTTCCTGAGCTCTCCCAGCTCGCTCACGAATCCTTCACCTATGCGTGATGCGATGAGCCCAGCGAGCCCTCTGTTGCACTGGTTGAGCCAGCGGCGAGGCGTGATACCGTTCGTGACGTTCACGAACTTTTCAGGGTATATGCGATGGAAATCGGCAAACAGTGTCGTCTTCAGCAATTCGCTGTGGATCGCCGCAACACCGTTCACGGTATGACTACCCACGATCGCAAGATGCGCCATGCGCACCCGCCTTCCGTGGTCTTCGTCTATGATGGAAACGCGGCGCAGGAGATCTATGTCTCCCGGGAAGCGGTGATTTACCTGCTCCAGGAAGTGCTGGTTGATTCCGTAGATGATCTCGAGATGCCTGGGCAAAACGCGCTCGAATTTCGCCACATCCCAGGTCTCAAGCGCCTCTGGCATCAGCGTGTGATTGGTATAGGCGAAGATCCTGGTCACCAGAGACCAGGCAAAATCCCACTTCAGGTGATGCACATCCATCAACTGGTACATCATCTCGGCCACCGCGATCGCAGGATGCGTGTCGTTCAACTGTATCGCGATCTTCTCCGGCAGTTGGTTCCAGTCCGAGTGGTCGCACAAAAAATGCGAAAGTATGTCCTGTATCGAGGCGGAAACGAAGAAGTACTCCTGCCTCAGGCGCAATTCCTTGCCGACTGCAGAACTGTCATTGGGATAGAGCACCTTGGAGAGGCTCTCGGATATGTTCTTGTCGTAAACCGCGCTCAGATAATCCCCGGCATTGAACGAATCGAGATTGAATTCACGCGCGGCTTTTGCAGCCCACAGACGCAGGTTGTTCACCGTTTCTGTCCTATATCCGGGAATGGGAACATCGTACGCCATCGCCATCACGGTTTCGCCGTCCACCCAGTGATGCTCGATGTTTCCATTCTCGTCCGGGAAATGCACGACGTGGCCAAAGAACCTGACCGCATACATGTGCTCGGGGCGCTGGAACTCCCAGGGATTTCCAAATCTCAGCCAGTTGTCCGGACGCTCGACCTGTTCGCCCTTCTTGATGCGCTGATTGAACATGCCGTATTCATAGCGTATGCCATAGCCCTGCCCGGGAAGATCCAGCGTTGCCAGAGAATCCAGAAAACAGGCAGCGAGCCTGCCTAGCCCCCCGTTCCCGAGGGCCGCGTCTATCTCTGTCTCTTCGACGACCTCGATGTTCTGTCCCAGCGTGTGCAGGCTTTCTCGCAAAGGCTGGTCCATGCCCAGATTGAGCGCGGCATTGGAAAGGCTGCGGCCGATCAGGAATTCCAGCGAAAGATAATAGAGCCGCTTGGGATCCTGAGCCATGCAGGCCTCCGATCTCCTGAGCTGCTTCTCGATCAGTTGGTCGCGCACCGCATGAGCCGATGCTTCGAACCAGTCTCTATGAGTCGCCGTCTTGAGCGACTTGCCTTCGGTGAAGATCAGATGATTGGTCATCACCCGCTGAAAAACGGCGGGATTGGAACGGTCGATCGCTTCGTTGTTTTTTGGTGAATTCATTATGTGCTTCCATAGTTGATTGTTTTCGATCAGCCATGCTGCTCGCGGTGTCCACCGAATTCGAAGCGCATCGCCGATAACAGCTTGTCTGCGTAATCCGCCTCTCCTCGCGACGAGAACCTGCTGAACAGGGCCGCGGCCAGCACAGGCACCGGTGTGCCGGATTCGATGGCCGCGATGCTGGTCCAGCGCCCTTCGCCGGAGTCTGACACCCTGCCGCCAAAGCCCGCGAGATCGGCATCGCTCTTTAACGCATGCGCGGTCAGATCCAGCAGCCATGAACCCACCACGCTGCCACGACGCCAGAGTTCAGCGACCTTTGCCACATCGATGTCATAACGCAGTGCATCCGGTTCGCGCAGCGGCGCATTTTCCGCATCGATCCTATGCCCTTCAGTCCCGGCATTGGCATGGCGCAACAGGTTGAACCCTTCTGCATAGGCGGCCATCAGACCGTATTCGATGCCATTATGCACCATTTTCACGAAGTGTCCCGCACCCGAAGGCCCGCAATGCAGATAGCCCTTCTCTGCATTTCCGGGCGAACCCTTCATGCCCTCGGTTCGGGGAGCAGCTTCGATCCCGGGCGCGAGCGTCTCGAATATCGGTTCAAGGCGCGAAACGGCCGCATCGTCACCTCCTATCATCAGGCAGTAGCCCCGTTCCAGACCCCATACACCACCACTCACCCCGACGTCCACATAGTGGATCGATTTTTCATTCAGCGCCCTGGCTCTTGTTATGTCGTCCTTGTAATAAGAATTTCCGCCGTCTATCAGCACGTCGCCAGGAGCCAGCATTCTTGATATCTCCGCAATGCTCTCATCCACAACGGCGGCGGGCAGCATCAGCCAGACTGCGCGCGGCAATTCAAGCTTGCCAATGAAATCCGAGGCGCTCGAAGCACCTGTGGCACCTTCCTGCTCGAGGCTCTTCACCGCCTCCGAATTTCGGTCATATACGACGCACTGGTGCCCAGCTTTCTGCAACCTTCTCACCATATTCGCGCCCATGCGCCCCAAGCCTATCATCCCTATCTGCATCCTCGTCTCCTTATCAAGTTTTTTCCGGCAAAGCCGCGCGGTCGACATGCCACTCGGCGCCGGCAACTTGTGCAGCGGGCAGCTTCTCACCACGCAATATCCGTTCCAGCGCAAGGCGCTTTCCCTCTCCCGACACCATGAAAAGCTTCGCACGCGCGGCGTTGATCGTGCTTATGCCGAGAGATACGCGATCCTTGGGAGGCTTGGGCGCATCGTGCACCGGAATGACGGCCGCCTCCGTATTTGCTGTGCTGCCAGGGAACAGGCTTGCAGTGTGCCCATCTTCGCCCATGCCAAGCAAAATCAGGTCAAGTCTGATTCCATCGAGCACCAGCATGTAGCGCGCGGCCGCTTCCTCCGCACCAAATTCTGTCATGATGGCATGCACGTTCTCTTTTGGAATCTGGACATGGCTAATCAACGCATCCCGCGCCATGCTGTCGTTGCGGTTCGCATCACCCAGAGGCAGGCAGCGCTCGTCGCCGAAATAGACCTGCACATGTTTCCAGTCGACATCCATGCCCGCAAGCGCTTTGTAACAGAGACGCGGCGTCTCGCCCCCGGCCAGCACCAGCCTGAACACGCCGCGCGCCGCAATGGCCTCTGTAGCGAGATTCGCTATTCTCCCTGCTACAGCACAGGCCATCTCTTGAGCGTCTTCATGAACATGCGGAATCATGCAACCTCCGCTGCGCGCAAGGCCGCACCGTAAAGCGCAGCCCTGTCGTTCAGTATCACCCTGACCGGCATTCTTTCCAGCAGATGACGCATCCTGCCCTTGTTCAGAAAGGCCTCCAGGAATGCACCGCCCTCCAGGGCAGGCAGGATCTTGGGCGGAATGCCGCCGCCGATGTATAGACCCGCCCAGCTCATGGCTTTCAGGGCGAGGTTGCCAGCGTCGGCACCCAGGAGCCGCACGAACCAGTCAAGCGTTTGCACAGATATTTCGTCGCTCCCTGCAAGAGCCGCCTGGCTTATCGCCGCCGCATCACGCCCATCCAGTTGGAGGCCTGAGCGATCGCGCAAAAATTCGTATATGTTCACGAGCCCCTCGCCGGAAACCACGCGCTCCCAGCTCACATGACCATAGCGCTTCTGCAGATGGCGCAAGAGTTCGATCTCAAGCTCGCTACCCGGGCTGAAGCTCGCATGCCCGCCCTCGGTAGCGTATGGCCTGTGGACTTTACCATCCCAAAACAGCCCTGCTTCTCCGAGCCCTGTCCCCGGCGCGATCACCGCCGCATTGCCAACGGCATTGGCTCTACCTTCCTGCAGCGTCAGAAGATCGTCTTCGCAGAGCGCTGGCAATCCACAGGCGGTCGCCTCAAGGTCGTTGAGTAACTTGCAGCTTGCAAAACCGTATCGCTTCATCAGTGCATCGGCATCGATGCGCAAAGGCAGATTGGTTACATCGACCGACCTTACATCGACAGGCCCCGCGACTCCGAAGGCTGCGTTTCTTGGCGCCTCCTTCCCCGACAGGAAGTCGCCAAGAAGCAATTCGAAAGAAGAAAAATTCCGGCTGGCATAGCGTACTTCACATAGCAGCCTCACCTGGCTGCCCGACACTTCGGCCAATGCAAGCCTGGTCTTGGTGCCGCCTATGTCGCCCGCCAGAACGGTATGCATGGTTAGTAAGCCTGCAGGTCCGCGCCGTCGAGATTCAGCGAGTGGCGCCAAAACTGGTCTTCCCGATCGAAAAGCCTGTATGTGCCGCGAGGCCCCCAGCTTCCGGCCTGATAAGTGTTGATGAAATCGCGCTCCATGGACCAGACCTTGATGATGGGATCGACCACGCGCCATGCGGCTTCCACTTCGTCCATGCGCAAGAACAGCGAATGGTCGCCCAGCATAACGTCCAGCAACAGGCTCTCGTAGGCGCCGAAATCCTCTTCGCTGCTCTTTCTGTAGGTCGCATCCAGACTGATGCTGCGCGTGTGCAGGTCGAGACCCGGCTCCTTGACCTGCATCTCCATCTTCAGGCACTCGTCGGGCTGTATGCCTAGCATGATCCAGTTGGGCTGCGCAGGTCCCTGACGCGTGAAACGCATCAGATCCTGGGGTGGCTTCTTGAATCGTATGCTGATCGCGGAACTGTTTTCTTGCAGGCGCTTTCCGGTGCGCAGATAAAAAGGCACGCCCGCCCAGCGCCAGTTGTCGATGAAGAGTTTCAGTGCGGCATAGGTCTCCGTGGTGCTGCTGGCCGCCACTCCGGGTTCATCGAGATATCCCGAAACAGCCTTGCCCTCGATGCTTCCGCTTGCATACTGGCCGCGAAACGCATGGGCATGTACCGCGTTCTGCGGGATGGGGCGGATCGCTCTCAGCACCTTCACCTTCTCGTCCCTCAGATGTTCAGCATCCATTGTTACCGGCGGCTCCATCGCCACCAGCGTGAGCAACTGCAGAAGGTGGCTCTGTATCATGTCGCGCAAGGCGCCCGCACCTTCGTAATAGTCGGCCCTCCCCTCGACGCCCAGCGTCTCGGAGTGGGTGATCTGCACATGGTCTATGTAATGGTGGTTCCAGAGTGGCTCGAGCAGTAGGTTCGCGAAGCGGAACACCATCACGTTCTGCACCGTGCCTTTGCCGAGATAGTGGTCTATGCGATAGATCTGAGGTTCATCCAGATGCTTGTAGAGATTCCTCTGCAGGGTCTGCGCACTGAGCAGGTCATAGCCGAAAGGCTTTTCAATCACAAGCCTGCGCCATCCGCTGTTTTCCTTCAAAAGGCCGACTCGCCCGAGATTTTCGATGATCGCGTTGAATTCGGAAGGCCTTACTGCCATGTAGAAGGCCATGTTGGGCGGGAATCTGTCGCCATTCTCCAGAAGCTGCTGCAACCGCTCATAGGCCGCATCGTCGCCTGGCGGAATCGCGTGGTAATGCGTGCGCGCAAGAAATCTTTCCAGTGCTTCCCCGTCCACGCCTTGAGGATAATGCTGTTGCAGCATGTCGCCGACAATCTTCTTCCATGCGTCCGGCTCGACTTTCTCGATGCCGCAACCCAGAATGATCAGGCGCTCCTGCAGGCGTTTTGCCATTTCCAGCCTGAACAGCGAAGGGATCAGCTTGCGTCGGCTCAGATTGCCGGCGGCGCCAAAGATGACAAGCGTACAGGGTTCCAGCACTTTCATGTTGATCCTTTCAGATGTCACGCATGAGCTTCATGCATCATACGGAGCCAATGTGACAGTTTGACCCCCGTCACAGTTCCATCTTCACCTCCAAAACGTCGACAGCCTCGATCCTCGAAAAGCGGTCGCTGATCTTTCGGCTGGATATTTCGACCTGTCCTGCCTCTTCATGCGCCTTCCTTATGTTGTCGGCCAAGCGCTTCATGCGCTCGTCGAAGCGCCTGAAATCCGCGCTCAGTTTGCCAAGCTCACTCTGGATGATGTGCACCTGCTCGCGCATCTGTACGTCCTTCATCACCGCGCGAGCCGTGTTCAGCACTGCCATCAGCGTGGTCGGAGAGACGATCCACACATGTTTGTTCATCGCATACTCGACGACATCCGAATGATAGGCATGTATCTCTGCGAAAACCGCCTCGGCCGGAACGAACATCACCGCGCCGTCCGAAGTCTCGTTTCTGATCAGATATTTTCCGGCAATGTCGTCGATGTGCTTTCTGATGTCCGCCTTGAATTGCTTGCGCGCAGCCTGCCTTTCGGATTCGTGAAGGTCGGAGGCAAGCATGCGGTGATAGTTCTCCAGCGGAAACTTTGCGTCCACAGGCACTTTCCCTGTCGGCTCGGGAAGGATCAGCAGACAGTCGACGCGGCTGCCGTTGGAAAGCTTCTCCTGGAATGCATAGGCATTCGGCGGAAGGATGTTGCGCACCAGCCCCTCGAGCTGGACCTCGCCGAATGCGCCGCGCGAACTTTTGTCTCCCAGGAGGTTCTGCAAACTAACCACATTGGTTGTCAGACTGTCTATCTTCTTTTGCGCCTC
This sequence comes from Pseudomonadota bacterium, assembly GCA_021783995.1. Taxonomy (GTDB): domain Bacteria; phylum Pseudomonadota; class Gammaproteobacteria; order Burkholderiales; family Gallionellaceae; genus Gallionella. The sequence goes on from JAJXTH010000013.1 coordinate 42,388, forward strand.
GTCTATCGTCGCAAGGCGGGTGAGCACGTCGACGAAGGTCTCATTGGTTTTCTTGAAGCCCTCGTCCAGCCGTTCGGCGACCTTGCCCGAGATCAGCTCCAGCCTGTTGTCCACGCTTCTCGTGAGATTCTCTATGCTCAAAGCCAGCATTTCGCTGCTGCGTTTCAGCGCGGACTGGATCAAATCCTGGTCCGCTCTGCCCTGTTCTGCCATGGTCTGCAGGGTCTTCGTGACCAGCTCGACGCGAAGCGCCTCCTGCTTCGCCTGCAGCTCGATTGAGAGCGCGGCAAGCTGCCTCAGCAAGTCCTCCCGCGTGTTCGACAACCCATCGCGCTGCACGAGCTGCAGATTCTGCATCGCCTCGCGGGTTGCTTTAAGCTCCTGCGCCACGCTCTCCCTCAGGCGCTCCGCGCTGTCCGTGGTCACCTGCGCCATGCGGTCGCCCTGCCTTGTAAGACCGTCGTGCAGATCGCCCAACATCAAGCGATGCTTTTCCTCGAGCAATCTCGCCATGAGTTCCGGAAGTTCGCGCTGCATGCGCGACTGCGCTTTGAACGCAACCCAGAACAGCGCGATCAGAACCAGCAGCAGCGCGAGATTGACCATTTCAAGCATAACACCCACCCAAAAATAACGCCGCCCAGTATATCACCGGGCGGCGTCATTCCATGCGAAAGACTACAGGCCGCGTGCCTGGCGTTTGCGTTCGTTTTCCGTCAGGTAGCGTTTGCGCACGCGTATGGACTGCGGCGTGATCTCGACCAGCTCGTCGTCCGCGATGAATTCGACCGCGGATTCCAGCGTCAGGCGCACGGGCGGTGTCAGCCTCACGGCCTCGTCCGTGCCGGATGCGCGCACGTTGGTGAGTTGCTTGCCCTTGATCGGGTTGACGACCAGATCGTTGTCGCGGCTGTGTATGCCTATCACCATACCCTCGTAAAGCTTGTCGCCCGGTGAGACGATCATCCGGCCGCGGTCCTCGAGCTTCCACAATGCATAGGCGACCGCATCGCCCTGCTCGGCGGAAATCAGCACACCGTTGCGACGCCCGGGCATGTCAGCCTTGGCGGGCGCATAGTCGTCGAACACATGCGCCATGATGCCGGTGCCGCGGGTCATCGTCATGAATTCCGACTGGAATCCGATCAGGCCGCGCGCGGGGATGCGGTATTCCAGGCGCACGCGGCCGTGTCCGTCAGGTTGCATGTCCTGCAGGTCGCCGCGGCGGCGGCCGAGCTCCTCCATCACCGCGCCCTGATGCGCGTCTTCCACGTCCACCGTCAGCACCTCGAAAGGCTCGCATTTCTCGCCGTTGATGTCGCGAAAGACCACGCGCGGCTTTCCCACACCCATCTCGTATCCTTCGCGGCGCATGGTTTCCAGCAATATGGTCAGATGCAGCTCGCCACGCCCCGCCAGCAGGAACACGTCGGCCTCGTCAGTGTCCTCGACGCGCAGCGCGACGTTCACCAGAAGCTCCTTGTTAAGACGGTCGCGAATCTGGCGGCTGGTGACGAACTTGCCTTCCTGTCCGGCAAGAGGAGACGTGTTCACCATCAGATTCATCGTGAGCGTAGGCTCGTCTATCTTGGGCAAAGGCAGCGCCTCCGGCTTTGCCGCATCGGCGATCGTCACGCCTATGCCGATTTCTTCTATGCCGTTGATCAGAACGATGTCACCCGACTTCGCTTCATCGAGCAACACGCGCTCGATGCCGCGGAACCCCAGGACCTGATTGACGCGGCCCTTCTTAGAGGACTTGTCGCCATTCATCACCATCACTTCCTGGCCAGGCTTCAGGCGCCCGCGCGTGACGCGTCCAACGCCGATGCGGCCGACGAAGCTCGAGTAGTCGAGCGCCGAGATCTGCAGTTGCAGCGGCTGATCGGAAGTGTCTTCGGGTGCGGGCACATTCTCCAGCACCGCGTCCAAAAGCGGTAGCATGCTCTTGTTTTCATGAGCCAGGTCGAGCTTCGCATAGCCGTTGAGCGCGGAAGCATAGACGACGGGGAAATCCAGCTGTTCGTCCGTTGCGCCCAGCTTGTCAAAGAGATCGAAAGTCTGGTTCACCACCCAGTCCGGCCGGGCGCCCGGGCGGTCCACCTTGTTGATCACCACGATGGGGCGCAAGCCCAACGCAAGCGCCTTCTTGGTCACGAAGCGGGTCTGAGGCATCGGGCCTTCCACCGCGTCCACTAGCAGCAATACGCCATCGACCATGCCCAGCACGCGCTCGACCTCTCCGCCGAAATCGGCGTGCCCCGGCGTGTCAACGATATTGATGTGCACGCCCTGGTATTCGACCGCGCAGTTCTTCGCAAGGATGGTGATGCCTCTCTCCTTTTCCAGGTCGTTGTTGTCCATCACGCGCTCGGCGACCTGCTGATGCGCTGAGAAAGATCCCGCCTGGGACAAGAGCTTGTCGACCAACGTGGTCTTGCCGTGGTCGACGTGGGCGATGATGGCGATGTTGCGTAGTGGGCGTGACATGAAAACAGCCTTGCTAGATTAAAGGGCGCGAATTCTACCACGTTTTGCAGCGGATGATTTTTCAGGCGTTTGATGTTACTGTCCGCATACCATGACCTGCCCAACCTCCATGAAAAGACTTCTCTGCACCCTCGTTCTGGCGCTTTTCAGCAGCAGCGCAGCTGCCGAATGGCAGAACATAGGCGAGAGCGATGCTGAGACGGCCTACGTCGATGCGGCGGGCATCAAGAAGGAGCGCTACGACGTGAGCAGGATGTGGGCGCTTTTCGACCTGAAGCAGCCGCGCGCCATAGGAGACATGGACTATCTGTCGATGAGAATAGAACGCGAGTATGCCTGCCGCAGTAGGAAATCCAGAATCGTCGCAAGGGCCGCCTATGCCGGTCACATGGGGCAAGGGGAGCTTATCTACAACAGCAATGTGCGGGATAAGTGGGTATCAGTGGCAGCAGGCAGCGCAGAGGAAGCGCTGTGGAACATCGCCTGCAAAAAGTGAGATCAGTCCGATTCAATGCTGCTCCCCTGAGTCCTGGGCACGGCAGGCAGAACGGCAGGCTGGGGCGCGCGGTGCTTGCGCTGCCGTGACGGCTGCAACAAAGAGCTCGCCCCGTCCTTGACCCCGGCAGGATGCGGGCTCACGCAGGCTGACAGCAGCAAAACCGCAAGCAATATTCTCATGCCTCGCCTCCTGAAATTGCAGCCTGCCCGTCTTTATGACCCTCAAGATAGCGCCTTATCCCGGCCAGCGCCTGGTCCATATCGCTGGTCAATGCCGCGAGCAATTCCGGAAAATCTTCGCTGCCATTCGAACGGATCGCCTGTTCCATCCGTAGCGCAGACTCCGAAAGCCGGATCGCGCCCACGCTTGCTGCGACGCCCTTCAGGGTATGCGCGAGCCTTTCCGCGCAAGCGCTGTCATGCTTGCCCAGCGCTTCCTGCATCGCGCTCACAGCATCGCCCTGACTCGAGACGAATTCCTCCAGCATCATCAAGTAGAGCCTCTGATCGCCCATCCTTGCTGTCGCCCCATCGGCATCCAGCACTTCATCCTGCGTCATCCCTTCGCGATGCGTCCAGCGCGCGAGCGTGTCAAACATGTCCTTGTAATGCAGCGGCTTGGAAAGATAGTCGTTCATGCCTGCGGCAAGGCAGCTCTCCCTGTCGCCGGTCATCGCATTCGCGGTCATCGCTATGATTGGAAGCTCGGCCCATGCAGGATTTTCCCTGATCTTGCGCGTGGCCTCCAGCCCGTCCATTTTCGGCATCTGCATGTCCATCAGCACGGCATCGAATTTTTCCTGATGAAGCGCGGAGAGCGCTTCCAGCCCGTCTTCGGCGATGCTGACCGCAACGCCCGCTTCGTTCAAGAGCGCCTGCGCAAGCTGCTGGTTGAACTCGTTGTCCTCGACCAGAAGCACGCGCAACCCCTTGAGATCGGAAGGCATCTCGAACGGTTGTGCCGCATGCGTCAAAATGCCTTTTCCTGTTGAACATGCGACTATCGCAGCGACCAATTCGGAATGCAGCACGGGCTTACTGATCACGGCATCGAGCAGTTTCGCAAGCCTCGGGGCATGGACCGTCTCCATGTGCTTGTGGCCGGAAAGATAAATGATCTTCAGACTGGCAGCCTGCCTGATCATCCCGGCAAGCTCCAGTCCATCGATATCCGGCATACTCCAGTCCAGCATTGCGCAGCCGAACGGCCCATCCTTTTCGAGCACGACCATCGCCTCATGGCCGCTGGCGACGCCGACCGCCTCTATGCCCAGTGCATTCAGCATGGATATCATCAGCCTGCGCGCGTTGTCGTTGTCGTCCGCGACCAGCACTCTCTGCACGGAAAAATCCGGCACTTTTGCTGTTTCATCCGACAGGAATTCAAAGGGTAGGACAAAGGTGAAGATGCTGCCCTTGCCAGGCATGCTTTCCACCCATATCTTGCCGCCCATCAGTTCCACCAAGCGCTTGGATATCGCAAGCCCCAGCCCAGTTCCGCCGTACTTGCGCGTCGTCGATACGTCGGCCTGGCTGAACGATTCGAAGAGCTTGCCGATCTGCTCTGCCGTCATGCCTATGCCCGTGTCGCTGACGGAAAATCGCAGCGCTATTCTGCGCTCTCCCTGATCGCGCTCCTCCATGCTGATCCTGATCGTTACCTCGCCTGCTTCTGTGAACTTTACCGCGTTGTTGGCAAGATTGCTCAGCACCTGACCGAGCCGCAATGAATCGCCGATCAGCACTTCGGGCAAGCCATGTGCCTCGTCGATTAGGAATTCCAGGTGCTTTTCTTCTGCGCGCATGCTGGTGATTGCTGCGACCCCCTTCAGCACCGACTCGAGATTGAATGGCGCATGCTCCATGTCCATCTTGCCGGATTCGATCTTGGAGAAATCCAAGATGTCGTTGATGATACCGAGAAGCGAGTTTGCCGAGAGATACACCTTCTCGAGATAATCGCGCTGTCCGCGCGTAAGCCTGGTTTCCAGGCAAAGGTGTGTGAAACCGATGATCGCATTCATCGGCGTGCGGATCTCGTGACTCATGTTCGCAAGGAAATAGCTCTTTGTCTGATTGGCGAGCTCCGCCTCCTGCTTCGCTGCGATCAGCTCCTGCTGGTTGCGCTTGCGCCTCGTGATGTCCCGCGCCATGCAGGTGTAATGGCGCTCACCGCCCAGCATCACCTCGCTTACCGAAAGCTCCAGTGGGAATGTGTTGCCATTCTTGTGCTTGCCTGAGATCTCGCGTTCGCCACCTCCAGTTGCTGTCTCCTTGCGGCCTGGCAGCGCATCGGTCAATTCAAATCTGGGCATCAGCATGCTGATATGCTGGCCTATCACCTCTGTTGCCGGATAGCCGAAGATGCGCTCGGCATTCGCCGAGAACTCCTCGATGATGCCGTTCCCGCTGAAAGAGATGATGCCGTCCGGGATCGTGTGCAATATCGCATATATGCGCGCCTCCGAATCCCGGACGGCCAGCTGCTTGCCATATTCCAGCGCTGCAGCGCTCAGATCCTCATGGGCCTTGAGCTTGGAGAAGCGCATGTTGATGTAATACCAGCATCCGATGAAAAGCAGAACAAGCATCCCTGTCGAATAAAGCGCCGTCGACCACATCACCCTGGAGCTCAGCTCCCATATCTGTTTTTTCGGAACGAACGAAACGACCTTCCAGAAATACTTGTCCGGGTCAACGCTGGTCCTGGCGCGAAACACGGCTGTCCCTGCCTGCTGCGACTTCAAGGGATAGACAGTCCCGAAGCTCCATATCCCGCTCTCCTCCTCGAACTGGCCGCTGGCGGCCCGAGATATCTTCTTCCATACACCGGGATACTTTTTCGCGAGCGTGTTCGATTTTCCGAACATGAAGCCCCACGCTTCGTTCGCATCGATGCTCTTCAACCAGTAGCCGTCGCTGTTGAGCAGGGCGTTCTGGCTCATGGAGACATTGTTGCTCGCACCTATCCGCGCAAGCAGATCGTTCGCGGCCACGGTGATCACCAGCACGCCCTGGCGCCGCATCTTCTCGTCGAACACCGGCGTTGCAATGCGGATGATGGGACGGTAAGGGATGACGACCTTCCCGCTTTCCATTTCGAGCTGCATGGGCGAAACATATACAGTGCCGCGATCGAGTTTCACGCTCTCCGTAAAGTAGAAGCGGTCGCTCTTGTTCTCAAGCTTTCCGGCATCTGCGATACCGACTTTTCCGTTCAGGTTGTTGACCCTGAATATCTCCCGCCCGCGCTCGTCTATCCAGCGCAGTCTGAGATATGTCGGATGGGTGAGGCAGAAGGTTGAAAAATTCCTGTGCAGATTCTGGATTCCGGCACGTTCGTTCTTGCGCACGACAGACCACTCCGGAATGCTCGCGAGATAGAGCGCGTCCTCCACGGTGTCGTCAAGAGAGCGTTCTATCGCCCTTTCGCCTGCCACCACATTCAGCAGCGCATCCGCCTGTAGCAGAGCCTTCTGATCATCGACCTCCTGCTTGAAGAGATAGATCGCCGCGGATACGAGTAGCAGCGCGAGCGGAATGAACAGCGCGAGAAAACTTCGCCGGAAGTTCATGTCATTCATGGATAGTTCCGGACACTATCCGGCGCGCATCCTGGTCAACGCCTGGAAAATGGTGTGGTGCGCCACATGAAATCCTTCAGCTGCTGCAGCTCTGCCGACTTCTCGCTGGCATTGGCGAGCAGCCTGGAATTTTCGTCGCGCAGATAATCCTGCATGAATTTCACTTTCAGATGCGTCCTGACGCGCGCTGCAACGATGGGCGCGCTGATGGGCTTGTGTATGAAATCCGATGCGCCCAGGTTGAATCCGAGTTCCTCGTCCTTGATCTCGTTCTTTGCGGTGACGAAAATCACCGGCACATGCATCGTTGCGGCATTCTCCTTCAGGCGACGGCAGACCTCGAATCCATCCATCATGGGCATCATCACGTCGACCAGGATCAGGTCGGGCGGATTGGCGAAAGCAAGCTCCAGCGCCTGCGGTCCGCTGCTGGCCTTCAGCACGTTGTATCCGTTGCCCAATACACCTTCCATCAGGCTCAGATTGAATGGCTCGTCGTCTATCACCAACACCGTCGGGCGTTCAGAATTGATCAGCATCGCATTTTCCTTTTTTGTCCGTTGCAATAGCGGCAAGGCGCTCGATGAAAAGATTGTATAGAGGAAGCCATGGCAGCACAATCGGCAAATGTCGCATGATGGCATGCGATGATCGAATAATTTTGCTACAATACATAGATGCAGTAAGTGTTCGCTGGAGTAGCTCAGTCGGTAGAGCAACGCACTCGTAACGCGTAGGTCGGAGGTTCGATTCCTCTCTCCAGCACCACCCACAAATCCCACCGTACCAGACGCTTACATCCGGTTGAAGTGGAAACTGCATTCGACATCGGGAACACTCATGGCGGTCGCTCTGCACAAGACAACATGGCGCAGCATCTTCATCCTAACGGCAATACTGATCGCAGGTGCGCTGTGGTATCTCACCCGCCCCGCCCCGCCTCAAGTGGCGCTTGTCACAGTCGAGCGCGGCAAGGTGGAAGCGACGGTCAACAACACACGCTCCGGAACCATCAAGGCCTGCCGACGCGCAAAGCTCTCCGCACCGGCTGGCGGTCAGATCTCGCACCTTCTGGTTCAGAAGGGTCAACGCGTGAGAAGCGGCGACATACTGCTCGAACTCTGGAACAAGGATCTTGAGGCGCAGAAGAGCATTGCGGATGATGCGCTGATCACTGCGAAGAATCAGGAAAAGCAGGCATGCTACCAGGCCGACCTTGCGCAGAGTGAAGCGCTGCGCGCCTCAAACCTGCAGACCAGGGGTTTCATCTCGCAGGAAGGAATGGACCAGAAAAACGCTGCAGCACGCGTCGCTCATGCGGGGTGCGATGCTGCAAAGAGTGCGACAGAGCAGAGCAGATCGCGCATCAGAGCCGCCCGCGCCGATCTCGACCGCCTGGTTCTGAAAGCGCCATTCGATGGCATCGTCGCGGACATCAGCGGCGAGCTCGGGGAATACGCCACGCCTTCCCCTCCCGGCATACCCACGCCTCCCTCGATAGACCTGATCGACGACAGCTGTCTTTATGTCAGTGCGCCCATAGACGAAGTCGATGCGGCACATGTCAGGGCCGGGCAACCGGTGCGCATCACGCTCGACGCGATCAAGGGAAAAACATTCACCGGCCATGTCAAACGCATCGCCTCGTATGTGCTGGAACTGGAAAAGCAGGCCCGCACCGTGGAGGTTGAAGTGGACTTCGACGAACCTCCCACCCCAGACAAGCTCCTTGTTGGCTACAGCGCCGACGTCGAGATCGTTTATGCCACACACGACAACGTGCTGCGCATCCCGACTCAGGCCCTGCTCGACGGCAAGCATGTGTACTACTACGGTTCCAAAGGCGTACTCGAAGACCGCACTGTCAGCACAGGACTTGCAAACTGGGACGAGACTGAAATCACCTCCGGGCTAAATCAGGGCGACCGCATCGTGCTGAACCTGGATCAGGCTGGCGTGAAGGCAGAAGCCCGCGTTCAGCCACAAAAGAAATGATCTCTCTCGATCATGTGTCGCGCAGTTTCGCGATAGGCGGCCAGCAGGTTTATGCTCTGCGCGGCATCAGCCTCGACATCGCTGCTGGAGACTATGTCTCCGTAATGGGGCCTTCGGGTTCGGGAAAATCCACGCTGCTGAACCTGATCGGCCTTCTTGACCGTCCGAGCTCGGGCATCTACAGGCTGGACGGACGCGATGTCACCGGCCTTGACGATGCGGAACAGGCCAAGGTGCGCAGCGAAAAGATAGGCTTCGTGTTCCAGTCCTTCCATCTCGTGCCGCGGCTCACCGCGGCGATGAACATCGAGCTGCCGCTGATCCTGGCAGGCATGCCTTGCGATGATCGCAAGGCGCGCGTCGAAGAACTGCTCAGGGACTATGGCCTTTCAGACCGCGCCGATCACAGGCCGGACCAGCTCTCCGGAGGACAGCGGCAGCGCGTCGCGATCGCGCGCGCAACCAGCATGCATCCCGCAGTGCTGCTTGCCGACGAGCCTACCGGAAACCTTGACCAGACGACTGGTCGTGAAGTGATCAACCTGCTCGAGAAATTGACCCAGCAGAATGTCGCGCTGATACTCGTCACCCACGACCCGACGATAGGCAGCAGGGCAAAGCGCCAGCTGCACATGCTGGACGGGCAGATCACAGGATAGAAGAAAACGGTGAGGCCAGCCGACATCGCGTTTTACGCCTCAAACAGCCTCAAGTGCAGCCGTTCCCGCACATTGCTGATGATGCTCGCAATGTCGATCGGCGTGGGCGCTGTCGTTGTGTTGACGGCACTTGGCGAAGGTGCACGGCTCTATGTCGTCAACCAGTTTTCATCCTTGGGCAGCAACCTTGTACTGGTCTTTCCCGGCAGAACAGAAACCGCAGGTATCAGCCCGGGCATGCTGCTGGGCCAGATTCCGCGAGAGCTCACGATGGAAGATGCAAGAGCGCTCCTTAAGAGCCGGGCGATCTCGCGCATGGCGCCGCTCACAGCAGGCTCTTCCGAGATATCATACGGCCCGCTCAACCGGGAAGTGGTGGTGCTGGGATCGACAGCCGATCTGCTTGCAGTGCGCCACATGGATATGGCGCTCGGGCAATTCCTGCCCCCCACCCATGCGGAAGAGCCCGTCTGCGTTCTGGGTGCGAAGATACGGCACGAACTTTTCGGCAATGCCACGGCGATAGGCAAGTGGGTGAAGTTGGGTGACAGGCGCTTTCGCGTCACGGGCGTCCTCGCAAGCCAGGGGGAGTCGATGGGATTCAACACCGACGAACTCGTCATCGTGCCAGTCTCGTCCGCCCATATGCTGTTCAACAATTCAGGTCTGTTGCGCATCCTGATCGAGGCGAAGAGCCGCGATGCGATCGAAAAGGCAAAACAGGATGCTGAAGCCATACTGCTTGCAAGGCACAACGGCGAGCGCGACGTGACCGTGATCACGCAGGATGCAGTGCTCGCGACCTTTGACCGCATATTGCGCGCGCTAACCCTTGCCGTCGCGGGTATCGCCGCAATCAGCCTCGCGGTCGCGGGCATACTGATCATGAACGTGATGCTGATCGCAGTCTCCCAGCGCGTGAAGGAAATCGGCCTTTTGAAGGCGCTGGGTGCACCGGCGTCCAGCATACGCGCGCTGTTCTTCACCGAGGCCATCCTGCTTTCCGGCACAGGCAGCCTGGCCGGCCTGATGCTTGGAGAAGCGGGCGTCTTCCTGATCGGGAAAGCCTACCCTTCGCTTCCCGTGACCGCACCCTGGTGGGCGCTGCTTGCCGCTATTGGCATTGCGCTCACCACCGGCATCCTGTTCAGCGTATGGCCTGCAAGGCGCGCAGCGCTTCTCGACCCTGTCGCCGCGCTCTCCGGGAGATGACATGCTGCCATCCGATCTGATCCGCTTCTCCACATCCGGCCCGCTGGCCTACAGGATGCGCAGTTTTCTCACCGGATCGGGCATCGCGATCGGCATCACCGCGGTGATCCTGCTCACCTCGATAGGCGAAGGCTTGCACCAGTTCGTGCTGTCGGAATTCTCGCAGTTCGGCACAAACCTGATCAGCATACAGCCTGGCAAGACACAGGTGCAGGGTGCGAACGTGGGCATCTTCGGCTCTATTCGGCCGCTTTCCATCGAGGACGCGATGGCGCTGCAACGGCTTCCGAACGTAGAATACGTCGACCCGAGCCTCACAGGGAATGCTGAGCTGCGTTTCAACGGCAAGACGCGCCGCACCATGGTCATCGGAGGCGGTCACTTTCTTCCGAAAGTGATGGCAAGCCGCGTACAGATGGGCAGCTTCCTGCCCGACGAGGATCCCACAAGCGCGCGCGCATTCGTCGTGCTGGGCGCCAAGGTTCGCGAAGAACTTTATGGAGTGACGAACCCGCTGGGCAGCTATCTCAAGGTGGGTGGGCAGCGCTATCGCGTGATAGGCGTGATGGAACCCAAAGGACAGATACTGGGCTTCGACATGGACGATACCGTGTTCATTCCGGCCGCGCGCGCGATGGAGCTCTTCAACAGGCCAGGCCTGATGGAGATCCACCTGAGCTACAAGGCAAGCGCCGATGTGGAAAACGTGCTGCACTCGATCACCGAAATGCTAAAGGAGCGCCACGGCAGGGTGGACTTCACGCTTGTCCCACAGGCGAAAGCGCTGGAGGTGCTGGGCTCGGTGCTGGACGTGATCACCTTCGCGGTCGGCGCGCTGGGCGGCATCTCACTCCTAGTCGGCGGCGTGGGCATACTGACCATCATGACCATGTCCGTTTCCGAGCGCACCAGCGAAATCGGCCTTCTGCGCGCCCTGGGCGCAAAACAGAAGGAGGTACTGCTGGTGTTTCTTTTCGAGGCGATGCTGCTGTCTGCGATGGGTGGACTTGCAGGGCTCGCATTGGGCTTCGGCATCGCGCAGGCTTTGCATGAACTCATCCCAGCACTTCCGGTCCACACGCCCTGGCAGTTCGCCGTGCTTGCGGAATCTGTCGCAATCTTCATCGGCCTTTCCGCGGGCGTGATGCCTGCAAGGCGCGCAGCAAGGCTGGACCCCGTCGATGCGCTGCGTTCTGAGTAGGGTTTTTCGCGTGACAAACGACGATGACGCGGGTGTATAATTTGTGCAATTCAAACCCTTGAGGAAACATCGTGTCCCTGTCCCGCCGCGTTCAAGCCATCAAACCCTCCCCCACCCTGGCCGTCACGGCGCGCGCGGCAAAACTCAAGGCGGAAGGGCATGACATCATAGGTCTGGGCGCGGGAGAACCGGACTTCGACACCCCGCAGCACATCAAGGACGCCGCGATCAGGGCGATCAACTCAGGCTTCACCAAATACACTTCGGTGGGCGGCACGCCCGCCCTCAAGACCGCGGTCATCAACAAGTTCAAACGCGACAACGGTCTCGACTACAATGCAAAGCAGATACTGGTCTCATGCGGCGGGAAACAGAGCTTCTTCAACCTGGCGCTCGCGGTGATCAACCCCGGCGACGAGGTAATCGTGCCCGCGCCCTACTGGGTCTCCTATCCTGACATCGTGATCATCGCCGAAGGCAAACCCGTGATCGTCGAGGCCGGCATAGAGCAGGGATTCAAGATGACGCCCGCGCAGCTCAAGGCCGCCATCACGCCGAAAACCAAAATGGTCGTAATTAACAGCCCGAGCAACCCTTCCGGCGCAGTGTACACGGTGGATGACTTGCGGCGGCTTGGCGAAGTGCTGCGCGCGCATCCCGACATCCTGATTGCGACTGACGACATGTACGAGCACATCGCGCTGACCGACGAGAAGTTCGTCAACATCCTCAACGCATGCCCCGATCTCTACCCTCGCACGCTGGTGCTGAACGGCGTCTCCAAGGCCTATGCGATGACGGGCTGGCGCATAGGTTATGCTGCGGGACCGGAGCAGATCATCACCGCGATGGAAAACGTGCAATCGCAAAGCACGTCCAACCCGACTTCGATCTCTCAGGTCGCAGCGGAAGCCGCGCTGGACGGCGACCAGGGATGCATAACGCCGATGCTGAAGGCATTCCGAGAGCGCCATGTATTCGTGGTGAACGCGCTGAACAAGATCCCGGGATTGAAATGCCTCATGGCGGGCGGCGCGTTCTATGCGTTTCCCGATGCAAGGGAAGCCATCGCAACGCTGCACCAGAAAGGCGTCATCAGTGAAGCGACCGACATCGCACTCTCCGAATATCTCCTTGTCAAAGGTGGCGTCGCCGTCGTGCCAGGCTCCGCATTCGGCCTGTCAGGCTACATCCGCCTCTCCTTTGCCACATCGATGGAAAACCTCACGAAGGCCCTTGATCGAATTGCAAAAGCTCTTTCATGAGGTTTCGGCGACTGAGCCACAATCTTACGAAGGTACTCGACCGCATCGCAAAGGCACTGGGCTGACTCGCAATTTCCATCAAAAGCGCGTTGATCTGGATCGTCAGCGTTGAGACGCTCTTAGGCGCCGCGACAAAGAATGTCGAGAAGCACAAGCGCATGGCTGTGATTTTCGTCTTTGGCGGCATAGACCAGGGTCACTTTTCCCTTGCGAGATAGTTTATGTAACTCTGCCAATGCAGGGTTGCCATCGAGTTCAGATCGATATTGCTCCTGAAACACAGGCCATTTTTCCGGGTCATGCCCATACCACTTGCGCAATTCAGCCGATGGCGCAACGTCTTTCAGCCACAAATCGATTTTTGCCTCTTCCTTCTTTACTCCGCGAGGCCAGAGACGGTCCACGAGAATACGCTTGCCGTCCGCAGGCACCGGCATCTCGTAAACCCGCTTGATCGATACGCTCATATTCAGCCCCAACGTTATCGCCCAGACACGCCGCTTTCTGGCATCAAATGGAGTGGTTTTCAGGACATCACTTCGGCGCGCTCGGCAAAATCAAGGAATGCGACGCCTTGAGCGAGTAGCGTCTGAGCTAGGGGTTGGACTTGGCTCTACAAGCCGTCCTGTGACGTACTTGTGAAGGACACTGGCCATCAGAGTCTGATAAGGGATGGCTTCTTCTGCCGCCTTTGCCTGAATATCTTCGAGGTCCCGCGAAGATATTCGAATATTGACCCGCTTGTCTTTAACCAGAGAGGCCGAGGCCATTGTCACATAGCGCGCAATATCACTCTTTCCTTTTCGTGAAGGCTGCCACTCGCCTCTTTCAAAAGAAGCCAGAATTTCCTCTTCCAGTTTGCTTTCTTTGTCCATTTCAATGTTCCTCATCAAGATAAGTGCGCGTGGCTTTCCGGCTCGGGATAATCGCTTTCAGAAAGACTTTCTGTTTCGTCTCCACAAACGGCACCAGATAGGCGTAGCCACGAATGCGAATTACAAACATCCGCTGGTTCGGGTATTGAGCTGTGTTCGGGTGATCCAGCACAACAAGAAGCCCGCCATTTGCAATGGCTGATATGACTTCCTCAAAAGACACGCCACGCTCGGCTTTGAGGAGAATATTCTTTTCTGTGCTCCAGTTCACAGGCTTCATGCAGAGAATATTACACCTCACTCTTGTCCAAAACAGGATTTCAAATCAGCGTGACGTTGGGTCATCCAAAGGTGTAAGGTAATCGTGTATCGCCAAACACACCATGCCCATCCAAAGGAGACCCAACGTGAAAGCATCATGCAG
>JAJXTH010000038.1 GCA_021783995.1 Pseudomonadota bacterium
GCTGGTGCATCTTTTCGTTGTTCCTGAGATGCAGGATCATGCCGTGGTAGTCGACAGGGTCGCCTATGCCGTAGATCGCGGATACGGTGGCGACGATGATCGCGTCTTCGCGCTCGAGAAGCGCCTTGGTGGCAGAAAGCCGCATCTGTTCGATCTGTTCGTTGATCGCAGAGTCCTTCTCTATGAACACGTCGCGCGATGGCACATAGGCCTCAGGCTGGTAGTAGTCGTAATAGGAAACGAAGTATTCCACCGCATTTTCGGGGAAGAACTCCCGGAACTCGGAATAGAGTTGGGCAGCCAGCGTCTTGTTTGGTGCCATCACCATCGCAGGGCGGCCCAGCCTTGCGATCACATTGGCCATGGTATAGGTTTTGCCAGATCCCGTGACGCCAAGCAGGGTCTGAAACGAGAGGCCGTCATGAACGCCTTCGACCAGCTTCACGATCGCATCGGGCTGATCTCCTGATGGCTCGAAGGGCTGGTGCAGGCGGTATGGGCTGTCTGGGAAGGTCTTGATGTTCATGATGGCATGGGCGGTAGATGAGGCGGCTTCCGGTTTGCCGACCGGGTCGTGAAAGAAGGATCAGAAAAACAGTTTATACGCTTTGAACGCAAGGGAAAACGCGATCAGTGCAAGAAAAGGGTAGATGTAGTGCATCAATCCATTGCCTTCGGTGCGCTCTCTGGCAACTGCCTTGCGTGTCGCAGGTGATCCTGCGGATGCCGCGATCTCGGGTGTCTTGTCGAAATGCGGGAACAGGGCATCATGCCTGTCGAGCAGCAGGAAGATCGTCTTTGCATCCTCATGTGAAAATCCCGTGCGTATGCGCTCACCGGAATCGCTCATCAATGATACCAGCATCTCGCGGCATTCCAGTGTTCCCCATGCCATCGTGATATTTTTTGCAAGATGAGGATAACGTGAAAACAGACCTGACGTGTCAACCTTGTTGTCCAATTTTTCCTCCGCATGGCATTATGTTCCGGCATCTTCCATGACCCCGCTCAACTGTTGCAGCAAGGCGGCATGCAGCTGCTTTTGCTTGATGAGCCCGCTTTTCACGAGATAATTGCCGCAGTGGCCGTGCTTCTTGGGGTCAAAATCGGCGAGCACATGTTCGAGTTCAGGTTCGGTCACCGCACCCATCCTGATCAATACATCGCTTATGGATCGGGGTCTGACCATGCTCTCGAGCGGGTTTGCTGGCTTGCATTTTTTTGATTCTTTGTTCTGCAGTTTCAATGCTTCATTGAGTTCGTGCTGCCCGATCAAACCCTTATCGAGCAGGTGGCTGCCAAGCCTTCCGTCCCGAAGGTGATCAAACTGGCTGAGGTTTTTTTCCGGGTCTTCCTTGGACAAAGCCTGGATGCCCACCAGTACACTTTCCAGGGTCCGCTGATTTTCCGGTTTGACATGATCCGTCTGCATGTCAGGATCGAAGTACAGCGGATTTTCCGGGTCTATGCAGCAGCCAACTTGCTGTATTTCGCGCCAGGCGTCGTTTTTGCCCACGGTTTGCAGAAATTTTCTGGCGATGGTCTCGAATTGACGGGGATTTCCGCGGAAGATGGAGAGCTGCAGCAACCATACCTCGACTCTCTCGGGATAGTGCTGGATGATGTTGTTCAATATCTCGATGGCATTGTTCAAATGGCCATGAATCGCATACAGCTCGGCCTCCTCTATCATGGAGTCGATTTCGTCAGGCTCAATGAGATGTTTATCCTGTTGTCGCATGACTGAAAAACTGCCGGAGCTCCTGTCCGAAGCATCGGGGTCCGCGTAGGCCGGCGTCTTGATCGAGCTTATGCCCATGTTCGATGCAGTATCCGCCTTGGCATCTTCGGCGCTAGCGGGATTCTTTGCTGTCATTTTTCTGATCGACAGGATGAGGGCCGCAGCTCCTGCAGCCGACAGCAATATCCAGATTCTCTTGTCCGTCTTGGGATGCACCGCTGCAGGTGCGATTTCAGGCGCTGCAGAAACCTTTGCGGGCACTGCCGATGCCGATGGAACAGGAACCGATGAGGCAGGCTTCAGGCTGGTTTGCAGACTTTTGATCGTCGCCTGCATCTGGCTGATCTGCGCATTCAGGTCCTCGATTTCCTGTTCTCTTGCATCCAGCGTCTTGGGCGTTGCTTCTGGCGAAGCTTGCTCGGGGCCGTTGAGCGGAATGGAAAGCGACATGGTCATCTGTCCGGAGTCCTTGCGGATATTGGGCGCAGGCTGCATGGCAGGAGCTATGCTTTCTGCAGATGCAGACATTGAATACAGAAGGGATAGCGCGCATGAGGCGAAAATCAGACTGCCTCTCTGTAATGGTCTCATCGATTGTCCGATGATGGCGCGCGTAAATGAGACAGGCTTCCATGAAAACCCGCATACGGTGCTGCTTTGAAACCCTGCATAGCACACTCCCCATGATCGAAGAATCTGTCAGCCCCCCGACAGTGCATCTGACAGCTCCAAGAGGCGCCATCCCGGCCAGTTGGATACGGCCTGTTTGAATTATTCCCGCAATGTTACAGCAAAAAATCGGATAACAAAATGATCCTGCAGGAGAACCTGAAGGAGTCGCGGCCAGTGAAATTAACTCTCGGCTGCAATGACAGGAGCGGATTCGGCGACGATTCTTTCCATGCCGACTTCATTGAGGTTGAGAAGCTGCATGCAGGCCGGCCCCAGTTTCGCCCATTCCTGGGTCTGGCTGAGTCCGGAGTGCTGTTGCAGAAGATATTCTGCAAGCTGCGAGACCGCGATCATGTGGCGGCTGTTCAACGATGGCGGAACGGAAGAGCTTTTGAGTGTGTCGACATCGTGATGGCGGCGTATGGCGATGATGGTTTCCTCGGAAAGCCACCAGCTTTGCGCAAGCACATAGCCTATGACCGCATGATTGGTCGGCAGCGAGAGGTCTTCAATGTCTGTGAAGCTGTGCGTCGCATCATTGTTGGCCTCGTTCAGTATGTCGGGATAATTCGGAAAGCGGGAGATCAGTATGGGTATGCCGCAGTCGCGGAACAGCCCGAAGGTATAGGCATCATCGGCACGCAGCGCGCTGTTCCTCACGCGCTGTGCGAGCCAGCCAGAAAGCCTTGCGATGCGTGCGGACGAATCCCAGAATCGCTCGAGGTGAGGGGAGCTCGGGAAGGCGCGGCGCATCACGAGTCCCGCGATCGCTTTGCTTGCGACATTGAGGCCGAGTATCATCAGCGCTTCGCGTGCCGTGTGCACGCGGCCGCGAAAGCCGAAATACGGCGAGTTGGTGATGCTGATCAGGCTGGCAGCCAGCGCTACATCTGCAGAGATGATGCTGGAGAGATGATTGATGTCCGGCTCATCCTTCTTCATCTCGGCGCTGATGGTCTCGAGGATCGCAGGACGCGGCGGAATGCCGATCTTGTTCAGC
This sequence comes from Pseudomonadota bacterium, assembly GCA_021783995.1. Classification (GTDB taxonomy): domain Bacteria; phylum Pseudomonadota; class Gammaproteobacteria; order Burkholderiales; family Gallionellaceae; genus Gallionella. The sequence continues at coordinate 3,414 of JAJXTH010000038.1, forward strand.
GATATCTCCAGTTGCGCTTCGAGAGCAGAGTGGTTGGGAGTCATTGTTCTGTGTCCATGTGGTCGGAATGAGTTCCGATGGCAGCTTGATGGCCATGGAACAGCTTAGTGGGCAAATCCGGCTGTTGTCAAGAGCATGCAGCGCCTTCATGCAACGACGCCGAGTGCTTGAAACTCAGGCGTCAATCCCCATAACTATCTGGCGATGAGAATTTCGGAGACCAATCCATCATGAAACGCATATTCCTGTTCGTGCTGACCAATCTTGCCGTCCTGTTTGTGATCAACATCACGCTGCGGCTGTTGGGTGTCGATCGCGTGCTGGACCAGAGCGGGGCAATCAATTTCAACGCGCTGCTTCTGATGTCCATGGTGATCGGATTTACTGGTTCCATCATCTCGCTTTTCATGTCCAAGTGGTCTGCGAAGCGCATGGTGGGTGCGAAGGTCATTGCGTCTCCTTCCAATTCGACGGAGCAGTGGCTTCTGGAAACGGTGCGCAGACTGGCGCAATCCTCGGGCATAGACATGCCGGAAGTGGCGATCTACGACGCGCCCGACGTCAATGCATTCGCCACCGGCTGGAACCGCAACGATGCGCTGGTGGCGGTGAGCACCGGGCTATTGCAGAACATGAACGCCGACGAGGCCGAGGCCGTTCTGGGTCACGAAATCAGCCATGTCGCAAACGGGGACATGGTGACTTTGACGCTGATCCAGGGTGTGGTGAATACCTTTGTCGTGTTCTTTGCGAAGCTGGTAGGCATCTTCGTGGATTCCCTGCTGCGCCGTGACAGCGAAGAGCGTGGTCCCGGCATAGGATCATTCGTTGCGGAGATCGCGGCACAACTGGTGCTGGGCGTGCTGGCAAGCATGATAGTGATGTGGTTTTCGCGCCACCGCGAATTCCGCGCCGATGCAGGTGGCGCCGCACTCGCAGGAAGGGAAAAGATGATCGCTGCACTGGAACGCCTGAAGATCAATCACGAGCAGGCCACCCTGCCGGCTGAGATGGCTGCTTCCGGCATCTCGGGCGGCCACGGCATGACCCGCCTCTTCATGACGCACCCGCCGCTGGATGAGCGCATCGCAGCGCTCAGGGCCGGTCGCTGATTTTATTCCCGGTCGGCGCGGCTGCTCTTCCAGATAGAAAGCATCAGCCATACTGCACCTGTTGCCGCGCTGGTGAAACCCAAAAGGCCTAACGCAGGCAGACCGAACAGGCGGGGGCCGCCCGGCACGGTCATCACGATCGAAGAGCCCACGATGAGCGAGGCGACCACGATACCGATCACCAGCCGGTTTGCGGCGCCGTCGAGCTGGTTGCCGACATGGCGCAGGTTGGTGACGTCGATGTGTATTTCCAGCCTTCCGCGCCGCGCGGCGCGTAGCAGCCTGGACAGGTCGTGAGGCAGACCTGCGATCAGCGACATCATTTCAGTCAGTGCACGACCGCCGCGTTTGATCAGCGCCGAAGGCGTATATCTCGCGCGCAGCATCTCTTCCAGCATCGGCATGGCTTCGCCTGCGATGTCGAAATCGGGATCGAGCTCGCGCCCCATGCCTTCAAGCGAGATGAAGGCCTTGATCAGCAGCGCGAGGTCTGCGGGCAGCATCAGCTGATGCTGGCGCAATATGGCCACCGTGTCGGAAAGCATGGTTCCTAGGCTAAGCTGTTTCAAAGGCACGCCGTGATACTGGTCGAGAAAAGTCTGGATCTCAAGCGTGAGCGTTGCTTCATCCTGTACCCCGTCTCCGGTCCAGTCCAGAAGCACGTCCATCACGCGTTTCGGGTCATGGCGCACCAGCCCCAGCAGCAGGTGGATCAACTGCTCGCGGCGTTCGTCGGTCAGCCTTCCTACCATGCCGAAGTCGATGAAGGCGATGCGATTGTCCATCAGGTAAAACACGTTGCCGGGATGAGGATCTGCATGAAAGAACCCATCCTCGACGATCATCTTCAGCACAGCGTGCGCGCCGCGGCGCGCCAGCAGCTTGCGGTCCAGCCCGGCTTCGTCCACCGCCTTCAATTGGCGGCCGGGTATGCCGGAGATGTATTCCTGGACGCATATTTTTTCTCCTGCCCATTGCCAGTAGACGTGCGGTACGACGATCACAGTCCTGCCTGCCTCATCCCGGTAGTCCGTGAAGTTCTGCGCGATGCGCTCAGCGTTGCGGCATTCGACCGAGAAGTCGAGCTCGCGCCTCAAGGACAGCGCAAACTGGCGCACCACGTCCTTGGGTCGGAAGCTGCGCAGTTCGGGACTTTCAGATTCGGCGATCTCGGACAACCTTGCGAGCCAGCGCAAGTCCGCCTCTATCACGGGCCTGATGCCGGGGCGGCGCACCTTGAGCACGACTTCATGGCCATCTTCTGTCCTGGCGCGATACACCTGCGCGATCGAAGCGGCTGCCAGCGGTTCCGGATCGAAATGCGCGAATATCTCTTCGGGCGGTGCGCCCAGGTCTTCGGTGAGTTGCTGCCGGATATCTGCATAGGGGACGGGAGGTGCGCTGTCCTGCAGCTTGCCAAATTCCGCGATCCATTCCGGATCGAACAGGTCCACGCGCGTGGCAAGCACCTGACCCAGCTTTACGAAGGTCGGCCCCATCTCCTCGAGTGCTCGGCGCACCCTGACGGGGGCGGGAAGGTGCGCGTGCTCAGACTTGTTGTGCCGGTGAAATCCGGCGCGGTCCAGCGCATGGGTGACCCCCATCCGGTTGACGATGTCTCCGAATCCGTAGCGGATCATGATGGTGGCGATGTCGTGCAAACGGGAAATGTCCCGCATCGCCTCCAGGGCCTGCAATAGCATCAGCTCCCCTTGTCGGCGGGCTTGATGTGCTCCGCGACTCCGGTGAGCACGCCAGCAGCGATCTGCCGCAAGAGATCGGAAGTGGCCTCGGCGAGGTGCAGGCCTGTGGCGGCATGGGTGCGCCCTGTCGCGCCCAACTGGTGCGTGATCACGGACAGCGCTTCCTTGATCTGAGTGCCGACTGCGGAACCCTGAGTGCGGCTGTGGGCAAGAATGTCGCGAAGGATGTCGCTTGCGGCATCCTTCGCGCTCGAGGCAGAATTCTGCAGCGTTTCGAGGAACATGTTCTCGATGTTTTCCAGGTTCGCACGAGCATGAGCCAGGTCTTCGCTGGAGTATTGCTGCGCGCGGCCTGCGGCTTCTTCGATGGCGAGCTTTGCTGCTGAGGCGACCTGTGCGAGTGCGCTGTCCAGCCCAGCAACTGCCTGCTTGAGCTGCACGCGCGCTGTCTGTGCCTGCGCGGAAGACAGATTCAGTTCCTTCTGCACGGCCGCCCTTGCACCGCGCAGCACGCTGGCAGATATCTTCTGCAGGGATTCGATGTCGAGTGAGCGGGCATCGATGCGGCGCAAGGTCATCTGCTTGACCTGTTCCTGCACGTCATGCCCAAGCTCGATAGCATTTTTTACGTCGGCTTCCAGTGCGTCGTTCGACATGATGATCCTCCTCTTCGCTGAGTGGCCAGTCTGAAATGTCCTTGCAAAATTATCTGCTCAATTGCGCGGGAGATCAAATGGTTTGAGCGCAGGCTATTTCTTGGCCGGGGCAGGAGGAGCGGCGGGCTCGCTGTCGGTATCGTCGTAATCATCATAGGACGGGTGCGGAGGGTGGCCGTCGTATACCAGATTCTGCCTGCGCTGCAGGTAGGCATCGCGGATGAAGGCATAGCGATCCAGTATCGCACCCTCCATGATTTTCTCGTCTCCCAGGAGTTGCTGGCGGCGATTGATCATCTCGGTCAGATAAAGCTGGTTGCGGGTGCGAATCTTGGGCACGTCGCGGTATAGCGGGCTTGTGATGCCATCGGCATACAGTCCTATGCCGTCTCGAAACGAACTCGGTCCAAGCACTGGCAACATGAGGTAGGGTCCGCTCTTTATCCCCCAGTATCCCAGAGTCTGCCCGAAATCCTCGTCGTGCTTGGGAAGCTGCATGGATGCCACATCGACCAGGCCGCCGATGCCGAGCGTGGAGTTGACCAGCACGCGCATGCCATCCGAGAATCCTTGCTTGAGTTTCAGTTGCAGTAGGTCGTTCACTGTAACGATCACATCGTTGAGGTTGGAGAAGAAGTTGCTGATCATCATCTTCGCCGTATCTGGCACGATCTTGTCGTAGCCTTTCGCGACAGGCTTGGCGATGGCGCGGTCCAGTGTGTCGTTGAATTTGTAAACGCCCCGGTTGAACGGTTCCAGAGGATCGGCTGGATTCGACGGGTGCGTCGATGCGCAACCGGTCAGAAGGAGCATGGCGACAGTGATGAAGATGCGTATCGGGTTCATGGCGATTCAGAAGCGGAATGTTGCGCGGATTATATAGCGGTTGTGGCGGCAGCGGGCGCAAGTTCGCCCATGTGCAGGTTGAACTTTCCCAGTTTTCGTTCCGCAAAATAATGCTCAAGGCTGTAGCGAACCGGCCTGAAAGCCAGTTCAGCCCAGGGAATCTCGGCTTCGGTGAAAAGCCTGACCTCCAGGCTTTCCGTCCCCGGAGCAAAATCGAGATCGAGAAGCTCGGCCCTGAACAGCAGGTGAACCTGGTCTATGTAGGGCAGGCTGTACATCGAATACAGATCGACGATGGCGACGCGCGCAGAGGCCTCTTCCAGCGTTTCCCGCATCGCAGCCTGTGCCGTACTTTCCCCGTTTTCCATGAAGCCGCCTGGCAGCGTCCACTTGCCATACTGGGGTTCGATCGCGCGTCTGCAGAGCAGCACGCTATCCTGCCATGCAGGGATGGTGCCGATCACTAGCCTGGGATTCTGGTAGTGTACCGTGTTGCACACGGTGCAGATGTGGCGCATCCGGTTGTCGTCATCCGGGATGCGCAATTCGATCGGGCCGCCACAGTCGGGGCAATATTTCATCGCCAGATTTGCCACCAGTGTTTGTCGGGCTTGCCTGCATTCTCATCGGGAATCGAGTCGCCGTTCTTGGCAAGCACGCGCTTGGCATCGTCACGCAATTCGGTGAGCCCCATTGCGTCATAGGCCTTGATCATGACTGCCAGAGCATTCCGCGTCGATGGGCTGTTCGGGAAGTCGACGAAGATGCCTTGGGCGCGGTTTGCGGCGGCGATATAGGCACCGATGCGCAGATAGTATTCGGCGATACGCAGTTCGTGTCTGGCCAGTTCATTGGTCAGATATTCCATGCGTATGCGCGCGTCTGGCGCATAGCCGCTGTTCGGGAAACGCGTGATGAGATCCTTGAAGGCGTTGAAAGAATCCCTGATCGACTGGGGGTCGCGCTCTGCCGGATCCTGGCCTGACATTTCGTTCAGGAAGGTGGTTTCGCCGTTGAACGTTGCCAGTCCTTTGACATAGTAGGCGTAGTCGACATGGGGATGGTTGGGAAACTGCTTGATGAAACGATCCGCAGTGGAAGTGGCAGAGTCGGGCTCGCCGTTCTTGTAATACGCATAAGCCATTTCCAGCATGGATTGCTGCGCATATTGCCCGTATGGAAAACGGGATTGCAGCGTCTCATTGGTCTTGATCGCAGCCGTGTAATCGTGGTCATCCAGCTCGCTTTTTGCCAGACGATAGAGCTGTTCTGCGGACATGTGCTTGGTCGCGTCGGAGGATTCTTCCGTCGGCAGAGGAGTGAACATGCTGCAGGCAGTTAACGTGAGCAACAAAAATACGGCTAAACTATGGCGCATGACTGAACCCGAAAAAAATTTGCAGGATTATAGCGCACCTGATGAAGATATCATTCATTTCATCGTGCCCGCCGATTGCGCCGGATTGCGGCTGGATCAGGCGCTGGCGAGGCTGATGCCCGAATATTCCAGAAGCCGTCTGCAGGAATGGATAAACCAGCAGCAGGTGCTGCTGGATGACTCTTCTGCGATACCGAAACAGAAGGTATGGGGTGGCGAGAGGCTGCTGGTGTTGCCTCAGGTCCATATGTCAGATCAGCCCTATCTGCCCGAGGACATTGCGCTCGACATCGTCCACGAGGACGAAGAGATACTGGTGATCAACAAGCCTGTGGGCCTCGTGGTGCATCCGGGCAGCGGGAACTGGCAGGGCACGCTTTTGAATGCGCTCTTGCATCACGACAGCCGCCTTGCGGATGTGCCCCGTGCAGGCATCGTGCACCGGCTTGACAAGGACACGAGCGGCCTGCTGGTGATCGCAAAGACCCTGACTTCGCAGACCAATCTCGTGCGCCAGCTGCAGGCGCGCAGCGTGAAGCGCGAGTATTTGGCGCTGGCATATGGTGAATTACGCAGCAGCGGTTTTGTGGATCTGCCGATAGGCAGGCATCCATCGAACCGCATCAAGATGGCGGTGACCGAAACCGGCAAACCCGCAGTGACTCACTATAAAGTCGAGAAGTCCTATCCCGGATGCACGCTTTTGCGCTGCACGCTTGGGACCGGACGCACGCATCAGATACGCGTGCACCTGAGCCATCTGAAGCATCCGCTGGTGGGCGATGCCGTCTATCTCAAGGGGCCGCAGAAGTGCGCGCCCGAGTTGCGCGACCTGCTTTCCAACTTCCCACGGCAGGCGCTCCATGCGACACGGCTGGCGCTGGATCATCCTGCGAGCGGAGAGAGGATGGAATGGCATGTTCCTCTGCCTCAAGACATGCAGCAGTTGTTCAATCAGATCGAGCGGGCGCTCAATGGATCCGAATGAACATCTGATCATCCCGGACTGGCCTGCGCCTTCCAACGTCAGGGCGATGCAGACCACGAGGCGCGGTGGTGTAAGTCTGGCGCCCTATAACAGCCTGAATCTGGGGCTGCATGTGGGCGACTCCGCTTTGGCTGTTGAACAGAACCGCATGAGGCTGAGCCATTTCTTTCCGAGTGAGCCGGTGTGGCTCGAGCAGGTGCATGGGGCGACGGTTGCGGATGCAGACAAGGCAGGCTGTCTTCCCTCTGCCGATGCCTGCATAGGACGTCGCGGCGTATGCGTGGTGATGACCGCAGATTGCCTGCCCATACTGCTTTGCGACATTGCGGGAACGGTGGTGGGCGCAGTGCACGCCGGATGGCGCGGCCTTGCGGCGGGCGTCATCGAGGCTGCTGTTGCCGCGATGGATGTGAAATCCGAAAATATGATGGCATGGCTGGGGCCCGCGATCAGCCGGTCCGCATTCGAAGTGGGTGAGGAGGTGAGGGCGGCATTCGTGGATACCGATGCGAGCGCTGAAGCCGCTTTCCTGCCCAGCCAGACGGGAAAATACCAGGCGGACATCTATCGGCTTGCCAGAAGCCGACTCAATCTTCTCGGTATTGAACGGATCTATGGCGGCGACCGTTGCACATATCGCGAGTCCGAGGATTTCTTCTCCTACCGCAGGGACGGCGCAACAGGGCGCATGGGCACTTTCATCTGGCTTGAAAGGAAGTAGTTCGGTGGGCTGGTTCGCGTCGGCAGAACCTTTCGGCAATGTCGGAAATAATATTTTGGCCGAAATTCAAATTTCGTGTTGACCTAATCGGGTCTAATCTATATGATGCGCACCTCTTCAATTCCCTGATAGCTCAGTCGGTAGAGCGACGGACTGTTAATCCGCAGGTCCCTGGTTCGAGTCCAGGTCGGGGAGCCAGATAAATCAAGTAATTAGCCCGGTTCGAAAGACTGGGCTTTTTGCTTTCCGCGATTCATGTAGTCACTGTGTAGGCAGAAAATTCCGACATTCATATTCCATGGTTAATGAGAATCGCGTTACTGCGTAACTTCGAAATAATCATTCCACTCTTTCGACTCTGGATCGAGTGCATCGATGATCTGTATATCGGATGCACGTATCAGTCGTTTCCTTCCCCATGAGAACGCTGTCGATCGCATAAGTTGAAGTCATGATTTCATTCTCCTTTACATTCTGGATTTGTTGAAAGATTATGCGGCTTCGCTTTTATAGAACACTTGCTGAATATCCACATGAAGAGCCTCATATAAATCTGACAAACAGTAGATGTCGAATTTGTCGATCTCGTCATCTTCATCCAGCTTTTGAATAAGTCCCATGAGCGCCAATTTAAAGACGCTCAATTTTCTTTCTATTCTTTCGTGCTCCGTGTTATGGACAATGACTTCGGATGCTGACCCTTCGGGTGTAGTTGCTGTAAAATCTTCTGCAGCCATGGTGCAATACTCCTTCTCAGTGTTGCGTTGTGGTTAGGGTGTGCTGGTGTCCGTTCAAAGCAACCAGCGCGCCCGCTTTACCCATGGGCCGCATGGGGTACGGTGAAACTCTATGCGGTTATCAGTTGGGCGCGTTGCACTTTCGGCATGCCTGCCTTGCGCACTTGCCACAGGTCATATTCTGCTTGCTGTGCAATCCACGCATCAGCATGGCCGCCGTTTTCAGTGCCTAGCCATCCTTCAAGGCGTAGCGTCATAGAGGGGGATATAGCAGCGCGTTCATTCAGCACTCGGGACAATGCGGCACGGGTAACGCCTAACTGTTTCGCAGCGTCAGTGACAGTTAGGCCCAGGGCTGGCAATACATCTTCCCTCAAGGTTGCGCTGGGGTGCGGTGGGTTGTGCATCTTCATTTTTATTGGCTCTTATCGGTGAACCGACAATTTCAAACCGGCTGCATTCACCACGGCCAGCAGTGTCTTAATGGTCGGGTTGCCGCGCGTGGACAATGCCCGGTAAAGGCTTTCCCTTGGTATTCCTGCACGTTCGGCAACCGCGCTCATGCCTTGCGCTTCGGCAATGTGTCGCAGGGCGGCCAGCAGGGCTTCACGGCCCCCGGGCTGGTTTGCTTCATCCAATGCAGCGGATAAGTATTCATCGGCAAAGGCCGGGTCTTCGCGCAGCAGTTCCAGCACTGCATCATCATGGGGGCGGGATGCTTTGCTCATGTCTCGTTTCTCCTGTTCCAGTTCTTCCAATATTCCAATGCCGTTTCAATCTCGGCCTGTTGTTTCCGCTTATCGCCACCTATGAGAATCAAGATAAGTTTTGCGCCTGCTCTGGCGTAATACACGCGATAGCCCGGCCCGTGGTCAATACGCAATTCCCATACGCCGTCAGCAATCGGCTTGCAGTCTCCGAAGTTTCCGGCAGCCATACGCTGAATGCGTACCACAACTCGCGCCCTTGCTTGCCGGTCTGCCAGATTTGCCAGCCATTCCTTGAAAGGGTCGTGTCCATCGTCTGTCAGGTAATCGGAAACTTTAAACATGGTGTGAATTATACGTTACATTGAAATAAGTTCAAGGGACATTAGTCGCCACGCGCAAACCCGCCTGCACTGGTTCAAACTCAATGCCGGCCTGTTCAAGCATCCAGGCTTCAACCCGGTCATGCCACATGCGCAGCAGATCGAGCGGACGGCGGCGGTAATGCTTCTCGGCCAGGGCACTGGGCTTGTGACCCATGATCTGCGCAACGACCCCGGCGGGCACCTCTATCCATTCGCACAGCGTGCCAAAAGAACGGCGCAAGCCGTGAATCGTGAGATGGGGGAGGCCCGCGGTGATCAATGCGTCATTGTGGGCTATGCGTGGCTCTGCAAGTTTGCCATCGGCTGCAGTCTGGCTCGAGAATACCCATTCATTCCTGCGCGGCAGCATTGAAAGAAGGCTGCCCAGGTAGGGCGTCAAAGGAATGATGCGCTTTCCTTCCACTTTGTCACGGATGGTTAGGCTGCGCCATTGGAAATCCACATCGTCCCATTTCAGAGCGGCCATTTCCTCACGACGGGCGCCAGTCAGCAGCAGGGCTTGCAGATAGGCAGATATGATAGGGTTGCGGATCTGTCTCACGGCCCCAAGCCATATCGGCAATTGTTCTCTTTGCATGCAGTCTCCCTCTTTGGCACGATTTCTGGGCACTGCAGCTTTTACCTTCTTGGCGCTATAAGCTTCTGAGGGAATCAGGCCGGCATAATTCTTTTCGCTGTCGGTTTCGCCATCAGTCCAGCGGATGAAAGCCCTCAGCAGCCTGTAGCTTTGCGCTGCGCTAGTCGGGCGTGTGGCGGATTCTTTCTCAAGCCACGCGGTGATCCGGGCGCTGGTCAGCTCGGGGAGAGGCAACGGCATTAAAGAGGACAGGGGGCCTGCTGTCGTCAGCTTGTGGCTCCGCTTGCGCTGCTCTCCGCCTTTCGCAGACAGTCTGACGTGGTCTTGGTAGTGGCGCTCGCTCCATTTCGACTTATGGGCTTTCAGGTATTCCGGCCAGACATCCTCGAACGTCAGCACTCTGCGCCTGGCCTCCTGCCTTCTGGCCTCTGCCTGGTTGAGCTGCTCGGTTTTCTGTTCCCTGGGATCTGTCCCTTTCTCGGTGAGCGTCTTGAGGTTGCGGGCCTCGATCTGCGCATCTGAAAGCCTCCAGGCTTTCGCATCTCCGATCGTGATGCGTAGCGTTTTCCCGTGGACCCTTCCTTCAAAGATATAGGACTTTGCGCCGGATGATGTCACGCGAAGACCAAGGCCCTGGGTTTTGGCGTCCCAATAGAAAGTCTGTTTTTTCCCCGGCTCGCATTCGAAATTGTCTACACGGCCAGCCGTAAAGTTTTCCTTGTTTGCCATAATCCGAAGGTCCTTGTGTAGGCGCTGTGTAGGCAAATTATAGCAACAAAACGGAATATCAATCAACACAAGAAACGAGCATAATTTATGTAAGTGACTGTTTAATGGTTAATCATGCGGGATTTAGGAATGGAAATCAACAGTGGGAAATACTATTCTGTGCGGACTGTTAATCCGCAGGTCCCTGGTTCGAGTCCAGGTCGGGGAGCCAGTTATAGTAAAATAGCCCGCACAACAGCGGGCTTTTTTATTGTCTATATTATCCGAACTCAAGTTTAGACATTCAGCCCTCATCCTTGCGCCACCGGAGCGGAGGCACAATCTGATGCGAAATGCTTAAAAGATACCCGTGCTGCAACCGGCAGGGGTGCTACAGGCGCAATCTTGGGTCTCCGCGCTGTTCCGGAAAGGTGAA
>JAJXTH010000054.1 GCA_021783995.1 Pseudomonadota bacterium
TGTCATGGAACAAAGTTCCATTTTTGGAAGGCTGGATTTTGACAGTTATAACGTCGGCAATTCAAGTTCCTTCAGCAGATCAACAATTTGGATGGTCAACCTGGGTTACATGTTCTAGTTTTTGAGTGTCGATGCAGTTGTTAAATTCCGAACTAGCCGTTGCTTTGCACGCGGTAGATGCGGATGACTTCGGGGATCATGCGCAGGCTGCGCATGATGCTCGCCAGATGCTGGCGGTTGTTAACTTCCAGCGTGAAATGCAGCGCGGTGTATTCGCCCTCGCTTGCAAAATTGACGTTCTCGATGTTCGATTCGGCCTCCGCGATTGCGGCGGCAACCTTGGCCAGCACACCGCGCTGGTTGGCGACCAGGAGCTTCAGGCTGACCGCGAAGGTGCGCGTGATGTTCTTGTCCCACTGCACGTCCAGCCACTGTTCGCCGTGATTCTTGCGCAGAATTGGACAGTCGTGCGTGTGCACGATGAGGCCCTGGCCGCTCTTGATCACGCCTATGATGGGGTCGCCAGGAATAGGTCTGCAGCAGCTTGCAAACTGCACAGCCATGCCCTCGGTACCCTGTATCGTGATCACGGGGGTGGTCACGGGTTCGTTCGGCAACGTTTCGTTGGAACAAGCAAGCTGTCTTGCCACGACCATGTTGAGGCGGCGTCCCAGGCCGATGTCCGCGAGTATCTCCTGTCGGGACTTGACGCCCGTGTCTCTAAGAAGCTTGTCCCAGCAGCCTTCCTTGATGTCGGCCGCCTTGAAGCCCAATGCGTGCAGGGCCTGGTTGAGCAGGCGCTCTCCAAGCTGCGCGGATTCCCCGGACTGCATGGTCTTCAAAAAATGCCTGATGTGGCTTCTGGCCTTGTTGGTGGTGACATAGGAAAGCCATGCCGGATTGGGTTTTGCGTGAGGGGCGGTGATGATCTCCACGCGGTCGCCATTTCTGAGCTCGCTCCTCAGCGGCACCAGCTCGTGATTGATCTTGACCGCGATGCAGCGGTCGCCGATGTCGGTGTGCACGCTGTAGGCAAAATCCACGGCGGTAGCGCCGCGCGGCAGCGAGAGTATCTGACCCTTGGGCGTGAAGACGTAGACCGCATCCGGGAACAGGTCGACCTTCAGATGCTCCATGAATTCGGCAGAGCTACTGCTGTCGTTCAGGCTTTCTAGCAGTTCCTGCAACCACTGGTGCGTCTTCTTGTGCAGCTCGCTGATCGTGGAAGTGCCGGTCTTGTAGAGCCAGTGCGATGCGACTCCGGCCTCGGCGATCCTGTGCATCTCGTGGGTGCGTATCTGGATTTCGATAGGCGTTCCGAAAGGGCCGAACAGCGTGCTGTGCAGAGACTGGTAGCCGTTGGATTTCGGGATCGCGATGTAATCCTTGAATTTTCCCGGAATGGGCTTGTAAAGCGCATGTAGCACGCCGAGCGCGACATAGCATGACGGCGTGTCCTCCACCAGCACGCGAAAACCGTAGATGTCCAGCACCTCCGAGAAGGCAAGCGACTTCAGCTGCATCTTCTTGTAGATACTGTATATATTCTTTTCCCTGCCAGTCACTTCCGCTTCGATGCTGTTTTTTTTCAGCTGTTGACGGATCGATTCGAGCACCTTGCCGACGACCTCGCGGCGGTTTCCCCGCGCAACTTTGAGCGCCTTGGCGAGCACCGCATAGCGATTGGGGTGCAGATACTTGAAGCTAAGATCCTGCAGCTCGAGATAGATCTCGTTGAGCCCCATGCGGTTGGCGATGGGGGCATAGATTTCCATTGTTTCGCGCGCGATCCGCTCGCATTTGTCCGGGCGCATGGCGCCCAGCGTGCGCATGTTGTGCAGACGGTCAGCAAGCTTGATCAGGATCACGCGAACGTCGCGCGCCATCGCCATCAGCATCTTGCGGAAGTTCTCCGCCTGCGCGTCTTCCAGGGTCTCGAACTGGATCCGTTCGAGCTTGCTTAATCCATTGACGAGCTGGGCGACAGGCTCGCCGAATTTGTCCGAGATCTGCTCGAAGGTGACCGAAGTGTCTTCGATGACATCGTGCAGTAGGGCTGCGATGATGGATTGCGTGTCCAGATGCAGCGGCGCCAGGATGCGCGCCACGGCGATCGGGTGGGTGACATAGGGGTCGCCGGATTGGCGTGTCTGGCCCTGATGGGCTGTACGGCTGAATTCGATGGCTGCGCGGATATGTTCCACATCCTGAGGCTTCAGGTAGCCCGATACTTCCTCGATGAGCGATTCTTCGTCAGCCATGTGCATGCGGTCCTTTCCGGCGATGGCACGTGCCGCCGGTCAAGCTGGATGGGGGCTCAGGCCTGGCCCCGGTTGAGTACCTCCATGCCGACCTTGCCCTTGCTGATCTCGCGCAGCGCGACCACGGTCGGTTTGTCGCGGTTGTCGGGGATAAGCGGGGATGCGCCATTGGCGATCTGGCGCGCGCGGTATGCAGCGGCCAGCGTCAGGTCAAAGCGGTTGGGTATGTAGTTCAGGCATTCCTCTACGGTGATGCGAGCCATGGTTTACTCCGGGTTCTGTAATTGGTTGATCAGGTCTTGATGGCGGGACAGCTGGCTCGGGCCGCGCAGCCTGGCGGCCAGCACGACGGCGTTGAACTCATGCAGCGCCACGTTCAAATCGTCGTTAATGATAACATAATCGAACTCGGCGACATGCGCGACATCTTCGCACGCCGCTGCCATGCGCCTTGCGATCACGTCGGCGGCATCAGTGCCGCGACCCTTGAGCCGTTTCTCCAGTGCCTCGATCGAGGGCGGAAGGATGAAGATGCTGAAGCATTCCGGGAAGAGGCGCCTGACCTGGGCTGCGCCCTGCCAGTCTATTTCCAGCAGAATGTCCCGGTCCTTCGCGATTTCCTCGCTGATCCAGCGTTGCGAAGTGCCGTAGAAATTGCCGTAGACCTCGGCGCTCTCAAGGAATTCTCCGCGTCCGGACATCTCGATGAAGGTATCGCGGCTCACGAAGTGGTAGGCCACGCCGTCCACCTCTCCCTCGCGCGGCTTGCGCGTGGTGTAGGAGACGGAAAGCGCGATCTGTGGATTGGTGGCGAGCAATGCGTGGACCAGACTGGTTTT
>JAJXTH010000039.1 GCA_021783995.1 Pseudomonadota bacterium
GCGCATCACCCGCCATCTCATCGCGACCGATGGCAGATGGTTTGCAATGAAGGGATTGCCGGAGCGGGAGTTGCTCGATATTCCGGATGATTGTTTGGTCGAAAAAGTCATAGCGCTGGACGTGCCGGATCTTCATGCCGCACGCAGCCTTGTGATCGCGAGACTGAGAGAGGAAACGGCAACATGAGCAAGATAATGGCTGTTGCAAATCAGAAGGGTGGGGTCGGCAAAACGACGACCACCGTGAATTTGGCTGCCAGCCTTGCGGCGGCCGGACAACGCGTGCTGCTGGTAGACCTCGATCCTCAGGGCAATGCGACGATGGGGAGTGGGATAGACAAGCGTGACCTGGAAGTCACCGTATACCATGTTCTGCTGGGAAGAAAGACGGTTTCGGAGGCCAGGAAGAAATCGGAAGTCGGCAAGTATGACCTGCTGCCTGCAAATCGAGACCTTGCGGGTGCCGAAATCGAACTGGTTGATGTGCCGCACCGTGAAACCCGATTGAAGGACGCTTTGCATGCCGTCGTGGATGAATATGATTTTGTGCTCGTAGATTGTCCTCCCGCGCTCAATCTTTTGACGCTGAACGGCCTATGTGCAGCAAGGTCGGTGATGATCCCCATGCAATGCGAATACTATGCACTGGAAGGATTGAGCGATCTTGTGAATACCATAAGAAAGGTGCGGGCGAGTCTCAACCCCGTGCTGGAAATAGAGGGGCTGCTGCGGACCATGTTCGACCCGCGAAACATGCTGGCCCAGCAGGTTTCCGACCAGCTGCAGCAGCATTTTGGTGACAAGGTGTACCGCACTGTGATACCGAGGAATGTTCGGCTGGCCGAGGCGCCAAGCTACGGTGTTCCAGCCCTTTACCACGACAAGGTTTCAAAAGGGACGCAGGCATATCTGGCTTTGGCCAATGAATTGATGAGCATTGAAGGCGTCTTGGGGAAATAAATCATGGCAAAAATACAAAAGGGTTTGGGGCGGGGCCTTGAGGCATTGCTGTCTGCGGGCAAGGGTGAAAAGGACGATGTTTTGAGAGATTTGAGCGTGAGTCTGCTAAAGCCCGGCAAATACCAGCCCAGGACAAACATGGACAAGCATGCGCTGCATGAGCTTTCCGAGTCGATAAAGAAGCAAGGCGTGATTCAGCCTATACTGGTGCGCCAGTTGAATGACGAAAGCTATGAAATCATTGCCGGTGAAAGGCGCTGGCGCGCGGCCCAGCTAGCCGGATTGACCCATGTTCCGGTTCTGGTGCGAAGCGTTCCAGACAAGGCGGCTTTGGCGATGGCGCTGATCGAAAACATCCAGAGGGAAAACCTGAACCCGTTGGAAGAGGCCATCGGCATCCAGCGGTTGATCAGCGAATTTGAAATGACGCATCAGGATGCCGCTGACGCAGTTGGACGTTCCCGAAGCGCGGCGAGCAATCTGCTGCGCCTGCTGAAACTTCCTGATGTGATCCAGAAGATGTTGATGGAAGGACAGATGGACATGGGGCATGCCCGTGCGCTCCTGGGTATCGACGGGGCCCATCAGATTGCGATTGCAAACAAGATAGTTCATGAAGGTCTCTCGGTCAGGGAAGCGGAGAGCCTTGCAGCCAGAAGCCATGGGGAGGTGCAAAAAAAACAGGCAAAAGCGAGAAACAGGGATGTTGTGAGGCTGGAGTCGAGATTGTCTGACCAGATCGGGGCCAAGGTCGAAATCAAGACGGGAAAGCATGGGGCAGGAAAGCTGATCGTGAGCTTTGACAGCAGCGAGAGTTTCGATGACCTGCTGGAAAAATTGAATTTAAGCAAGTAATCATATTTTGAATATCCCACAGCATTCGGGGGTAAGAGTCGCCGGATGTTTGACAGCCTGAAAATTGATGATTACAATGCCTGGTCTTTCAGAGTCCGCAAAAGAAAAAGCAACGCGCTATCACATCGCTGAGATGCAGGTGGTCGCCGCGATAGCAGTGGCCCTGATCGCATATTTCTATGCAAATTCGCTCGTCGTGGCGTTGTCGAGTTTGTGGGGAGCGTTAACAGCCGCGCTCAATGAAATCTCACTGATTCGCGGTCTGTCAAAAATCGAAAATAAACAGTGCTACCAGCCGCATAGCGTGTTGCGAGCAGTATATCGCAACAGCATGCGCAGGTTTGTGCTGGTGATTGTATCGCTTTCATTCGCCATGGCGGTGTTGAAAATGCCGGGCGTTGCAGTGCTGTTGGGATTTGTGGTGGCTCAGGTTGTGCCGTTGGTGGCGCGAATGTTAATGATTAGGCGATAGTACAAAATGGCTAGCGAAACGATAACCTCGTCGGAATATATCAAGCACCATCTACAGAATTTGACGCTTGGAAGGCTTCCTGATGGAAGCCTGGGTTTTGCGCATGGCGCAGAACAGGCGAAGGCAATGGGATTCTGGGCGGTGAATGTGGACACGCTGTTCATGTCCTTCGTTTTGGGCGCATTTTTCCTGCTGCTTTTCAGGGGTGTGGGCAAGAAGATGACGTCCGGCGTGCCCGGCGGCCTGCAAAACGCGGTCGAATGGGCGATCGAATTTATTGACGAAAGCGTGCGCGGCTCGTTTACCGCCAAGAACAACATGGTCGCGCCGCTCGCGTTGACGGTGTTCTTCTGGATATTCATGATGAACCTGATGGATCTGGTTCCGGTCGATTACATACCGCAGCTGGCGCATGCTGTGGGTTTGCCTCACTTCAAGCTGGTGCCTTCAACCGATCCGAACGCGACATTCGGCATGGCGATAGGCGTTTTCATTCTTGTCGTTTACTACAGCATCAAGATGAAGGGTCTGGGCGGGTTTATCGGTGAGCTGACGCTGCAACCTTTCGGCAAGCTGGGTGCGCCCGTGAATCTGCTTCTCGAGGGGGTGAACCTGATTGCCAAACCGATATCGCTCGCACTGCGACTGTTTGGAAACATGTATGCGGGCGAAATGATCTTCATACTGATTGCGCTGCTTCCATTCTGGGCGCAATGGCCGCTGTCCCTTCCCTGGGCGATCTTCCACATCCTGATCGTGACTCTGCAGGCGTTCATTTTCATGACGCTGACGATAGTCTATCTGGATATGGCCCACCAGGAACACCACTGAGATTTTCATTAAACTTTAATTTTAATCAATAGGAGAAGTAAAGATGGATCAAGCACACGCACTGTTGTATGTAGCCGGCGCACTGATGATGGGATTGGGCGCTCTGGGTGCCGCTATCGGTATCGGTATTCTGGGTGGCCGTTTCCTGGAAGGCGCCGCACGCCAGCCCGAGCTGATCCCGATGCTGCGTACCCAGTTCTTCATCGTGATGGGTCTGGTGGACGCCGTTCCAATGATCGCGGTTGGTATCGCGATGTATGTTCTGTTCGCGGTTGCAGGCTAAAGATAACCAAGTCGTTTAAGGAAAGGTTGTTCGCATGAATATCAATGCAACTCTTCTAGGTCAGACCATCATGTTCGCCATGTTTGTTTGGTTCTGCATGAAATTCGTGTGGACGCCGATCGTTGCGGGCTTGGAACAGCGCAGGAAACAGATTGCGGATGGGCTGGCAGAGGCTGAGCGTGGAAAGCTCGATCTGGAGCTGGCGGGCAAGAAGGCTGCCGAAATTTTGCGCGAAGCAAAGGAAAAGGCCGGTGCAACGATAGCAGGAGGCGAGGCAAGGGCTAACCAGCTGATCGAGGAAGCCAAGGCTCAGGCAAATCAGGAACGTGACCGGATACTGAACGGCGCCAAGGCGGAGGTGGAGCAGGAAGTCTTTCGCGCGAAGGAGCAGCTTCGCACGCAGGTTTCCGATATCGCCCTTGCCGGTGCCGCCAAGATACTTGGTCGGGAAATCGACGCAAAAGCCCACGGCGACCTGCTGGATAAATTAGTCGCGGAAATCTAAAGCCATGTCTGAAGCCAATACTATTGCAAGGCCTTACGTGCAGGCAGCCTTCGAGGTTGCGCAGAAGCAGGGCGACCTGAAAGGCTGGTCCGAAATGCTGCAAACCTTGTCCGGTTTGATGTCCAACGAGGAGATCAGGTCGGTGGTAGCAAGCCCAAGGATCAAGTCTGCTCAGGTCGAAGAGCTGATGCTTCAATTGGCTGGTACACCTAACAAGGAACAGGAAAATTTTGTCAGGATACTTGCGCAGGGCGGTCGGCTGAATGTGCTCGCGGAAATCGCAGCGCTGTTCGAGATGCTGCGCGCTGAGGCAGAAAAGTCGGCTCAGGTGACGGTCAGTTCGGCGTTCGATTTGAGCGCGGAACAGCAGGCGAAGATAGCGACAGCGCTCAAAGTGCGCCTTGGTACGGAAGTGAAGCTAAGCTGCACGGTAGACAAGGGTCTGCTCGGCGGAATCGTTATCCGCATGGGAGACAAGGTCATAGACGGATCTGCAAACACGCGCCTCGCAGAATTGGCATACGCGCTGGCTTAATGTTCGAATAATCGAAATAAGGAAAACTCAGATGAAGCTCAACCCTTCTGAAATAAGTAATTTGATTCGCAGCCGCATAGAAAATTTCGAGGCGGCGACACAGGCCAGAACGGAAGGCACCGTGGTCAGCGTGACGGACGGTATCGTACGCGTGCACGGATTGTCCGACGTGATGCAGGGTGAAATGCTGGAATTTCCGGGCAACACTTTTGGCCTGGCCCTGAACCTCGAGCGTGACTCGGTTGGCGCGGTGGTTCTGGGCGAGTATGAGCACATCACGGAAGGCGATACGGTAAAATGCACGGGCCGAATTCTTGAAGTGCCGGTAGGGCCTGAGCTCTGCGGCCGGGTTGTCAATGCGCTGGGTCAGCCCATAGACGGCAAGGGCCCGATCAACGCAAAGCTCACCGACAAGATAGAAAAAGTTGCGCCTGGTGTCATCCAGCGTCAATCGGTTGATCAGCCGGTGCAGACCGGTCTCAAGTCGATCGACTCCATGGTTCCTGTCGGACGTGGACAGCGCGAACTGATCATTGGAGACCGCCAGACGGGCAAAACGGCTGTCGCAGTGGATGCGATCATCAATCAGAAGGGTCAGAACATGACCTGTATCTACGTCGCGGTGGGTCAGAAGGCATCCACCATCGCCAACGTGGTGCGCAAACTCGAAGAACACGGCGCTCTTGAATACACGATAGTGGTTGCAGCGACGGCATCTGATTCGGCAGCTATGCAGTTCCTGGCTCCATATGCTGGCTGCACGATGGGAGAGTATTTCCGCGATAGAGGCCAGGATGCGCTGATCATATACGACGATCTGACCAAGCAGGCTTGGGCATACCGTCAGATCTCCCTGCTTCTGCGCCGTCCTCCCGGCCGCGAAGCCTATCCCGGTGACGTTTTCTATCTGCACTCGCGTCTTCTGGAGCGTGCTGCTCGCGTGAACGCCGAATATGTCGAGGCATTCACCAAGGGTGAAGTGAAGGGCAAGACTGGTTCGCTTACCGCATTGCCCATCATCGAGACACAGGCTGGCGACGTATCCGCTTTCGTTCCGACCAACGTGATCTCGATCACCGACGGGCAGATCTTCCTCGAGACCGACCTGTTCAACGCGGGCATACGTCCCGCGATCAATGCGGGTGTATCGGTTTCGCGCGTGGGTGGTGCCGCTCAGACCAAGGTGATCAAGAAGCTGGGTGGCGGCGTGCGTCTTGCTCTCGCGCAGTATCGTGAGCTCGCGGCTTTTGCCCAGTTCGCATCCGACCTCGATGAGGCGACCAGGAAGCAGCTCGAGCGCGGCAAACTCGTCACTGAGCTGATGAAACAGTTGCAGTACAGCCCGCTTTCTGTTGCGGAAATGGCAGTAACCCTGTTCAGCGTGAACAAGGGCTATTTCGATGACGTGGCCGTGAACAAGGCGCTCGCATTCGAAACTGCACTGCACGCGCATCTGAAGTCCAGGAACAAGAGCCTGATGGACGAAATCGAATCGAAGAAGGATCTGAGCGCGGACAACGAAAAATTGCTTTCTGCTGCGATCGAGGAATTCAAAGCATCCGCAGTTTACTGAGTCGGGGTGAGAGATGGCTGGCAGTAAAGAAATCCGCACCAAGATCAAGAGTGTAGAAAATACACGAAAGATCACGCGGGCCATGGAAATGGTTGCCGCGGCCAAGATGCGCCGCGCGCAGGAGCGCATGCGCGCGGCGCGACCCTACGCAGAAAAGATCAGGGCTGTTGCAGCTCATCTTTCCGGAGCCAGCGCAGAGTACAAGCACCCGTTCCTGGTAAAGCGCGACACGGTCAAGAAGGTCGGCGTGATCCTGATCACGTCGGACAAGGGGCTCTGTGGGGGACTGAACAGCAACCTTTTTCGTCTTGCAGTGAACAGGATGAAGGAGTGGAGCGCTGAAGGCAAGAAGGTTGCAGTCTGCGCGATAGGGAACAAGGGGTTTGGGTTCATGAGCAGGATGGGTACCGAAGTAAAGTCCCATCTCGTTGGCCTGGGAGACGAGCCTCGTCAGGATACTCTGATCGGCGCCGTGAAGGTCATGCTCGATGCGTATGTTTCGGGCGAGATCGACTCGATATACATCTGCTACAACCATTTCGTGAACACCATGAAGCAAGAGCCCAGCATGGAACAGCTGTTGCCTCTCTCTGGCGAACAGATGGGCGAGCATAAGGCTTCCTGGGATTACATCTACGAGCCGGATGCCAAGGTGGTCGTGGATGAATTGCTGACACGATACGTCGAATCGCTAGTCTACCAGGGCGTGGTTGAGAACATCGCCTCCGAGCAAAGCTCGCGCATGGTGGCGATGAAGGCGGCATCGGACAACGCGAAGAGCGTGATAGCCGATCTCAAGCTTGTGTACAACAAGGCGCGCCAGGCAGCGATCACCCGCGAGATCTCCGAGATCGTCAGCGGTGCGGCTGCGGTAGGCTAAGTTACGGCAAACTCAAGATTAATTTAGATGGGGAAATCCAAATGACTCAAGGTAAGATTGTTCAGTGTATTGGCGCGGTGGTGGATATAGAATTCCCGCGCGATCAGATGCCCAAGGTATACGATGCGCTGGTGCTGCAGCCTACAGAAGCCACGATTGCAGAGGCCGGTCTGACATTCGAAGTTCAGCAGCAGCTGGGCGACGGCGTCGTACGAACCATTGCGATGGGTTCATCCGATGGACTGCAGCGGGGTATGGCAGTAGTGAACACCAACAACCCCATTTCTGTTCCTGTGGGCCACGGCACTCTGGGCCGCATCATGGACGTCCTGGGTCGCCCCATCGACGAGGCTGGAGAGATCAAGTGCGATGAGCGGCGTTCGATACACCAGAAGGCGCCGAAATTCGACGAGCTTTCCCCTTCCGTTGACCTACTGGAAACAGGCATCAAGGTGATCGATCTGGTGTGCCCGTTTGCCAAGGGCGGAAAAGTGGGTCTGTTCGGCGGTGCCGGTGTAGGCAAGACCGTGAACATGATGGAGCTGATCAACAACATCGCGAAACAGCATTCCGGTCTTTCCGTGTTCGCCGGTGTTGGCGAGCGGACTCGCGAGGGTAACGACTTCTACCACGAGATGAAGGACTCCAATGTTCTGGACAAGGTAGCGATGGTGTTCGGTCAGATGAACGAGCCCCCCGGAAACCGTCTGCGCGTGGCGCTGACGGGTCTTACCATGGCCGAGCGCTTCCGCGACGAGGGTCGCGACATTCTTTTCTTCGTCGACAACATCTACCGCTACACGCTGGCTGGTACCGAAGTGTCCGCGCTGCTGGGCCGCATGCCTTCGGCTGTGGGTTATCAGCCGACGCTGGCTGAGGAGATGGGCCGCCTGCAGGAGCGTATCACCTCGACCAAGGTTGGTTCGATCACTTCCATTCAGGCGGTGTATGTGCCTGCGGACGACCTGACCGACCCGTCTCCCGCGACTACCTTCCTGCATCTCGATTCAACCGTGGTTTTGTCCCGCGACATCGCATCGCTCGGTATCTATCCTGCGGTGGATCCGCTGGACTCCACATCCCGCCAGCTCGATCCGCTGGTCGTGGGTGAGGAGCATTACAGCGTCGCACGCCGCGTTCAGTCCACGCTGCAGCGCTACAAGGAACTGCGCGACATCATCGCGATTCTCGGCATGGATGAACTGGCGCCCGAAGACAAGCTGGCCGTGGCCCGCGCACGTAAAATTCAGCGCTTCCTGTCCCAGCCTTTCCATGTTGCCGAAGTGTTCACCGGCAGCCCCGGCAAGTATGTGACGCTGAAGGAAACTATCAAGGGATTCAAGGGCATCGTCGACGGAGAATACGATAACCTGCCCGAGCAGGCATTCTACATGGTCGGCGGGATAGAAGAAGCAGTCGAAAAAGCCAAGACACTACAGTAAAGGGTGACATCATGGCAATGACAGTACATGTCGACGTGGTAAGCGCAGAGGACCAGCTTTTTTCAGGGCTTGCTGAATCCGTCGTGGTTCCCGGTGCGATGGGTGAGCTGGGCATATATCCCAGGCATGCACCGCTGTTGACGCGCATCAAGCCCGGCTCTGTGCGTATCAAGCGCCCGGATCAGGTTGATGAAGAGCTGATCTATGTGTCGGGCGGCATGCTCGAGATCCAGCCCAACCATGTGACGATACTTTCGGATTCGGCGATACGCGGCAAGGATCTGGACGAGGCGCGCGCGCTTCAAGCGAAGCAGGAGGCAGAAGAGCTGTTGAAGAACAGGACTGCGGAGGTCGATTATGCAAGGGCCGAGGCGGAATTGCTGCAGGCCGTCGCACAGCTGCGTGCGATACAGCAGATAAGAAAACAGGCGGGACACTGATAGTGCAAGCATACAAAAAAAGCAGCTCAGGCTGCTTTTTTTGTGCCTGGAATTCAGGATCTAACTTCAAGGGACTTTTGATCCTGCAGGCTGTATGTTTATAATCGGTCCATTCATTTGAGGCAAAATATGACAGAGCTCAGCGTCGTTATACTTGCAGCAGGCCGCGGTACAAGAATGCACTCGGACAAGCCAAAGGTGCTGCACGAACTTGCTGGCATGTCTCTGGTGCAAAGAGTTCTTGAATGCGCACATAAGCTCAATGCAGAGAAGGTGTGCGTGGTTTATGGTCATGGCGGAGATGCGGTCCCTGTCGCACTTGAGGGCAGCGATGCGCATTGCGTACTCCAGGAACCCCAGCTTGGCACGGGCCATGCCGTTCAGCAGGCGATGCCACATGTTGAAGACGAGACGAATACGCTCGTCCTGTATGGCGACGTTCCGCTGATCCAGCCTTCCACCCTGCATCAGATGCTGAAATTCGATGGCGGGCTAACCCTGCTTACCGTGCATCTGGATGATCCAGCTGGATATGGGCGCATCGTCCGAAACCATGAGGGGGATGTTGTCGCCATCGTCGAAGAGAAGGATGCGACACCTGAGCAGCGCGAAATAAGAGAAGTCAACACGGGCATATTGCTCGCACCCACAAGGCTGATCAAAAGCTGGCTGGGACAGCTAAAGAACAGCAATGCACAGGGCGAATATTATCTGACGGACGTGGTTGGCATGGCGGTAAATGACGGCATTGCCGTGCAGACCGTGCAGCCCGGCAACACTTGGGAAATACTCGGAGTGAACAACAAGGTTCAGCTGGCCATGCTGGAGAGGACCTGGCAGAAAATCGAGGCAGAACAGCTGCTGAAGCAGGGCGTTACCCTGGCCGACCCCGCAAGGCTGGACATAAGAGGAAAGCTGGAGTGCGGCCGGGATGTCGAAATAGACGTAGGCTGCATTTTCGAAGGCAAAGTGACGTTAGGCAACAGGGTCAGTATTGGCGCTAATTGCATTATAAGAAACACGGTGATTGCGGACGGCACGCAAGTCGCCGCATTCAGCCACATCGACAGCAGCGTGATCGAGTCCGAATGCCGGATCGGTCCCTATGCACGCCTGCGTCCAGGAACGATGCTGCATGACGAGGTACACATAGGAAACTTCGTCGAAGTGAAAAACAGCGAGATCAATGTGGCCAGCAAGGCAAACCATCTGAGCTACATAGGAGATGCGAGCATAGGCAGCAGGGTGAACGTGGGAGCCGGCACGATAACCTGCAACTACGATGGCGCGAACAAACACCGGACGATCATCGAGGACGACGCATTCATCGGATCCGACACGCAACTCGTGGCACCCGTGACGGTAGCGAAGGGTTCGACGATAGGCGCGGGATCGACGATCACCCGCAATACGCCTGAAGGCGAGCTCACTCTTTCCAGAAGCAAACAGACGACAATCAGCGGTTGGCAGCGTCCTCTTAAGAAGGCAAAAAAACAGTAGCTGGCCGTTAGTGGCTGGACGTTGAAGGCAGATAATTTCAATTTACGACCAAGGGCAGGATTTATGTGTGGAATCGTAGGTGCAATAGCAGAGCGCAATGTCGTACCGATACTGCTCGAGGGGCTGCGGCGTCTGGAATATCGCGGTTACGACTCCGCCGGACTGGTCGTGGTGGAAGAAGCAAGGCTCAAGCGTTTGCGCAGCACGGGGCGCGTCGCAGAGCTCATGCAGATCAGCGCGAACACTGAAGGAAGCCTGGGCATCGCTCACACGCGTTGGGCGACGCATGGCATACCCAGCGAGCGCAATGCACATCCGCACATCAGCCGCAATCTGATCGCCGTAGTGCACAACGGCATCATCGAGAACTACGAGAGCCTGCGGGCCAGACTCGTGAAAGCCGGCTATGAATTCAGTTCCGATACCGACACCGAGGTGATCGCGCATCTGGTGCACAGCCATTACGCTGGTGGCATGCCGCTGATGAAGGCCGTGCAGTCATCCCTGACAGAGCTGGTGGGCGCGTATGCGATAGGGGTGATTGCGGCCGACAATCCGGATCAGCTCGTGTGCGCGCGCCGCGGGAGCCCCCTGCTTCTGGGAGTAGGTATTGGGGAAAACTTCATCGCCTCTGACGTATCGGCACTGCTGCCGGTAACCAACAAGGTGATCTATTTAGAGGAAGGCGATCTTGTAGAGATAAGTCGCGAGGGCTATCTGGTCTACGACGCAGAAGGCAAAGAGGCCGCGCGTCCCGTGCAGACAAGCGAGATCAGCAATGAAAGCGTGCAGCTTGGGAACTACCGCCACTACATGCAGAAGGAGATACACGAGCAGCCTGAGGCCATTGCGAACACGCTGGAGACAGCGTGCAACAGCCATTCCATCATGCCTGGGATATTCGGGGCGGAGGCAGATAGCTGTCTGGCGAAGGTCGACGGCATTCTTATACTCGCCTGCGGCACGAGCTATCACGCCGGTATGGTCGCGAGATACTGGCTCGAGGAAATCGCAGGCATGCACTGCACGGTCGAGATCGCGAGCGAATACCGCTACCGGAAGAGCGTGCCCAATCCGAATGCATTGGTGGTGGTGCTTTCGCAGTCAGGAGAAACTGCAGATACGCAGGCAGCCCTGAGCCACGCCAAGTTGCTTGGCCATGTCCATACGCTCGCCATATGCAATGTGCCGGAGAGCGCGCTGGTCAGGCAATCGAAGCTGCGTTTCCTGACCCGCGCAGGCCCGGAGATCGGCGTCGCATCGACCAAGGCTTTCACGACCCAACTGGTCGCGATGTTCCTGCTCACCCTGGTCCTTGCCAAACAGCGGAACCGCCTGAACGCAGAATCCGAACAGCAGCATCTGCATGCGCTACGCCATTTGCCTGCTGCCGTGCAGAAGGTGCTGGATCTTGAACCCAAGATCGCGAAGCTTGCCGAGCGATTTGCCAGCAAGCACCATGCGCTGTTCCTTGGCCGCGGCATGCATTACCCGATCGCGCTGGAAGGCGCATTGAAGCTCAAGGAGATTTCCTATATCCACGCCGAAGCCTATCCCGCCGGTGAATTGAAGCACGGGCCGCTGGCGCTGGTGGATAAGGAAATGCCTGTGATATCGGTGGCGCCCAACGACGCGCTGCTGGAAAAGCTGAAATCAAATCTGCACGAAGTGCGTGCAAGGGGCGGGGAGCTTTATGTTTTCGCCGATGCGGACACGCACATGAACGAAGAGGACGGTGTGCACATCATGCGTATGCCGGAGCATGCGGGATATCTGAGCCCCGTGCTGCACACCATCCCGCTGCAGCTCCTTGCCTATTACGTCGCATTGCAGAAAGGCACAGATGTCGACAAGCCCAGAAATCTGGCCAAATCGGTGACGGTGGAGTAGCAGGTTTCCCCAGTTGATGACTTTTTATTCCAAGCAATTAAAGTCGTAAATAGGTTAATAAAGTCGTAAATTGAACATACGTAATTACAAGGCTTTCAAGTTTTTAATGCTCCAAACAATTAAAGTCGTAAATTAATTTCAGCCTGCAAATAGAAGGCCTAGTCCTCTGCCATTGCCGACTAAGAAGTTTCCCCGGTAGATGACTGCTCCCGCCTCAGAACTGCCTGACGATCTATTGTCGCTTCAAAGGCGGGTTTCCGAGTCGAGCGGTCACTTGGCGCGTCCACCCACCGACAGGCCCTCAGACAAGGCCTGCCGCCTTCTCTTGCTCCAGAAGATTGACCAGATCGACCATCGAGAATACCTCACCCGCTAGCCATGGCTCAATTATGTATTACTTCTTACGGCGTGCAACAGTCAGTCCTGTTAAACCTAAACCCAACAAGGCAAGAGAGGCGGGTTCGGGAACATTGCTCAAACTGATATTGTCCAGTAAAGCAGCTGTGTCATTGGCCGTGACCGTACCTTCGAAGGTCAAAGTATTATTGCCAGCCCCAATAAGCTGATTATTGATAGAGTATTGAGCCCATGAACTTCCCGGAGTGACGGTATCAACGAGTACTCCGTTGAGAAATACTTTAACCACTTGGTTTTGGGTGTAACCGGGACGATCTTTCATATAGAATGACATATCTATAAAGTAATTTCCGTCACTGGTAAAAGTTTGAGTTATTTGACTATACTGTTGTAGGAATGCGTACGAGTTGCCAGATTCACCTGCTCCGCCCCACGCAGAAGAGTCGTTGGAGATACCCGAGTTAGTACCTGCAATGAAATTCCATCCCGTGGCAGTTACACCTGTTTGATAGGAGGGAATCCCGCTGGCGTTTATTGCATAAAGAAAACTACCAGAACTAACATTGTTTGTTTCAAAACTTGTGTTTTGAAGGATCGGCGTACCAAATGCAGGAACAGAAGCCAGAGCCAGCAGATAACTTAGAGAGAGACGTTTCATAATTTTCCTTGTTGAAGTTGTTGCCATGATGATCTCGAGATTTATTAAATAGCTTGCATCCTTTTCTTGGCAGGAGAGCTCCCTGAGCTACCCAAGCTTAATTCTCTTGCGCATTTTAAGCACGAACTATGCCAAATTTTATGTAAATTTTTATCTTATTGTTTATCCGTAATTATTTTATATTAATGCAAACAATACCAATTTTAATTCGCTGCGCAGTGTAAAAAAAATCGACACTATTCAACCATAATTTTCCGACCTCCATACTCCACATAGCCGTCAAAGGGCGTGGGTATAGGCATCATATGATTTACATCAGGGAGAAAGGCGTTGGTCGGATTGAATCAAATGATAAATTCACTGTTTGGTTCGACAGTGAGTCTTAGATGTTGGCTGATTTGACAACATAAACAAACGTTGGCATAATCGCCAACATGTCAGCCCAACTTATTACCCGCTTCAAAAACATTACAACCGATGGCGCAATTATTGAAGTAGTGGTGTGGAAAGTACCCAATCCCGTGCCGCCTACCGAGCACGGTTACAAGTACAGAGCGGTCTATGTGGTGGACGGCATTCGCG
>JAJXTH010000014.1 GCA_021783995.1 Pseudomonadota bacterium
CTGGCCTTCGCTTGATCTTGGACAGCACAAGGAGGCACGATCTTGGAAAACCACAACAACCCGTCCAGAACCCGCATCAGATCAAGGGGGAATTCATTCGGATTCGGCTATTTTGGACAGCAGTGTTTTGAAGTGCAACACCTGATTTGAAGAATACAGTATATGCGTGTTCACGAGCCACCATCCGCAGAATGGCGCATCGCATCGTTCACGACCTGTCTTGTCAGATGAGGCGCAAACAGTTCGATGAAATCGTATGCATATGCGCGCAGGTATTCGTTCTTGTGTATCGCAATCCGCGTGGTGCTGGGCTTGAACAGATGCGCCGCCTCTATCATCCGCAAGTGCCTGTCCCGCTTCTCAATAAATGACATCTGCGCAAGGATGCCAACCCCCATACCAAGCTCCACATAAGTCTTGATTACGTCGGCATCGATCGCGGTCAGCGCAATTTTCGGCGTTATGTCGGCCTTCTGAAAGGCTTCGTTGATCCTGCCTCGTCCCGTGAAGGCAAAGTCATAGGTGATAATGGGATATCGGGCAAGCGCTTCCAGCGTGAGCTGCTTTTCCTTGAGCAGGGGATGGCGTGGAGGCACGACCACGCAATGATTCCATTCATAGCACGGCAATGTGACCAGATCATCGTAGAGCGACAAGCTTTCAGTGGCAATGCAGAGATCGGCATCTCCGCTCAACACCTGATCGGCAATCTGCGTCGGGCTGCCCTGATGCAGGCTGAGCTGCACTTCAGGATATAGCTTCATGAACTTCTTGATGATCGGCGGCAAGGCATAGCGCGCCTGGGTATGGGTGGTTGCAATCGTCAGAACCCCTGTATCCTGCGCCCTGAATTCCTGACCGACATGTTTGAGATTCTTCGCATCGTGCAGGATGCGCTGCGCGATGGACAAAACTTCCTTTCCTGGCTCGGTGATGGCAACGATGCGCTTGCCATTCCGCACAAAAATCTCCACACCCAGCTCATCCTCGAGCTGCTTTATCTGCTTGCTGATACCTGGCTGGGAAGTGAATAGCGCCTCCGCGGCATTTGAGATATTCAGTCCCTGACGAACAATTTCATTGAGATAGCGCAATTGGTGCAGATTCATGCCGGCCCCTTAATCACTATTAATTATAAAATCTTAACATTAAAGTATTTAATTGCATAAAAAAAGCTCTCTAGAATCCACTCCACGAATATTCCCGGAGAGTCATCATGGACTGGATTTACGCATTATCAGGATTGTTGGTTGGCCTCACAGTCGGTTTTACCGGCGTTGGCGGCGGATCGCTCATGACACCGCTGCTGGTGCTCGTTTTCAATGTCTCACCCGTGGTTGCCGTCGGGACCGATTTGCTTTATGCGTCGATAACCAAAGCAGCGGGTGCCTGGGTTCATCACAGGTGCGGCACCGTGGACTGGCCCGTGGCCCGACTCTTGTTCATGGGCAGTCTGCCTTCCACGCTGATCATCATATTGCTGCTTAAACATCTGGCATTGGATGAAAAGACGCTGAGCAGCCTCGTGAGCAGCGTGCTGAGCGCAGCACTGCTGCTGACAGCCGCAGTTTTATTGTTCAAGGAAAGCATCAGAAAAGTCATCCTGCGTCAGGGCAACGAAACACTTGCGGTGCGACATCTTCCCGCCGCGACCATCGCTGCCGGAGCTGTGACAGGCGCACTGGTGACGGTTTCTTCGATCGGTGCCGGGGCTCTGGGCACTGTTGCTCTGCTGTTCCTGTATCCACGCATGTCATCCGCAAAAGTTGTAGGCACCGATATCGCTCACGCTGTCCCGCTCACGGCCGTCGCAGGACTTGGCCATCTTTCCCTGGACACGGTAGATCTGGGGCTGCTGGCCAACCTGCTGGCCGGTTCATTGCCCGGGATTTATATCGGCAGCCGCTTGAGCAGCAAATTTCCTGAAAAAGCCTTGAGGCCATTGCTGGCCGTGATGCTGGCCTTGATCGGCAGCAAGATGATTCTGTCTTAGGAGAAAAAAGTGAATATTGAAAATTTGTCCGACCACGAAGAAATCACCCGATTTGAGCAGGCGCTTGCGGCCTTCAACGCGGGAAAAATCGATAGCGAGCGCTTTACTTCTGTGCGGTTGCAGCAGGGCGTATACGGGCAGCGTCAGCAGGGCGTAAACATGCTGCGCATCAAGATCCCAGGCGGCAGGCTGAAGGCAGAGCAACTGGATGCGATCGCAGATGTGGTTGATGAATATGCGACGCGCGATGTAGCCCATGTGACGACACGTCAGTCCATGCAAGTGCACTTCATCCCTCTCGAGAAAACACCGGCAGCAATGCGCCGCCTTGCAGATGCCGGCATGACCACGCGCGAGGCATGCGGCAACACCATACGCAACATGACTGCATGCGCGCTGGTTGGCGTCTGCCCGAGAGAGCATGTGAATGTGGCAACTCATGTGAGTGAAGCAACCGCGCACTTTCTGCGCAACCCGCTCAACCAGCAGTTGCCACGAAAATTCAAGATCAGCTTCTCCGGTTGCGAAGCCGATTGCGCACAGGCGATGCTGCACGATTGCGGCCTGATCGCTGTAAAGCGGGACGGGCAATACGGCTTCAGCGTGCGCGCAGGCGGCGGTCTTGGACACAAGCCTCGCGAGTCCATCGTGGTGGAGGAATTCATTCCGGAAAGCGAACTGCTGTTTGCGCTCGAAGCGCTGGTGTCCTTGCACAACAGGTATTCGGACCGCACCAAGAGAGCCAAGTCGCGCATCAAATTCCTGGTTGAAAAATTTGGCAGCCATGGCTTTCTGGAAAAGTACCGCGAGGAATTCACTCGCACCAGGCAAGCATTGGCGCTCCATCCGCATCCGAAAGGTGAATGGCGCGAACAGACAGGCGATGAAATTCCAGGCCATGGCGCACCAAGAACACTGTTCGCGCAGCGCCAGCCTGGCCTGTTTGCATTGCCAGTCGCACTCTCGACTGGAGAAATAACGTCTGCCCAGTTGCGCGGCATATCCCGCCTGTTGCGCAATCATGGACTGAACATGCTGCATACCACGCAGGACCAGAACCTGATCATTCTGAACGTAACAAAGGAGATTCTGCCTTTGCTGCGCATCGGACTGGCATCTCTGGATTTGTACGAGCCCGTTTCCGGAATGAACGTGGTGGCCTGCCCGGGCACATCGACCTGCCGCCTGGGCATCACCGCCAGCACACTGGCGGCATCCAGGCTCTCCGGAGGAAGCGCAGATCTGCGCATCCGCGTGTCCGGTTGCCACAACGGCTGCGCGCAACCCGAAACCGGTGACATCGGCATTTACGGCGAGGGGAAACGGGTGCACGGCAAGCTTGTGCCGCATTACCAGATGTACTTTGCCGGCAATGGCATGGGCGGAGGTAGTCTGGCGATAAAAGGGCCATCGCTGCCAGTCGCTCGCATAGAGGAAGCAATTTCGCGCGTGAAGATGGCACACCTCGCCAGCGGCTACTCCAGTTTTTTTGTCTGGGCACGGTCCCAGCCAAAGGACTACTTCAAGAGTTTGCTGGCCAATCTGGCAGAAGTGAAAGAGGAAGAACTGCTATCCGTGATGAAGGATCATGGCGATGAAGGCGATTTCCGCGTGCTGCAATTGGGTGGCGGCGAATGCGCTGGCGCCAGTCAGGTTCAAATCGGCGCGAACTTCTTTGATGCCGCACATGAACGCAAATATCGCAATGCGCTGGCATTCCAGCGCAAATATCCCGATGCAGTGCAATGCAACGAGGCCATCCTGCGCCTGATTGGTTCAGGTTTGGCACAGCTTCTGGGCGGTGTCAGGCAGGATGGCCTCAAAGATCTGGCAGACCAGTTGCATCGCCTGCACCCCGGAGCAATCACTGACGATTTTGCTCGCGCCGTTGAAATGTTTTTGCATCGCAGTGAAAACTCCTCCGCGGAGGAGCTCGCGAATTTCAGCGAAGCGGTGGATAACTGGACCACGAAAGTGGCGGAATATGCCGCGGAAGCAGATGCAAAACTGGATCTGACCGAAAGCAGTTTGTTGACATAGGAGAATGACGTGCAACAGAAAATTGATCTGGCAACAGATTTGTTGCGACAGGCAGTGCGCGAATTTTCAAGCGTGTCCTTCGCGACCAGCCTTGGAGCGGAAGATATGGTGCTGACCGACCTGATCGACAGGCATCGGATAGACATCGAGATTTTCACACTGGATACAGGGCGCCTGCCCGAGGAAACATACAGCCTGATGCAGCAGATATCCGAACGCTACAGCACACCACTGAAGATATATTTCCCGGACAATCTGGCAGTGGAGAGCTACGTTGAAAGATACGGTATAAACGGTTTCTACGACAGCATAGAGTCCCGCAAAGCCTGCTGCCTGGTGCGCAAGGTTGAACCATTGCGGCGCGCACTGAAAGGCAAAAGGGCATGGGTGACCGGCTTGCGTCGCGCCCAGGCGGTAACGCGCAGCAATATGGAGCTTTCGGCATTCGATGCCGAATTCGGCCTGCAGAAATACAACCCCCTGCTGGACTGGTCACACAAGGATGTATGGAGCTATATCAGAAATCACGATGTGCCCTACAACAGGCTGCATGATGAATTTTATCCCAGCCTGGGTTGCGCACCCTGCACGCGTTCTGTCACAGCGGGGGAAGACATACGTTCGGGGCGCTGGTGGTGGGAAGACGCGAGCAGCAAGGAATGCGGGCTTCACGCTGCGATGAGGCCGTCCAAAACACAAAACGCACACAGTCTCACGGAGAAATCATGAATTCATTCAGTCATCTGGATACGCTGGAATCCGAGTCCATCCATATCATGCGCGAAGTCGCTTCCGCGTGCAGGAACCCCGCACTGCTGTTTTCGGGCGGAAAGGATTCCATTGTGATGCTTCGCCTGGCTGAAAAGGCCTTTCGTCCATGCAAATTTCCTTTTCCATTGGTGCATATCGACACCGAGCATAACTTTCCGGAAGTGATAGAGACCCGCGACAGGCTGGCAGCCAGCCTCGGCGAAAGGCTGATCGTGCGCTCGCTGGAAGACTCGATCAGGCGAGGCTCCATCGTGATCAGAAATCCGGATCTGCCGCGCAATCCGTTCCAGTCCGTGACGCTGCTGGAGACCATTGCAGAATTCGGCTTCGATGCATGCATGGGGGGAGCCCGACGGGACGAGGAGAAGGCGCGCGCAAAGGAACGGATCTTTTCATTCCGCGATGAATTCGGCCAGTGGGACCCCAAGAATCAGCGTCCCGAGCTGTGGGACATCTACAACACGCGCGTGCACCAGGGTGAGAATATCCGCGTATTTCCGATTTCGAACTGGACCGAGCTCGATATATGGCAATACATCGAACGCGAAAAACTGCACATACCCAGCATCTATTACGCGCACCGGCGGGAAGTGATCAGGCGCGGAAATTCCGTGATGCCCGTGTCCGATCTGGTCAGACCAAAGGCTGGCGAAAAGATTGAAGTCCTTTCGGTGCGCTTCCGGACAGTGGGCGACATGACCTGTACCGCCCCCGTGGAATCCGAGGCGATCAGCATCAAGGAGATCATTGAAGAGACCGCTGCCTCGCGAATTACAGAACGGGGTGCAACGCGCATGGACGACCAGACGTCCGAGGCATCGATGGAACTGCGAAAAAAGGAAGGATATTTCTGATCATGAGCAATACAACACAACTGCTTCGGTTCATCACGGCTGGCAGCGTGGACGACGGCAAGAGCACGCTGATCGGCCGCCTGCTGTTTGACGCAAAATCCATCTTCGAGGATCAGCTATCTGCAATTTCGATAACCAGCAAGAGACGCGGCATGGCATCCATCGACCTGTCCCTGTTGACCGACGGACTGCATGCCGAACGGGAACAGGGCATCACCATCGATGTGGCGTACCGGTATTTTGCAACCCCCAGACGCAAATTCATCATCGGGGATACGCCAGGCCACGAGCAATACACGCGCAACATGGTGACGGCCGCATCCACAGCCAATCTCGTGATCATACTCGTCGATGCACGGCGGGGCGTGCTGGTGCAGACACGCCGGCATACCTATCTCGCAAGTCTGGTCGGCATCCCTCACATCGTGCTGGCTGTGAACAAAATGGACTTGGTGGAATATTCGGAAGCGCGCTTCGAGGAGATCCGCGCCGAATATCTTGCGTTTGCAGCGCAACTCGGCCTGCACAATGTCACCTGCATACCCCTGTCCGCACTGGAAGGCGACATGCTCGTGGAACGCGGCGAGAGTCTATACTGGTATCATGGCCCGACTTTGATGGAATTGCTGGAGAACATCGAAATAGACCATGATGTGAACACCCAGGATTTCAGATATCCCGTGCAATGGATATGCCGCCCGCAAACCGATGAACACCACGATTTCCGCGGTTTCATGGGGCGCATCGAGTCCGGGAAGGTGTCAGTGGGCGACCCGATCACGGTATTGCCGTCCGGCAAAACCAGCCATGTCCTGGAAATTTCAACCTATGACGGGAAACTGGATACCGCCCATGCGCCGCAATCCATTGCGATCAGACTGACTGATGAAATCGACATTTCTCGAGGCGACATGCTCGTCAAATCCGACAACCTTCCAAGTGTTTCCATGGAATTTGAAGCCATGCTGTGCTGGCTGTCCGAGACACCGCTCGACAGGAATCGCAAGTATCTCGTCAAGCACACCACAAGAACCGTGAAATGCCTGTTCACCCGCATCGACTATCGCATCGACGTCAACACGCTGGAACGGCATGCCAACCCAGACGTGAACATGAACGACATCGTGCATGCAGGAATCCGGGTGCAGCAGCCACTTGCCTTTGACAGCTACCTGAAAAACCGTGCCAGCGGCAGCTTTATCGTGATCGACGAAGCGACAAACAATACCGTCGCAGCCGGGATGATAGCGGGATGACAACCTGCCGGATCTGCATGAGATGCTTACCCCCGAACCAAAAATTTCAAACCGGAGCACAATATGGCACTGATGATTACCGATGAATGCATCAATTGCGACGTGTGCGAGCCTGAATGCCCGAACGGCGCGATTTCGCAGGGCGACACCGTATATGTGATCGATTCAAACAAATGCACGGAATGCGTGGGACACTACGATACGCCGCAGTGTGTGGAGGTATGCCCTGTGGATTGCATACCCATGGATCCCGCGCACGCGGAAAGCCGAGAGCAGTTGCAGGCAAAATACGAGAGGCTGATGGGGAAACAGGCATGACGCCCGATTGATGCGAAAGCATCCGAGCCTTTGCCAGCTGAAGCCATTTTTTGTCGGAAAATTTTACAAGCACAACCGCAACCACTTCCCAGTTGCTTGTTTTTCCATGCATGGCCTGAAAATTGCTTGATATCCGGATAGGAATTTTCGAGAAAATTATCAGGAGAAACGAAATGAATAAAAAATTGGCAAAAGGATTGACTGCAATTGCCATGGGAATCTATGCAGCATCTTCTCATGCGATGCTCGTCACCTACAATGGCTTTTCCAACACCTCAGGTCTCACCCTGATCGGTAGTGCAGGCACTACAGTGACTTCCGATGGAACGGTAATGCGTCTGACGCCGGCCTCAGCCGGTCAGACCGGTGCCGCCTACAGCACTTCTCCCATAACACTCGGTTCCAATGATACGTTCAGCACAACATTTCAGTTCCGCTTCACGCAACCGGGCGGCATAGATCCTGCAGACGGGATCACCTTTCTCCTCGCAGCCAACACGACGGGGATCGGAGGGGCCGGGGTCGGTATGGGATATCAGGGAGTCACAAACAGCGTCGCCATCGAATTCGATACTTATAACAACGCGGGATACGGCATCGGCAATAATGATGGCAGCAGCAGCAACCACGTTTCGATCGACACGAATGGCTCACTCACGAACACAGCCCTCTCCAACGTCTATGGGCTGCAGACCTGTGATTTCACCAACGGATACCTGCAGACCGGCTGCATGTCCAACGGCGATCTCTGGAAAGCGACAATAGGCTACAATGGAACGAATCTCACCGTCGTCCTGAACGACCCGACAGCTGGATCTTCATTTACCGCGATTAACAACTATCCGATCAACATCGCTAGCTACTTGGGCACGAATTTGGCCTACGTCGGATTCACCGCCGGTACAGGGGCTGGATATGAGAACCACGATATCGTCAACTGGCAGTTCGCCAACACGACCGAACTCGCCCCAAACAGTGTTCCGGAACCCGCTTCGCTCGCAATCGTCGGATTGGGACTCGCAGCCATAGGCAGGATACGTCGTCAGAAAGCCTGATGAACACGCATGACCGCCACTTTGTCGGTCATGCAGCTTGCAAACACTCAGCGCTGCGCCTTGGGCTTGCGCTGATCCGCGCGCAGCTTAGGCGCGAGGAGTTCGTCCACATGATCCGGATCGAGCAGATTGCCTTGCGCATCCTCGATCGGCTGTTCAAAATCGTTCCACCCGCGCACACCGGTCTTGAGCGAAACCACGTTTTGATATCCCATGCGCAGCAGCATGTCTGCGGCCAGCACCGAACGCTTTCCGGAGCGGCAGATCACCACGATATCCTGATCTCTTCCTGATGCAAGCAAGGGGAGCGTCTCGTCGTAGTCCCATTCGCAGGATTGCTCAAGCACGCCTCTGGGCGCATTGAGAGAACCGGGTATGCGCAGCATTGCAAATTCCGAGGGCTCCCTCACGTCCAGCAGCAAGGGCCTGTTGCCATCCGCCAAAGACCTGCTCAAGTCCCACGGCATGATCTCCTTCACGCGCGTCAGCGCTTCAAGGATCAGATCGTCATATCCGGCCATCGCCTTCCCTTTTCAAAATATCTCATTGTATGCTGCAACCTCCTCCCGCTCATGGAATCAGAGCCATAAGCCGGCCACGCCGCTTGCGACGACCACGAGCCAGGGTGGCAGCTTCCAGAAAATCAGCGCAACCAGAAAGACCAGCGCGAGTACGAAATCCTGCGGCTGATGTATGGTGCTGGTCCATACCGGACGATAGAGCGCTGCGAGCAGCAGGCCTACCACCGCTGCATTGATGCCTGCCAGCGCAGACTGGGTACGCGCATTGCGGCGCACGCTCTCCCAAACTGGCAACGCGCCCATCACCAGAAAAAACGAGGGCGCGAAAATCGCAAGCAGGCAAACCATGCCGCCAATCCAGCCCGAGGGCGCAATATTCATCGCGCCGCCAAGGAAGGCTGCAAACGTGAACAGCGGGCCAGGCAAAGCCTGCGCTGCACCGTATCCTGCAAGGAATGCCTCGTTGCTTACCCAGCCAGAAGGCACGACGGCAGCCTGCAGCAACGGCAGCACGACATGACCGCCGCCGAAAACGAGCGATCCTGCACGATAGAACGCATCCATCTCTGCGAAGAGATGGCCGGGCATGGTTTTGGCCAGTATGGGCAAACCTACCAGCAGCGCGAAGAACAGCGTCAGCCATGCAATACCTGCGCGATGGCTCGGGCTGAACGGCAAGGGCTCGTGCTCATGTACCTTGGGTGACGAGAAGAGAAACAGGCCTGCGAGGCCTGCGAACGCCATCACGCCCATCTGAACAAGGACCGAAGGAATCAGCAGGACGATGCAGGCGGCAAGCGCCATGATGGTGACGCGCTGCGCATCGCCGCAGAAACTGCGCGCCATGCCCCACACGGCCTGCGCCACAACGGCCACGGCGACGATCTTCAGTCCGTGCAGCGCGCCGGATGAAAAAAGATCCGCATGACTTGAGAGTCCTTCCGCAAGCAGGATCATCGCGATGGCCGAAGGAAGCGTGAAACCCGCCCAGGCCGCAATCGCACCGCCATATCCTCCACGCCCAAGACCCAGCACCATGCCCGCCTGGCTGCTGGCAGGCCCAGGCAGAAACTGGCAGAACGCAACGAGGTCTGCATAGCTGCGCTCGCTCAACCATCGTCTTCTCGCAACGAACTCCGCACGGAAATAACCCAGATGCGCGACGGGGCCGCCAAACGAAGTCAATCCCAGGCGCAGGAAGATCAGGAAGATACGCCATGCGCTTTCCCTCTGCTCCAAAGCAGCATCAGCAGACAGGCTCATGAACGGTTTCTGGCATCGTAGCGCTGGTCTGACATGGGCGGAACAGCAGGGCGCCGGATCACGATGAAACCGTGCCCCGCCGATTGATGGCAGGAAGAACAGGCGCGAGTAAGCTGATCATAGGCCTTCACGAAATGTGCACTGTCCTTTTCATCTATCGCCTTCTTCAACTGCGCCAACGGCTCTCCGGTGGCAGGCCCTATCATTTCGGCGATCGGTTTTCCCTTGAAAACGGGCTGATACTTCGCCGCATCCTCAAGCCCTTCCTCAAGCTCGTCAAGCTCATATCCCGCAAGTGGCCAGTTCCGGCCCTTTCCGGCAAACCACAGCTTTGCATGCCGCATCTGGATCGAACTCATGAATTCCCCCAGCCCGGGCGTGTATGGCGGCTGAGGTTCGGAAACAGCGCTTGCAATGCCCGGCAATCCGGCAAGCAGCAGTACTGCAAAAAGAGTGTATTTCATGCATCTCCCCGCGCAAAGCGCCGATTATTGCAATGTTGAAAATCAATATCAAGGAATACCTGATCAAAGCTGGAATGCCAGCCAAAGCAGCATGCCTTCGGCGATCTCCCGCCAGATCTTCGGCTTTCTCGCGCGATACGGGGCTGCCTTTTCCATCCGACGGGATATCCATACAGAAAAACGATGTACATCGTTTCCTTCATAGAACGCAATCATCATCTCATAGTTCAGAAACAGGCTGCGCTGATCCAGATTGGCCGAACCCGCGAATGCGACTTCATCGTCTATCACGATCGCTTTCGCATGTATCATTTCCGGCAGGAACCAAACGCGCGCGCCGGCCATCGTCAGTTCCCGTAAGGCGCGGTGCCTTGCCATGTCCGCAAGCCGGTGGTTGGATTTTCTTGGAAAAAGCAGATCGACCTCCACTCCTCTTCTGGCTGCTAGCGTCAATGACATCAAAAGCGTCGGGTCTGGTACGAAATAAGGGGTGACGGCCAGTATCGATTTTCTTGCATTGAAGAAGCTTGACACCAGGAGCGTGTAAAGCGTGTCGTCGATCTGGTCGGGACCGCTGACAATCAGTTGCCCTTTAGCAAGCTCGGAAGGCATGCCTTCTGTACTCTGACGATGCGCGCTGCCATTTGCGAACTTCCAGTCTCTTTCGAACTGCAGACCTGCCTGCTGAGCCAGCCTGCCGTGCAGATCGAAGGATAGATCGACCCAAGGCGCGGTGTCATCGCCTTCGAAATAATCTGCCGCAAGGTTTCTTCCTCCGCACCAGAGCCACGCGCCATCTGCGATTACCATCTTGCGGTGGTTGCGCAGATTGGTACGCCCCTTGAGCGATGAACGCAAAGGCGGCACGAAAAGCACGACCTGGATGCCTGACCGCATCAATTCCGAAAAATTGGTACGCACGCCAAGATAAGCACCCACTCCATCGACGAGCAGCCTGACCCTGATGCCCGCCCGCGCCTTTCCCTTCAAAAGCGATGCAACTTCCTCGCCCAAAATGTCGTGCGAAAAAATGAACGTGCAGAAATCGATGCTATCCCTTGCGCTCCCTATCACGTTGCGCAAGGCCTGCAGCGCCTGCTTGCCATCCTCGTGAACGGCAAGATCACAATAGGACGAAGCTTCTGGCAGCGCCATCACGGCGGCGAGCTGTTGTGTGCGCGCAATCAGGGTGTCCGTGGAACGCAACGCCGCTTCTCGCTTTGCCGTCCTGTGGCTTACCACCTTGCGACTGCCGAACATCAGATATAGAGGCAGCGCAAGATAAGGCAGCAACAGGAGCGAAAAAACCCAGGCGATCGCGGCCGACGGATGGCGGCGCAGATGCAGCGTGTGCGAGGATGATACATAGACGATCAGCCCCGCAATCGCAATCAGACCATGAAACGTCATCCAGTGATTCAGCATGTATCCATCCCGACTAGGCTGGATACATGTTACCACGCATGTTCACTGCTGCTTTGCACCCTTCCAGTGGAAATAGAGATCCTTGCCTTCCTTGCCGCTCAGCACGACTTCCTGAGACTCGGTGAACCCCTTGAAGCGCGCGCTGACCTTGTACCTACCATCGGGCAACATCACATAGAGCATGGGTCCGGCATTAGGCAGCTCGAACACGGGATTTCCCTTCGCATCGAAAATGACCACGGGAACATTGGCGATGTATTCGCCATCCTTGCGCTCCGAAAAAGTCAGCCGAAGCGGAAACTCATGCGCGATTCGATGCATCAGCCTTTCCTCGTCATTTCCCACGCCACCGTTCATGTAGGTCGTCACGACAAAGGTTTCAACAACGACAGGATCTACGGCCATCGTCTCCGCGCCCGCGGAAAAGGAAACCAGCAGCATTGCTCCCATCAGTGCACTCAATATTTTCATCATGTTCTCCTTGTTGATTGTCTCTACATCAGAATCCCGGCATGCGATCCATGGCATGCCGGATTCTTGCCATGATCAAAAGTGTTTCTTGATTCTTTGCCAGAAGGTAAGCTTGGGCGTCTCCTTGCATTCCGTGACAAGAACGGGAACAAGATTGTCCGTCTCGTCGACATCGACTATCGAGTCGACAGGCTTGCCTTTCTTGCTGAATCCTTCCGCCCAGTAAACGACCTTGGGCTTCACCGCATCGTCCAGTGCGACGAATTCCTTGCAGCTCATCTTTATCGGTTTGGGCGCAACATTCCCTGCCGCAGCCGGCTTCTGGGCGGCATGTTCCTTGATCTTCTTCATCAACTTGTTTTCCGGCGTCTCCTTGCACTCCGAAACCAGCACGGGAACAAGCTTATCCGTCTCGTCGACATCAACGACGGAATCGACAGGTTTTCCTTTCTTGTTCAGCCCTTCCGCCCAGTAAACGACCTTGGGCTTCACCGCATCGTCCAGTGCGACGAATTCCTTGCAAGTCATCTTCTCGGGCGTTTGTGTTTCAGCCATCGCCTGCGTAAACCACCCCGCTCCAAGCAAACCCAAAACAGCTACTGTCGCCTGCAATTTCATCTTAGCCTCCTCATTCACGGTTGAAAAATGTGTACCCCTTGTCACGCTTGGCAGAATCATACCTGCCACTTCCAGTTTCGTATCTCCGGCATGTCCTCGCCATGTTTATTGATGTATTGCCTGTGCTCGATCAGCTTGTCCTTGAGCCTCTGCTTGAGATAGACACCCTTGTCGCCAGTCTGCGGCAACCGGTCTATTGCATCCATCACCAGATGGAAGCGGTCAAGCTCGTTCAAGACCGTCATGTCGAAGGGCGTGGTGATCGTTCCCTCCTCCTTGTAGCCGCGCACATGGATGTTGCCGTGATTAGTGCGCCTGTAGGTCAGCCTGTGGATCAGCCAGGGATAGGCGTGATAGGCGAAGATCACGGGCTTGTTCCTGGTAAAGAGCTCGTCGAATTCCATGTCGGAAAGGCCGTGAGGATGTTCGCTCTGGGGTTGCAGTTTCATCAGGTCGACGACATTGACCACGCGTATCCTGAGCTCGGGAAGATGCTCGCGCAGCATGGATACAGCCGCCAGCGTCTCCAATGTCGGCACATCGCCGCAGCATGCCATCACGATATCTGGCGAGACCGCCTGGTCGTTGCTGGCCCAGCTCCAGATGCCTATGCCCTCGGTGCAATGCTTGACCGCGGCATCCATGGAGAGCCACTGCGGCGCAGGATGCTTACCTGCAACCACGACGTTCACATAGTGGCGGCTTCTCAGGCAATGGTCCATCACCGACAGAAGACAGTTCGCATCGGGCGGAAAATAGATGCGCACCACTTCTGACTTCTTGTTCACCACAAGGTCGATGAAACCCGGATCCTGATGCGTGAAGCCGTTGTGATCCTGACGCCACACATGCGACGCCAGAAGGTAGTTGAGCGACGCGATCTTGCGGCGCCATGGCAGATGCGCGGTCACCTTGAGCCATTTGGCGTGCTGGTTGAACATCGAATCCACGATGTGAATGAAGGCCTCGTAGCAGTTGAAGACCCCGTGGCGTCCCGTGAGCAGATAACCCTCGAGCCAGCCCTCGCACTGATGCTCGGAAAGCATCTCCATCACGCGCCCGGAAGGCGCGAGATATTCGTCGCTATCCAAAGTCTCGGCATCCCACTGGCGGCGCGTGACTTCGAACAACGCCTCCAGCCCATTGGAGAGCGTCTCGTCAGGTCCGAACATGCGAAATCGCGTGTCGTTATGCTTCACCACGTCGCGCAAGAAAGGGCCAAGAACATGCGTATCCCCCTTGCCCATGGCTCCGGGAGCAGGCACTGAAACCGCATAGTTGCGAAAATCCGGCATGCGCAGATCCCTCAAGAGCATGCCTCCGTTGGCATGCGGATTCGCCCCCATGCGGCGTTCCCCCTTGGGCGCGATTTCTGCAAGCTGTGGAATCAGACGACCCTGTTCGTCGAAGAGCTCCTCCGGGCGGTAGCTCCTGAGCCAGCCTTCCAGAAGCTGGAGATGATCAGGATGAGCGTTCGGGTTGAGCGGCACCTGATGCGCCCTGAAGGTATCCTCTATCTTGAGGCCGTCCACCACCCTGGGGCCTGTCCAGCCCTTGGGTGACTTGAGGACTATCATAGGCCAGCGCGGTCTCGAGCGATTTCCTTCATTTCTCGCTTCATGCTGGATTTCCCTGATCTGCCTGACCGCAGAATCAAGTGCAAAAGCCATCGCCTGATGCATGGGTTCGGGCTCACTACCCTCGACGAAGATGGGCGCCCAGCCATAACCTTTCAGGAGTTGCTCCAGTTCATCGCGCGCAATCCGTGCAAGCAGCGTAGGATTGGCGATCTTGTAGCCGTTGAGATGCAGTATCGGCAGCACAGCGCCGTCGCTTGCCGGATTCAGGAACTTGTTGGAATGCCATGAGGTCGCCAATGGCCCAGTCTCCGCCTCGCCATCACC
Organism: Pseudomonadota bacterium; assembly: GCA_021783995.1. GTDB lineage: Bacteria > Pseudomonadota > Gammaproteobacteria > Burkholderiales > Gallionellaceae > Gallionella. The sequence goes on from JAJXTH010000014.1 coordinate 14,954, forward strand.
TACCACGCAGGCGACGATGAGATCCGGATTGTCCAGGACGGCTCCGAAGGAATGACTCAGCGAATAGCCCAGCTCCCCTCCTTCGTGGATGGAACCCGGGCACTCCGGAGATGCATGACTGGGTATGCCCCCAGGAAATGAAAACTGTATAAACAGTTTTCGCATCCCTTCCTCATCCTGGCTGATGTCCGGATAAATTTCGCTATAGGTGCCTTCGAGGTAGGTATGGGATACGACTGACGGGCCGCCGTGTCCTGGCCCTGAGACATAGATCATGTTCAAGTCGTATTGATTGATGATGCGGTTCAGATGGGTGTAGATGAAGTTCTGGCCCGGCGTCGTTCCCCAGTGGCCGAGCAGCATGCGCTTGATGTCGGACGCTTCAAGCGGACGCTTCAACATCGGGTTGTCATACAGGAAGATCTGCCCGACAGAGAGGTAATTGGCGGCGCGCCAGTAGGCATCCATCCTGCGCAGAAGATCCTGCGACAATGCTTCATCCTGGAGTTCGGTTTTTTTCATTCTCGTTATCCCTGCCAATTTGAGCTCCCAACAACGAAGAGACCGACTTTGCGATCATGAGTTCCTCGTCCGTGCGCATGACGCGCACGATCACCCTTCCGCATGAAATCAGCGGATCATTTTTTTCATTGTGCACTTCATCGATTTCTATCCCGAGAAAAGCCAGCCCGTCGCAGACACGAGAACGGATAGCCGGCGCGTTCTCGCCCATGCCTCCCGAGAACACCAGCGTATCCAGCCCGCCCAATGCCGCCGCATAGGCGCCGATATACTTTTTCAACTGATGACAAAACAGCGCGATCGCTTCGAAAGCCCTGACATCCGATTCTTCCCGCATCAGCAGATCGCGCATGTCAGAGCTCGTCCCGGACACACCCAGAAGCCCGGACTCATGGTTGACGAGCCGAGTGTATCCTTCAAGAGTCAGCCCCTCCCTTTGCATCAGATAGCTCGCAATCCCGGGGTCCATGTCCCCTGACCTTGTGCCCATCATGATGCCCGATGCGGGCGTGAAACTCATGCTGGTATCCACGGGCTTTCCGGAATGGACTGCGGCAAGGCTCGCGCCGTTGCCAAGATGGGCGAGTATCACGCGCCCGCTCTTGCAAGCAGGATCGCCAAGGCGAGCCAGCTCCTCCATCAGGAACTGGTAGGACAGGCCGTGAAACCCGTAGCGCCTTATGCCCCGCTCACTGAAGCGGCGCGGAATGGGCAGCATCGCCGAAACGTGCGGCAGATCCCTATGGAATGCCGTATCGAAGCAGGCGACCTGAATCAGGTCTGGAAATCTGCGCTGAAAAACCTCGATCAGCATGATTTCCTCTGGCATATGCTCGGGATCAAAAGGGCTCAGATCCTTCAGATCGGCGATCATCTCCACAGTGATTTTCTGCGGCTTTGCATATCTCGGTCCGCCATGCACCACTCGGTGCCCGACTGCCGAAAGTTCATCGCAATCGACGCTTTCCAGGAGCAAAGCCACAGCAGCGGCATGATCCCGGACGTCGATCTGTCTGAAAACATCGATGCCATTTCCCTTTATCCTGATGCTCGCACCGGCAAGGCCGATCCTCTCGATGGCGCCTTTGAACAGGCGCCTGCAATCGCTCCCATCGAAAAGCGCGAACTTGATGCTGGAAGAGCCCCCGTTGATGGTCAGTATGCGCTGCATGAATCAATCACCGCTGCCAGAGAATGCGGTTGCATTCAAGCGGGATCACTACCCCTGCATGATAGGGCACGAGCCGCGCCGTATAATCCTTCGCGGGACGCGCAGCGCTCACCTCTACCCGATAGGCATAGCCTGCACCGACCAGCTCGCGCACCCGGGTCATGTTGAGGCATACGCGCGGTTCACCGCCGATGCCGTCTGCATAAAGCTCGACGCACACCGCATCGGGTTCGAGATCATCGAGGTAGACCTGAATCTCGAACACATGCAGGCTGTCTGTGGTGTCTATCTTCATCTCGCCAAAGCGCAATGCGCTCCATTTGAGATCGAGATCGCGCAGCCATTCAACAAGGCGCACGCCCTTTTCCCCCTGTTCTGCGGAACGCATAAGATAGGACTCTGCCGCAGGAAGATAGCGCTTCTCGGTGTATTCGCGCACCGCACGATTGCTCGAGAAGCGCGGCGTGAGCTGCGCCATGCTCTCGCGCATCCGGTTGACCCAGACCACAGGTATGCCGCGCTCATCACGCGCATAGAACTCAGGTATCACCTTCTGTTCCAAAAGATCGTAAAGCGCGTTTGCCTCATGCGCTTCCCAGACCGGATCGGTGTCGTGCTCCTGCCCGTCGCCCAAGGCCCACCCGACTTCCGGAGTATAGGCCTCCGCCCACCACCCATCCAGTTCGGAGAGATTGATGCCGCCATTGACCAGCACCTTCATGCCGCTGGTGCCGCACGCCTCCCACGGCCGCCTCGGCGTATTGAGCCAGACATCCACGCCCTGCACCAGCTGCTCGGTCAGCTGCATGTCGTAGTCTGCGAGGAAGATCACATGCGGCCTGACCTCAGGCCTGCGGATGAAATTAACCCATTGCTGTATCAGAGATTGCCCTTCCCTGTCTGCTGGATGCGCCTTGCCCGCCATGATGAGCTGCACAGGACGCTGGGGATTCGTCAACAGGCGCACCAGGCGTTCTGGGTCATGAAGCAACAGGTTGGGCCTCTTGTAGCTTGCAAAACGCCTTGCGAATCCCAGCGTCAGCGTGTTGTGATCGAACTGGTGCCTGACGGCATGAACCGCTTCAGCTGAGGAGCCCGACGCGGCGAGCTGCCTTTCCAGCCTCTCGCGCGCATATTTGACGAGCGACATGCTCGCATCAGTCCTGAACTGCCAGAGCCGGATATCGGACACCTGCCGTATTTCCTGCTCCATCGACTCCATCGTCCCCAGCCAGCGGGTTTTCCCGCAGGCCTCTGTCCACAGCGCATCGGCATTTTCCGAATCCCAGGTCGGCATGTGCACACCGTTGGTCACATGGCCCACAGGTATCTCTTCCATCGGCCAGTGCGGAAAGAGCGGCGCGAAAATATTCCGGCTCACCCGTCCATGCAAGGCGCTCACGCCGTTCACAGAACCGCTGCCGCGTATCGCAAGATAAGCCATGTTGAATGGCTCCGTCGGATCGTCCGGGTTGCGGCGGCCGAGCGCCAGGAGGTCGCGCACGCTGATGCCAAACTGCCTTCTGGCATAGCCTCCAAGATATTGTTCTATCAGTTCTGGCGAAAAGCAGTCGAAGCCCGCAGAAACCGCCGTATGCGTGGTGAAGAGATTGCCAGCCCGGGTGACCGCAAGCGCGATATCGAAAGTCCGCCCGGTTTTCTCCATGAAACTGCGCGCGCGCTCCAGCACTGCAAATGCGGCGTGCCCCTCGTTCAGATGGCAGACTTCTGGCCTGATGCCCAAGGACTCGAGCAGCCTCCAGCCACCTATGCCCAGCAGCATTTCCTGCTTCAAGCGCAGATCAGGCCCTCCTCCGTAGAGCTCGCTGGTGATGCCTCGGTGCACCGGATAATTCGCCGCATCGTTGCTGTCCAGCAGATAAAGCCTCACTCTTCCCACCTGAACCTGCCAGGCACGCAGCCAGACCGAATACCCCGGAAGCACGACCTCGAGTCTCAGCCATTCGCCGTTTTCCTTTCTGAGCGGCGTGACCGGCAGCTGCCCTGGATCGTTATAGGGATAGAGCGCCTGCTGCGCGCCGTCAACGCCTATCGCCTGGCGAAAATATCCCTGCTGGTAGAGCAGGCCCACTGCCACCACCGGAACGCCCAAGTCGCTTGCCGCCTTGAGCTGATCGCCTGCCACATTGCCCAAGCCCCCGGAATAGATAGGCAATGCTTCGCTCAACATGTATTCCATGCTGAAATATGCGACACAGGTAAGACTGGACTGCGGGTAGGTCTGCTGGAACCACGCAGTTGCCTCGAGCTCTTCCCTTCTCTCCTGCAAAAGATCGTCGACGCTCTTGCGGAAGGCGGGATCGCTCAGCACCTGCTGAAGCTTGTCGCGCGAAACAGTCTGCAGGACGACCCACGGATTCTGCGTCAGCTCCCAGAGCGGCGCATCAAGCGTCCTCCATATGTCATCTGCGCCATGTCCCCAGGATGAACGTATGTCGAGTGCAAGCTCGGACAACGCATCGAACCCTTCGACATCGGCACACAGCAGCGTATCCTTGGCATGAGGCTCATACATGTCCACCCCCAGAACGTTCAGACGATAGAAAAATGCGGAAACACGAAGCGCTTTGCCTGATCCAGAAACAGAGAAAAAATCACAGACGCGATGAGCAGGCCCGCGACCAGATAATAAGGCAGCGCCGCCATCCACCAGCCCGAAATGGCCATGATGCTCACGACCGCGATGTCGCCCGCGCTCGCCAGCGCCATCCATTTTCCAGGCGCGAATGACCAGAGGCGACCATCAGTGCGCAACACATAGATGCAGGCCTGATTAGTGAACACAAGGAGCAGGAACACCACGCTCTGCATCTGGTCCTGGATCAGGTGTTGCGTGCTGCGGATCCACCAGAAAACGGAAAAAGAAAATGCGAGCGACAGCACCGAGAACACCAGCGCAGCCCCCATCAGGGGTTGCACGCTCCAGCGCTGTGGCCTTTCAGATACCGGAACACGGTCAGATGCAATCGCCATCGTCACGAAATCGTTGGCAAACAGCAGCAGCACGATCAGTGTGGCGGATATCACAAAACCGCCCGTGAGCCACAGCCCCAGCGTCAGGAACACCACGATCTCGAAAGTCTTGAGCGTCTTGTTGAGCGTGTAGGTGAGCATGCGCCTGTGCACCTCTCGCCCCGTGCGCACCACGGTGATCACGCCCTGCAGGCCAGGGTCCGTCAGCACCACGCCTGCTGCAGCCTTGGCCACATCGGTTGCACTCGCGACGGCAACCCCCAGTTCGGCCTGCCGCAGCGCAGGCGCATCATTGACGCCATCTCCCGTCATGCCTGTGACATGGCCCGCCTCTTGCAGCGCGTGCACGATATGGTGCTTGTCCTCAGGCAATACGCGGGCATAGAGATCGCATTCCTCCGGATTCTCCATTCCCTGCGCCTGGCAAACGCGATCACCCAGACCCAGTCTCTTTCCGATGGCGCGCGCCGTCTCGAGAGAGTCACCGGTTGCCATGCGCACCCCGACTCCAAGCCGTTTAAGTTCGGAGATGAGATTCGCAGCATCTACGCGTGGCGGATCGGACAATCCCACCAGCCCCAGAAGCTCGAATTTGTCGCCTTCGCCTGCCGCCACCGCGAGCACGCGCGCACCGCTTTCGGCAAGCTTCGCCTTTGCCTGATCCAGCGCATCCTGCCTTGCCTGATCAAGCATGCACAGCGGACCGATGACCTGGGCAGCCCCTTTCACCGCTTGCCACGCCTTGCCGTTCACCGCATAAGCGCCCATGCTGCGCCGATTGGCCGGATCGAATGGCTGGAAGGACAGCCTCTCGGGCGCATCCACAAGCAACCCCTGCGCGCGCGCAGGCTCCAGTATGGCCATGTCGAGCGGATCCTGCGTCGCATCGTCGCTTGCCAGCGCTGCCGCGCGCAGCACGCTTTTTTCGTCACCCGAGATGGCGACCACACCCGAGAGCGTGAGGGTGTTCTGCGTAAGCGTGCCGGTCTTGTCGGATACCAGCGTGTCCATCGCCGCGGCCTCTTCAACAGCAGGCAGGCGCGTGACCAGCACGCCCTGATGCGCAAGCTGCAGGCTACTGATTGCCGTGGCAAGCGTATAGGTAGCGGGAAGTGCTACCGGGACAGACGCCACAAGCAGCATCAGCGAAAACACGGCCGTGTCGAGCAGCGGCATCTGGTGCAAGAAGGCATAGAGCACGACCACGACTACCAGCACTGCATCGAACAACACCAGCCTCTTCACGATCGCGAAGATGGTGATCTGCATGTGGCTGGGCGCGCTGGAGGTCCGTACCAGTTCAGCTGTACGCCCGAAATAAGTGTGGCTGCCCGTGGCTGTCACTTCGCCGCTAGCCTCTCCCTGGCGAACGATAGACCCGGTATATGCAGACTTGCCGGAACCGGCATCCACAGGCAGAGACTCCCCGGTGAGCGCAGATTGATCCAGCGCCACTTCCCCTTCGAACAGCATCAGGTCTGCAGGGACGATGTCGCCTGCGCGCACGTGCGCGACATCTCCAGGCACGATTTCTTCAGCCGGTATCCTGCGCCATTGACCGTCCCTCAGCACGCGTGCATTCACATGAAGCTGCTTTCGCAGAAGTGCCAGCGCGTCCTTCGCGCGCTGCTCCTGCGCAAAGGCCACTGCGGCATTGAACGCAAGCAAAGCGGCGATGATCAGCGCTTCCATCCTGCGCCCCAGAAGCAACTGCAGAACGATCACCGCTTCCAGCATCCACGGCACGGGCGCCCAGAACTTTGCAAGCAATTGCCGCCATGCGGGTATGGCCTTTTCAGCGATGGCATTGGGTCCCGATTGCTCAAACTTGAGTCGCGCCTCATCCGAGCTCAGCCCTGACCTCTGGCCATGCTGTGGCATTGATGGATCAGCAGCCTGCATCGGGTTAGCCTCCTGTTCTATGTTAAGGGCATGCGCCCAAGTCAGACAGCTCAGCGCGCAATCGGTTCGCCATCGGCTCCACCTAAAGCGAGAATAAATACCGTCGTGTCCTGAAGCCGCTGCGCTAAAGCCTGCAGATAGTTCATTCTCGCCTGATGGTATTGCATTTTTGCGTCAAGCACCTGCAGATAGTTGACCGTCCCTGCCCGATAATTCGCATCCACCAGATGAAGCTTTTCCTTTGCAGCCTGCATTCCCAGCGACAAGGCCTGCAATGACTTTGCATCATGCTCCAGCGCTTTAAGCGCATCCGCGACCTGGGTCAGGGCATTGATAACAGTCTGGCGATACAGTGCCTGGCTTTGCCGGTATGCGTCTATCGCGCCCTGTTTTCTTGCCGCCAGCGTTCCGCCATCGAACAACGGGGCGCTGATGTCCGGACCTATGCTCCAGAAGCTGCCGCTCTTGGTCAGCAGATTGTTCATCGAAGTGCTGTTCTGCCCGAAAGAAGCGCTCAGCATGAAGCTTGGAAATTGGGCGGCGCTCGCCACGCCGATGCTGGCACTTGACGCATGCAGCGCTGCTTCCGCAGCCAGTATGTCCGGACGTTGTCGCACGAGTTCGGATGGCAGGGTAAGCGGCAGCCTGTCTGGAAGCGTGAAGGCATCGATTGCAAACTCGGGTGGCTGCCATTCCGATGGCGCATGGCCCGCAAGATTGGCCAGCAGATGTCCGGATTGGCCTAGCTTCTGTTCAAGCAGCGGCAGTGACGACTCGAATGCGGAGAGCTGGTTCTGAAATCCTAGCACGGTCGAATAGGCAACCACGCCCGCCTTCGACTGCATTTCGGCAATCGCGATCTCGTCCTTTTGCAGCGCGATCAGGCGTTCTGTCTCAGCGATCATGTCGCGATACGCCGCCATCGCGATGGCCGTGTTGACGATGTTTCCTGTCAGCGCCAGATAACTGCCCTGCATGATCGCACGCTGCTGGTCCGCCTGCGCCTGCAGGTTCTCGACCAGGCGGTGTTCTCCGCCAAAAACGTCCAGCGCATAGCTCACAGAGGCCGAAAGCGAGACCAGATTGAATATCGGACCCGGCGCATTGCTGCCGAAGCGCTCGGGGGAAAATTTCTGTCTGGAGGCTGCCACATCGAGACTCGCCTGCGGATAGAAAATCCCGTAGCCCGCCCTGAGATTGTCATAGCTCAGGCGCAGACTGGCCTCTGCCGCCTGAAGCGTCGGATTGTTGGCCATCCCCTCGGCAACGACCGCATCCAGCTTCTCCGAACGATAAAGCCTCCACCAGTCCGCAGCCGGTATCATTCCAGGCTCGAAATGCTGGGATATGCCTGCTGCAACAACCGTATTTGCCGGATCGCGACCTCGGTTGTAATGCGTGTCTTTTGGCGGTACGGGATGAACGAAATCAGGCCCCAGCGTGCATGCGGCAAGCGCAAGCCCGCACAATGCAAACAGGACTTTCGTGGTCAGGCTCACCTGTTCTCCCCGATATAGACATCCACCAGTTGCCCCGGATAAAGTGCAACATCCCGGGGCTTGGCAAATCGAAAGATGACGGGCAGGACACGCACGTCAACGCGCTCCGTTCTTTGATTAGAAAGCTCTATCTTCGGCGTGACATAGGGCTGCACTCTGACATATTCCAGGGGAATGTTGATGTCGCTTCCCCTGATGAACATGCGCGCATGCATGCTGGATGGCGATGGCAGCCTGCTGACAAGTATCTCGTCGACGTAACAACGCACTTCAACAAGATTTCCCGCATTTCCCATCACAATCGGCGGGTCCATGCTTCCTGTATAGCTTTCATAAGCGCCCTGGGATGAGGCATAGCCTCCGACAGCCGCATTGACGGACAGCACCGACCCTTCCGATGGCGCCCTGATGACGTATTTGGATAACAGCACATTGGCTGCCTGATAACTCTTCAGTGCTGCCTGATACTGCTTCTCTGCAACCGCAAGGCTGGCCTTCGCTACCGCCACCGAATTTCTGGCGCTGTCCAGCACATCCAGGCTGACCGATCTTGCATCCAGTTCATGGGATTTTTCCTGTTTTTCGAGAGTATCCAATAGACCCTTCAGGCTGGCCTTGGCCAGCGCTATCTGCGCAAAGGCCGCATCGGCCAGGGCTTTCTGCTGCTCTGCGGTTGCGCGCTGCAGGGAATCATCCAGCATCAGCAAGGGTGCGTCCTTGCCCACATGCTGCCCTTCGGAAACCAGTATCCTGGTCACGACACCGGAGACCTCGGGGAAGATGTTGATATTCTCTCCGCTAGCCTGACTGCTCTCGATGATGCCGTTGGCATATATGCCCTTTGCATAAGGATTGGAGGCGGGATTGAAGGCAGGCGGTTGCGGCTTGCTTTTCAGGCCGTAGACATACGCGCTGATGAAACCCGCCAATATGCCGATGAAGGCGATAGCGATCAGTAGCCTATTTTTCATGTTCTTCCCCGACTATCCTGCCGTCTTCCATGTTGATGATGCGATGCGCATACTCGAATATCCGGCTGTCATGGGTGACGATGATGATGCAACGCGTATCGTTGAGTATGTGATCCCTCACGAATTCGAGTATTTTTCTGCCTGTATCCCCGTCAAGCGAAGCCGTCGGCTCATCCAGTATCAGGATGTCCGGCCGGCTTGCGATCGCGCGCGCGATCGCCACCCTCTGCTGTTCTCCACCGCTGAGCTTTACCGGAGGAAGTTCGGCCCTTTGCGCAAGCCCCACGATGTCGAGATATTCCCTGGCCACTTTCATGGACTCGCTCCAGTCGCGTTTTTTCAGTATCAGCGGTATCGCGACATTTTCTAGCGTCGTGAGCTTGGGAAAGAGATGATAGTCCTGAAAGACGAAGCCTATCTTGTTCAGCCTGAAATCGGCAAGCTCATCGCTTCCCATCTTCCATATGTCGCGCTCTTCGACGAGCACGCTTCCTGAATTCGGTTTCAATATCCCCGAGATCATGCTCAAAAGCGTCGTCTTCCCACTCCCTGAAGGACCCACGATATAGAGCATCTCGCCGAAACTGGCATCGAAGCTCACCGACTTCACGGCCATGGTTCTCGCATCTCCCTCACCAAACCATTTGGCCAGATCCCTTGCCCTGATCGCCGGACTCGCCATGTCAGCCCCTGAAGATATCGAACGGCTCTATCCTGATCACCCTGCGGATGCCGATATAGCTCGAGATGCTCGCGATGATGAGCACCATCACAAAAGCAACGCCCAGATTCCAATTGGTGATCTGCGCCGCATAATCGGGCATCCTGAGTTTCGCAGACATGATGATCAAAGATGCCAACCCTACCCCCAGACCATAACCCAGAAATGCCGTGAATCCGGCCTGAAAAAGAATCATCGAGACCAGCTCATGACCCTTTGCACCTATCGCCTTCAACGCACCGAACTTCTCCAGATTCTCGAGTATGAATGTGTAAAAGGTCTGTCCCGATATCGAGAGACCCACGATGAAGCTGATTGCCGTCATCAGCATCACATTGATGCCCAGACCCGTCTGGAATTTATAAAAATCCGAGATCTTCTGTATGAATTCGTCGTCGGTCAGCGCCTGATACCCGAGCTTTCCCACTTCCTGCTTGATGTGCGGGATGTCTTTTGCGCTTTTGGGCTCGACGAGTATGTAAGAGGCGGTGAAACGGGTCGAGGGAAGATAGCTAATCGCCCTGCTAAAGGTCGTGTACAGGGTGGGAATGCCGAACAAACCTGAAATGTTGGCCCTGGCGATACCGACGACTAAACCCTTGTGGTCGTTGATCTCGAAGTCCGAGCCTATTTCCGGATTGCCGAGCTTTTTGATCTCGGCATCCTGCACGACGATGAACCCGTTCTCTGCATAAATGTCCTCGATCTTGCCCTTGATCAGCTCAGGACGACCAAACAGACTTGCATCATCGAGCCCGATGACAGTCACGGCCTGATAGACGCCATTCTTCAGCTTGATCTGCGCGCCCCCCGAATAAAGCGGGACCGCATATTTGACGCCGTCTATGCTTCTGACTACATCCTGCACGTAATCGGGCATCGGTATGCTGCTCGAAACATTGTTGACCGCCGGATCCAGCACCCACATCTTCGCACCGATGTTGATCACGGTGGATGATGACCTGGTAAGGATGCCTGCGAACATCGAGGTCATCATCACCATCAGAAAGACCGCAAACGTGATACCGACCAGCAACGCAGTGAATTTCCCCCTGTCGTTGACCAGAAGCTTGAATGCAATTTTCAGGATGCCACCCATGCAAGTCCTCGCGATGCAACTGATGGTTTGACTATACACCCAATTCATTGCGCGTTCATGCGCAGCACAGTGATCTCAAGCCAGATGATCGATGCCGATGATTTTTACCTGACTGACAGCCTGAACGAGCGCATCGATCGCCTTGGTGCGCGCATAGCTCCTGCGCCATGCGAGCGCGATCCTCCTGGAAGGCGCAGGCTTCACAAAGGGGATGACCTTCAAAAGCGGGCTGCGATAGCGTTCGCTATTGGCAGAGGCAGGAAGCACCGTGATGCCAAGCCCTGATGCGACCATGTTTCTTATGGTTTCAAGCGAGGTTCCCTGCTGCACTTCTGCCCCTTTTCGGGTCATCTCCGGGCAGGCCTCCGCCACCTGATTGCTGAAGCAATGGCCTGAGTCCAGGAGCAACACTTTCTCTTCTGCCAGCTCCCCGGGATGGATGTTTTTCCGTCTGGCCCAGCGGTGATCGCTGCTGACGACCACCTCGAACGACTCATCGTATAGTGGTTGTATAAGCATGCTCGCATCTCCGAACGGCAGCGCGATGATGATGGCGTCGAGCCTGCCGTTGCGAAGCAAAACATCGAGGTTCGCGGTGATGTTCTCCTCGATCTCCAGCGGCATGCTGGGGGCAACTGCCTTCAAGGCCGGGATCAGGTCGGGCAGCAGATAGGGACCGACGCTGTAGATGATGCCGATTCTGAGCGCAGATTCGAGCTGGTTTTTTCCCTGGGATGCGATCTCGCGTATTCTCTCTGTCTCCTCCAGCACGCGCTGCGCCTGTTCGACGATCGCGCTGCCGACGGGTGTGATGGCGATTTCGATCCTTCCGCGCTCGAATATCTTCACACCCAGCTCTTCTTCCAGCTTCTGGATCGCAAGGGACAACGCCGGCTGACTGATGTAGGACTTTTCGGCTGCGCGGCGGAAGCTCTTTTCCTGCGCAACTGCCACGATGAAACGAAGTTCGTTGAGCGTCATGCCAGCCTCCTTTTGATTTACATAATAAATCAATACCGTTTAAACAATCAATTGGATTTATAAATCGACAACCGTTACATTGCAGCTGTGGACAACATGCCACCCAATCAACCAACCAACAGGAGCGCATCATGCAACGACCAGAGATCAAAACCATGGCCAATCTCGAGGCGGCATTCGCCGGTGAATCGATGGCGCACATCAAATACCGCTATTTCGCAAGGATAGCGCGCGCGGCAGGCGATGAAGAAACGGCTAAGGTATTCGAGGAAACCGCAAATCAGGAAGTGCAGCATGCGCTGGGCCACCTCGACCTGCTTTATCCCAAACAAGAGATGACCACGGAGCGCTGCCTGAAAATGGCGATAGAAGGCGAGACTTACGAATACACCGAGATGTATCCGGGATTTCTCAAGACAGCCCAGCAGGAAGGCAATGCGGCGGCCGTTTCAGAAATCAATGAGCAGATCGCGGAATCCAAAGAGCATGCGGAAATGTTCAAGGCAACGCTGGAGAAGGCGGCGAAGCGTTTCGCAGCTTTGGCCAGGGTTGAAGAGCGCCATGCCAATCAGTACCGCGCCGTCCTGGCCAAGGTTGGCGCCTGATACAATACAAACACTTTAATCGAGGAGCACGAAATGAAAGTATGGCAATGTGTGGTATGCGGATTCATCTACAACGAAGCGGAAGGCCTGCCTTCCGAAGGCATCGCGCCCGGTACCGCCTGGGTGGACATCCCCGCTGACTGGGCCTGCCCGGATTGCGGCGTTGCAAAGTCCGACTTCGAGATGGTCGAAATCTAAGTATAGCCCCCGCCCGGGGGCTCTTCATTCCAAGCGAGGAGAATCTCATGAATCCCATCGTCGTGCTGGGCAGCGGACTTGCAGGCTATACGCTGGTGCGCGAATTGCGCAAGCTGAACGGCGACATTCCGATTACCCTGGTGACTCGCGACAGCGGCGATTATTATTCCAAGCCCACGCTCTCCAACGCTTTTGCGCAGAAAAAGGAGGCCGCCAATCTCGTTCTGACATCGGCTCGCGCGATGGCCGAACAGCAGAAATTCACGCTGCTTTCAAACACGGAAGTGCGGGCGATCCGCCGCGATGATAAGCAGCTGGACACCACTTCCGGCGCTATCGAATACGAAAATCTGGTGCTTGCCATCGGTGCCGACCCGATACGCATCCCGCTGCAGGGCGATGCCGAAGTGTTTTCGGTCAACGATCTTTCCGACTATGCAAGGTTTCGCGACAAGTTGAATGGCGCGAAATCCGTCGCCATCATGGGAGGCGGCCTGATAGGCTGTGAATTCGCCAATGACCTGGCACTCGCAGGATACAAGGTTTCCGTGATCGACCCAGGACCCTACCCGATCGCCAGCCTTCTTCCCGAACAGGCCGGAAGACGTCTCATGGAGCCGCTGAAGGACCTGGGCGTCACCTGGCATTTCGGCAAGGCGGCTGAGCGCGCCGATGCCACGGGCCAGGGTTACACGCTGACGCTCACTGACCAGAGCACCGTATCTGCCGACATCGTACTCTCTGCAGTGGGCCTGCGTCCGCGCACCCAACTTGCCAAGGATGCCGGACTCTCCGTCAGCCGCGGCATCTCAGTCGATGAAAGGCTGCAAAGCTCGGACAAGTCGATATTTGCGCTGGGCGACTGCGCTGAAATCAATGGGCGGACGATGCCCTATGTGCTTCCCATCATGCATGCGGCCCGCGCACTTGCCAAGGTGCTCTCCGGCGAAGTTGCCAAAGTAACTTTTCCCTACATGCCCGTGGTGGTCAAGACCCCAGCTCACCCCATTGCCGTCCTGCCGGTCGGGCGAGATGCGGCAGGATCCTGGAAAGTGCTGGAAGAAGGCCAGGGGATCAAGATGGGATTCTTCAATCCGGAAGGCGGGATGACCGGATTTGCGCTGACCGGAGAATATGCCAAGGAGCGCAGCGAGATGACCGCGCGCTGCACCGCCTAGCCAGCCTTACGCAGCAGATCGACGCGTATCGGCATGTTGAACGCGGCGCCTTCCGGCGTCATGCAACCCATGAATTTCTGCCTGACTTCTTCATGAAGCGCATCGCTCAAGCGATGCTGCGTGTGCGTGACCTTGAGTATCTTCGCCTCGAACTCGGAAAAGTCCGCAAAACGCATGGGCGAGAGAAAAAATGTCTGGCTGGAAAGTTCAAAGCGGCCTGAATCAACCGCCCGTTCGACGGCAGCGAAAGCCGCTTCGCGCACCTCCTGCTCGTCGTGGAACAACCGCAATATCTCGTTGAAATCGCCATCAAACACAGGCTCTGAAATATAGGCCAAACCGCCCTTTTTGAGCACACGGCGTATTTCTTCCATCGCGTCGTCCATCTGCACGATGGGTACATGGTGCAGCGATTTGAACATCATGACGATGTCAAATGAGGCGTCTTCGGCCGGGATCGATTCGGCGCCGCCGCGTCCGAACCTCACGTTGTCAGGCTTTTCTCGGCGCAGGTTTTCCGCATGCTGGATTTCATCGACTTCAAGCGCAACGATGCTCACAGCCTTGCTATCTCGGGCTATAGCCAATGTCTTGTCGGCCTTGCCGCAACCCAGCTCGAGGATGTTGGCATTGTCAAGCGGCAGGAGTTTCTCGTAGATTTCGCGCTCGTCGCAGACCAGATTGGTTTCAGGGCTGGCAATCTTCATCGTCATTTCCTCCTGGCGGCATTTTAGCGCATAAAAAAACCGCTGATTCCTCAGCGGCTCTTTTTTGTGTTGGCGGAGTGGACGGGACTCGAACCCGCGACCCCCGGCGTGACAGGCCGGTATTCTAACCAACTGAACTACCACTCCAAGTTTTACCTGATTACTGCTGATCTGGTGGGTGCTGACGGGGTCGAACCGCCGACATTCGCCTTGTAAGGGCGACGCTCTACCAACTGAGCTAAGCACCCTTTACTGTTTGGCTGCCTCAGGTGCAGGCATCTTCACCTTGATGCTGGCCCTGCTTTTCGCATCGGCAAGGTACGCCTGCAACATCGCTTCACCCGTCATCTGACGCAACTGCTGAGCATACCTCGCACGCTTCGCTTCGTCGGGCGGCGCACCCTCATTCACCGCATCCAGACGCACGATCATGTATCCTCCCTGCGGGGACTCTGCACCGACATACTGGGGTAATTTAGCGTTATCTGCCTGAAACAGCTGGCGCACCATCTCTGCATCCAGCGCACCGTGTTTAGTACGAGTGATCGTCTGAGCCTGAGACCAATTCAGCGCAGGTTTCGCGCCCTGCTGCAATTGAGCGAGCAGCATTTTACCCTGTTTTACGGCCATGTCCAGCGATTTTTGACGCAATATCTTCTGTCTGATTGCATCGCTTACTTCCGCCAGGCTCTGCACAGCCGCCGGCTTGTGCTCAAGCATGCGCGCCGCGACCAGCGTATTCTCCGCGACTTCGACCGCTGATGTGTTGCGATGATTCTTCATCACATCGTCGCTGAATATCGCCTGCAGCATCTTGGGAGTCCAGATGTCATCTTCTGCCGCACCTTTTGTAAGCCAACCGCTTTGCTGGATTTTCACTCCTGCAAGCTGCGCTGCAGGCTGAAGGGTATCGCTCTGCTCGTACACCGTATTGCTGAACTTGTCTGCAAGTTCGGCAAACATGTCTGCCGCCTTCTGTTGGCGCAGCTTCGCAAGGATATTGTTGCTCACTTCCGCGAATGGGGCGACCCTGGCTGGCTTGATCGCCGTCAGCTTGATGATGTGATAGCCGAATTCTGATCTGACCAGATCGCTGATTTCGCCGACCTTGAGCGCAAACACGGCATCGTCAAATGGCTTGACCATCATGCCCTTGCCGAACATGCCAAGATCTCCGCCATTCGCTGCGGAACCCGGATCCTGCGAGTTTTTCTTCGCAATCTCGGCAAACTGCGCGGGATTCTTCTTCACTTCCTTCAGCAACTCCAAAGCCTTGGCCTTGACCGCATCCTGCTCGGATTGAGGGGCTGTAGGCGATACCGTCAGCAATATGTGGGATGCCTGCCTCTCCTCAGGCGCGGAGAATTCAGCCTGATGCTCATCGTAGTATTTCTTGACCTCCTCGGGTTTCACATCGACCTTGGGAATCAGATCGGCGACTGAAAATTTCACATACTCGACCCTGATCTTTTCCGGAACCTGGAATTCCTTCTGGTTCTGATCGTAATAGGTCTTGATTTCTCCCTCATCAACCTTCGCTTGCGCAGTCTCCAGAGGGATCTGCGCCACGCTGACAATGCGCTGCTGCTCATTGATCGCGATTATCCTGTCCACGACCGCATTCGCGGCGTAGCCGTTCTGGGCATAGGACGCGCTCATCTGCTCCCCGATCAACTCATCTTTCAGACGCTGTTCGAAAATCAGAGGCGACATGCTCCTTTCTGCCAGCACGCTGACATAGCGCGCCTTATCGAATTTCCCATTGACCCTGAATGCATCTATGCCAGCGATGACCTGTGCGATCTGCTCATCGGTCACCGTCAATCCGGCGGCGCGCCCATTCTCGACCAGCAACTTTTGCCCGATAAGGCTATCCAGAACAGCGCCCCTCATCTCCGGCTTGTCAAACATCGCAGGGTCAAAATTTGCACCCAGCATCTGACGCATCCTGTCCTGTTGCTGATTCAGGGCGGTGTCAAATTCCTGTTTGGTGATTTTTTCGCCGTTCACGGTGGCCGGCGCGTCGGAGCTTACAGAGTGCCTATAAGAATCCACGCCAAAAAACACGAATGGCAGAATGATCAGGAGCAATACGATCTGCACCCATCTTCTCTTCTCATGAACGAAATCAAACATAGCGACCCCTGCTGTTTTGTTCGACAGATACGAAAAAAGGCGAACTTTCGTTCGCCTCAATTTGGCGGAGTGGACGGGACTCGAACCCGCGACCCCCGGCGTGACAGGCCGGTATTCTAACCAACTGAACTACCACTCCAAAAATGTAACCCAGTTGTCAGTGATCTCGCAAACTGGTGGGTGCTGACGGGGTCGAACCGCCGACATTCGCCTTGTAAGGGCGACGCTCTACCAACTGAGCTAAGCACCCGACAAAGACGATCAGTTTACAGCATCTTTCAAACCTTTGCCAGCCCGAAATTTCGGAACCTTCGCAGCCTTGATCGTGATCTCAGCTCCGGTCTGCGGATTGCGGCCTTTGCGGGCCGCCCTTTTTTCCACAGAAAACGCGCCAAAACCAACTAGGCTGACTTCATCACCTTTCTTCAGAGACTTTTTGATAGCCTCGAGCATGCCATCCAGCGCACGGGTTGCCGCCGCCTTCGAAATATCAGCCGATGTTGCAATTGCATCCACCAAATCAGACTTGTTCATGCACTTCCCCCTAAAATTATTTATTTTTAACGCAAGCTACAAACGGCTTTATATCAAGACTGCAAAGCATTGGTCAAGCACAATGCTCAATGCTTGGTCGCCACGACAGGATCGGAATGCGCCGCATCCCCCACCAGCGCTGGAACCGCGGGCTCTTCGCGAGGCACCGGCTTTCTTTCCAGCGCCAGCTCAAGCACCTGCTCTATCCATTTCACTGGATGGATATCGAGCTTGTTCTTTACATCGTCTGATATTTCCGCCAGATCCTTGACATTCTCCTCGGGTATCAGAACGGTCTTGATGCCCCCCCGCTGAGCTGCAATCAGTTTCTCCTTCAAACCGCCTATGGGCAGCACTTCCCCGCGTAGCGTGATCTCTCCAGTCATGGCCACATCGGCCCTGACCGGAATGCCGGTCAGTGCGGACACCATCGCCGTGCACATGCCTATGCCCGCGCTCGGGCCATCCTTGGGGATCGCCCCCTCCGGCAAATGAATGTGCAGATCGTTTTTCTGGTAGAAATCATCTTCTATCCCGAGACGCTGAGTGCGGCCGCGCACCACGCTCAGTGCCGCCTGTATCGACTCCTGCATCACTTCGCCCAGCTTGCCGGTGGTAGTCGTCTTGCCCTTGCCCGGCAGGACCACAGTCTCTATAGTGAGCAGCTCTCCGCCCACCTCTGTCCACGCAAGACCCGTCACCTGCCCTACCTGGTTGTGCTTTTCTGCGACGCCATAGGAATAGCGACGCACGCCCAGATACTTGTCCAGATTGCGGGAATTGACGACCACCTTGTTGCTGCGCGTCTTGAGCAGCAAGCCCTTGACCACCTTGCGGCAAATCTTGGAAATTTCGCGCTCCAACCCCCGCACACCGGCTTCCCTGACGTAATATCGCACGATGTCGCGCAGCGCTGTCTCGGTGATGCTGATCTCTTCCGGATTCAGGCCGTTGTTCTTGATCGCCTTGGGCACAAGATAACGGGTCGCGATGTTGATCTTTTCGTCCTCCATGTAGCTCGAAACATGGATGATCTCCATGCGATCCAGAAGCGCCTCCGGTATATTCAGCGTATTGGCCGTTGCGACGAACATCACATCGGAAAGGTCGTAATCCACCTCGACATAATGGTCAACAAAGGTCGAATTCTGTTCAGGGTCAAGCACCTCGAGCAGCGCCGCCGAAGGATCACCGCGCATGTCCATGCCCATCTTGTCAACTTCGTCGAGCAGGAACAGCGGGTTCTTGACCGCAACCTTGCTCATGTTCTGCAAGATCTTGCCCGGCATCGAACCGATGTAGGTCCTGCGATGGCCGCGAATCTCGGACTCATCCCTCACGCCGCCCAGGGACATGCGCACGAACTTCCGGTTGGTAGCGCGCGCAATGGATTGCCCGAGCGAAGTCTTTCCGACACCGGGAGGGCCTACCAGGCACAGTATCGGCGCCTTGAGCTTATCCACGCGCTGCTGCACGGCCAGATATTCCAGTATGCGCTCCTTGACCTTTTCCAACCCATAGTGATCCTCTTCGAGCACGACCTCCGCCTTCTTGAGATCCGCACTGATCTTGGTCTTCTTCTTCCAGGGCAATCCGATCAGAACATCGATATAGTTGCGCACGACGGTCGCTTCCGCAGACATCGGCGACATCAGGCGCAGCTTCTTCAACTCTGCCTCTGCCTTTGCGCGGGCCTCCTTGGGCATGTTGGCCGCCTTGATCTTCTTGTCAAGACCGTCGAGATCGGCGCCTTCCTCCTCTTCTCCCAGCTCCTTCTGTATCGCCTTGACCTGCTCGTTCAGGTAATACTCGCGCTGGCTCTTTTCCATCTGGCGCTTGACACGACCGCGTATGCGCTTCTCGACCTGCAGAATGTCGATCTCGCCCTCGAGCAACCCCAGGAGGTGCTCCAGCCGTTTCCTGACTGAAGCAATCTCAAGAACCGCCTGCTTCTGCTCAAGCTTCAAGGGCAGGTGAGCTGCGACTATGTCTGCGAGGCGTCCGGCATCATCTATCCCGGTCAGCGAAGACAGGATCTCGGGCGGGATTTTCTTGTTGAGCTTGACGAACTGTTCGAACTGGGCGATCAGCGTCCTGCGCATCGCCTCCGACTCGCTACCGCTTGCATCCTCAGCAGGGATGAGCTCGATTTCGGCAACGAAATGGCTATCGATGTCTTCAACGCTCAGCACATTGACGCGGCTGATGCCCTCGACCAGCACCTTGACCGTGCCGTCGGGCAGTTTCAACATTTGCAGCACGTTTGCCATGCTGCCTATGCTGAACAGATCTTCCGTGCCTGGATCATCCTTGGATGCGGTTTTCTGCGCGACCAGCACGATGGACTTGCCCGCCTCCATCGCCAGTTCAAGCGCCTTGATGGACTTGGCGCGGCCGACGAAGAGCGGGATGACCATGTGTGGAAAGACGACGACATCGCGCAATGGCAGCAATGGATGAAGTTCAACCGGGGTATTTTGTTTGGTGGACATGGCAATTACCTTTTCGTTGTCAGGATTGCTAGATGGGGATAGCTTAAATCAATTCAATCCCTGTTTGGAAAAGATCGATCAAAAATCTCGGAAAAGCCGGAGCAATACCGGCCTTCTGGATTTTTCGCCTCGAATCAGGCCGCTTTGGGCTTGTCCGTATAAACGATGATGGGCTGGATCTCGCCTGCAGATACCGTTTCGTCCAGAACCACCTTGCTGACGTTCTCCATGGACGGAAGATCGAACATCACGTCCAGCAAGGCGTGTTCCAGTATCGAACGCAATCCGCGTGCGCCCGTCTTGCGTGCAAGTGCCTTCTTGGCGACAGCGAGCAATGCATTTTCGCGGAACTCGAGCTCGACACCCTCCATCGAAAACAGCTTCTGATACTGCTTGGTCAACGCGTTCTTGGGTTCGGTGAGTATCCGCACCATCGCCGCCTCATCCAGCTCCTCAAGGGTTGCAACCACAGGCAGACGGCCTACAAATTCCGGTATCAACCCGAACTTCACGAGGTCTTCCGGCTCGACATCGCGCAGAGTCTCTCCGGTCTTGCGTTCATCGACGGAACGCACCGTCGCGCCAAACCCGATGCTGGACTTGGATGATCGATTGCGTATGATTTTTTCCAGCCCGTCGAATGCGCCACCACAGATGAAAAGGATGTTGGTCGTGTCCACCTGCAAAAACTCGGTGTTCGGATGCTTGCGCCCACCCTGGGGAGGAATCGATGCCTTGGTGCCTTCGATCAGTTTCAAGAGCGCCTGCTGCACGCCTTCGCCGGACACATCCCGAGTGATGGAGGGGTTGTCCGATTTCCTCGAAATCTTGTCGATCTCGTCAACATAAACGATGCCGCGCTGCGCCTTCTCAACATTGTAATCGCATGCCTGAAGGAGTTTCTGTATGATGTTCTCGACATCCTCGCCCACATAGCCCGCTTCGGTCAGAGTGGTCGCATCGGCCATCACGAATGGAACATCCAGCATGCGTGCGAGTGTCTGAGCAAGCAGAGTCTTGCCGGAACCGGTCGGCCCCACAAGCAGGATGTTGCTCTTGGAAAGCTCCACCCCGTCATTCGTGTTGCTTTTGAGCCTCTTGTAGTGGTTGTACACAGCGACGGAAAGAATGCGTTTGGCGCGTTCCTGGCCGATCACATATTCATCAAGAGTTGCGCAAATTTCCTTGGGAACGGGCAGTTCCGACTTGTCGCCCTGTCCGCCCTCGCTCTGTATTTCCTCGCGCATGATGTCGTTGCAAAGCGTGATGCACTCGTCGCAAACGAATACGGACGGCCCTGCAATCAGCTTGCGCACCTCATGCTGGCTCTTGCCGCAGAATGAACAGTAAAGCAGCTTGTCGCCAGATTTCTTGTCGTTAGCCATAGAAAACCTCTCTCAATTTATCGTCTAGGCCCGCTTTTCCAGCACCTGATCGACCAGCCCATAGGCAACAGCGTCAGCAGCACTCAGGAAATTGTCGCGGTCCGTATCCCGCTCAATCACCTCGACCGTCTGCCCGGTATGCATCGCCAGCATCTGATTGAGCCTCTGCTTCAAATACAGTATCTCTCGCGCATGAATCTCGATATCCGATGCCTGACCACGGAAACCACCCAGAGGCTGATGTATCATCACGCGGGAATTGGGAAGGCAGAAGCGCTTGCCCTTTTCTCCCGCCGTCAGCAGAAACGCGCCCATGCTGGCCGCCTGGCCTATGCAGAGCGTGCTGACTGCAGGCTTGATGAATTGCATGGTATCGTAGATCGCCATGCCTGCCGTGACGGAACCACCCGGAGAGTTGATGTAAAAATGTATGTCCTTGTCCGGGTTCTCCGACTCGAGAAACAGCATCTGCGCAACGATCAGGTTGGCCGTATGGTCGTTGACCTCGCCCACCAGAAACACCACTCGCTCCTTCAACAGGCGCGAATAGATGTCGTAGGCACGTTCCCCACGGCCGCTGGACTCGACGACCATAGGAATCATGCCGATATTTTTCGTCTCTTCGTAATGCATGTCAGTTCCCCATCAGATCTGCAAATGACAAGACCTGATCGGTCACCTTGGCGCGCGCCATCACCCAATCCACCACGTTTTCTTCCAGCGCCAGATTCTCCAGTTCCTGGTATCTGGAAGGCTCTGCGTAGTGCCAGCGCACCACCTCTTCCGGATGTTCGAAATTCTGCGCATAGTCCTCGACCAGCGCACGAACCTTTTCCGGCGCAGCCTTGAGCTGGTGCTTCTCCACCAGATCGGCCAGGATCAGGCCCAGCTTGACGCGTTTTTCAGCGCGTTCGCGGAACAATTCTGGAGGCAGATGCGAACCCTTTTTCATCATGCCCCGCTGCTCCATTTCCTCCGCCGTCTGACGCATCAAATTATGCATTTCCCATTCGACCAACGCACGAGGCAGATCAAACTGTGCAACATTGAGAAGCGCATCCATCGCCGCGTCCTTGTTGCGTCCTTTCAGGCGACGCGCGGCTTCGCGCGCCAGATTGCTGCGCACCTCATCTTTCAGACGGCTGACATCGCCATCTGCGATGCCGACGGACTTTGCAAATTCCGCATCCAGTTCGGGCAACACCTGGGCCTCGACGCTCTTCAATGTGATCTGGAATGTTACCTTTTTACCAGCCACATCCTTGCCGTGATAGTTCTCCGGGAAGGTCATGTCGAAAGACTTGGTTTCACCGATATTCATGCCTACGATAGCATCTTCGAATTCTTTCAGCATGCGGCCGGAACCCAGGGTAACCGGATAATCCTTCGCCTCTCCGCCTTCGAATGGTTTGCCATCGAGCGTGCCCGCGAAATCGATCGTCACCTTGTCTTCGTTCTCCGCCTTGCGCGTCACAGCAGCATAGGTCGCGCGCTGTTTGCGCAGCGTTGCGATGGTGCTGTCCACATCCGCATCGCTCAGTTCATAATTGGAACGCACGACAGAGATGCCGGAGACATCGCCCAGAACCACTTCCGGATACACCTCGAAAGTCGCGCTGTATTCGATCTCGTCTGCATTCCAGTCGTTCGTCTTTACGGTGAACTCCGGATCTCCAGCGACTTTCAGGGACTGCGCCTCTACGGCCTCGACGAACGACTTCTGCAGCGCATCGCCAAGCGCTTCACGCCGCGCTTCCGTGCCATAATACTGCTCGAGTATCTTGCCCGGTATCTTGCCCGGGCGAAATCCGGCAATCTTTGCTGTCTTTCCGATGCGTTTTAGGCGGTCGGCCACCTGGCTGCTGACGGCCTGCTGGGGTATCTTCGCGCTCAGTCGACGCTCTAACGCGCTCACGGTTTCTACGCTGGTCATGCTCTAAGTATCCTTGAATGTGAATTTGAATGGGTCAGCGCCGGGGGAGAAAATGCGATCACGACTTGCAAGTCATTGAATCAACTTTTCAAATCAGCGCCTACGCGGCTACTGTTTCGCCGCGTGTGCTTCTGCCCAGCGCCTGTTCCCGAACGATTGTAACAGAATCCTGATTTTCGAGCATATCGCAGGTATCAATCGCAGGTATCAATGCCATGATCTCCCGGCCTTGTCGTACGCGCGCGCATATTTCTTCCAGTCGGAACGGATTTGTTTAGCCTGTTTGGCCGCCAGCTTCAGCAATCGCTCCTGCCAGTCCAGCCTGGCCCCGAACGCAATCCACTCGTCCGCGATCGCGGACCCGCTTCTGCCTCCGCTGCGCAAATGGCTCCAGGCGATGATATGCCCCATGCTGTTCACCACCTGCTCCAGCCTTTTCAGTTTGCCATTCCATCCGGGAAGCGCCAGCCTGTCTGCCGTCGGCTGCAAGCCCTTGAGCAGAAATGGCTGTCCCTCAAAACTGACAGCAGACAGAAATGCGGGGGAAATCGCCTGCGCCCACCGCTGCACACTTGCCACGCGGTGCGCTTCGCTTTCCCATGAAGGCTGCCTGTACGCAACATAGGGTGAAAGCGCGCTGGGTATGGCCTGCTTCAGGTCTAGCAAAAAATTCTCGTCGGGGCTGCCGCGCCCTTCGATCAGTATCACATACCGCGCAAGACCCAGACTGCCCGTCCCAGCGATGCGCCTTGCGGCATCAATGGGGCGATAGAATTCGGGGCGCTCCTGTCCGCGCGCATATTCCTCGACAAAGGCCATGACTCGCGCCTTTTCCTCTGGCGTCAATTCCAGCGCGTGCCTTCCATCCGCCCTGATGCTGCGCACCCCCTTGCGCACGCGAGTCCGGCTGTTAAGAAAGGCCTTCCTGCGCCGCAGTCTCAAAGGATTGAGCAGGCTCCTGATCATCCCACTGGCTGTATCGCGCTCGAGCCACCTAGCCTTGCCCGCGATCAGCGCTGCAGAATAGCTGGCAAGACCGGTCCGACAAAGTCTTTCGGCGTCTATCTCCGGCAAATCCAGAGTGTCTGCAGCAACCAGGATACTAGCCAACCAGCGCCCCAGTTCCCATGTTGCAGGCGCGAGCACCGCCTCATCGAAATCGTTCATGTCGAAATAAACCAGCCGGTTATCGCCCTTGTAACTGCCGAAGTTCTCAAGATGCAGATCGCCGCATATCCAGGCTAATGGCGCATCGTTCAGCTTCACGTCATGAAGCGGCCAGTTAGCGTAATAAAGATGGCAACTGCCTCGCATGAAAGAAAAAGTGTTCTCGCGCATCGCGCGGTACTTCATCGCAACCCTTTCCGCTTCACGGCCCTCGTTGTATTTGAGGATGGAATCGACGATCTCGCTCATGTCTTCACCTTTGCATAATTCCGTTTTGACCTGCGCATATCGTACTCCAATCTGCAGATTATGAAATGGTTCTGGCTGCATGGTAAGATTCAAGGACAAAGACAGCCCCCTGCCTTTATCCATCTCGAGATTCAAGACCTATGATTTTGCGTGGACCGCACCGCCCTGATCTGCTGCAATCCGAAACGCTGCCCGACATCTTTGAAGCCACTGCACGCAGGGTACCGGACAAGACTGCGCTGATTTCTGGCACACAAACCCTGAGCTATGCAGAACTCGATGTAGCCGCAGACAGACTGGCAAGCCGCCTGATTGCCAAGGGCATAGGCGCAGGTCAGATCGTGGGCTTGTGGCTGCCGCGCGGCATCGACCTCCTGACGGCACAGCTGGCCATCTGCAAGGCAGGAGCCGCCTGGCTGCCCTTCGATGCCGACACGCCTGCTGCCAGAATAAATGATTGCCTTTCGGATGCGCAAAGCCCGGGACTGCTCACCTGCCGGTCATTTTTGCCGCAACTCGAAGGCCATGCGCTTCTCTGCTGGGCCATCGAGGACCTGCTCGAATCGGATACCCCCGATGCGCGCAGAGGCTGCGACTTCGGCCCCGACAGCCCTGCCTATGCAATATACACTTCAGGCTCGACTGGAAAGCCCAAGGGAATTCTGATCAGCCAGCGCAGCATCTGTCACTTCCTGCGCAGCGAGAACGAAGTGCTGGGCGTATTTGGTGATGACAGGGTCTATCAGGGTTTTTCCGTTGCTTTCGACATGTCATTCGAAGAGATATGGATAGCCTATCTGGTCGGCGCGACCCTCTGGCTTGCGCCTCGCGAGATCACGGGAGATCCGGATGCGCTGATCCGGGCACTCGAGGAGAATCACATCAGCGTTCTGCATGCGGTACCCACGCTGCTTGCACTCTTCCCGCGCGACATTCCATCGCTCAGGCTGATCAATCTGGGGGGAGAAATGTGCCCGCAGGCGCTGGCCGATCGATGGGCAGCGCATGCGCTTTACAACACCTATGGCCCGACCGAGGCCACGGTATCGGCAAGCCTTGCAAGATTGCAGAAGGGGATGCCCGTCACGATAGGAAAACCGCTGCCCAACTACGGCCTGCTCGTGGTGGACAACGATCTCGGGCTTACCCCGCAAGGGGAAACAGGCGAACTCTGCATCATGGGACCTGGCGTCTCTGACGGCTATCTCGGCCGACCCGAGCTCACTGCGGAAAAATTCCTTGCCAATCCTTATGCAAAAGGAGATCACGAAGCACGCCTTTATCGCACAGGCGATCTGGCGCGCATCGATGAATCCGGCAATGTCCATTGCCTGGGCCGCGTCGACGACCAGGTCAAGATACGCGGCTTCCGCGTCGAACTCGGAGAGATCGAGGCTGTGCTCGCGAAGGAACCCGGCATTGCAACGGCCGCAGTGATCATGAAGGAAGTTGACGGCGTGGAGCAGCTCATCGCCTATTATGTCGTTGCTGCGCAAACACCTGCATCGACACTGCGCAAGAATCTCGCTGCAAAGCTTCCGCCCTACATGGTGCCTGCTCTCTTCGAGGAAGTGAAGACGATGCCCCGTTTGACTTCAGGAAAGATAGACAGGAAGGCGCTGCGCGCGCTGGAGCTTGAAACTGCGGGCCAGCCCGATGAGTCGGACACGCCAAAGACTGATGCCGAAGCCGCGTTGTTTTCCGCCCTGCATCGCCTCTTCCCAGGACAGCAACTCAAGCGCACTGCGGATTTCTTTGCCGACCTGGGGGGACATTCGCTGCTTGCTGCGCGGCTTGTGTCCCATTTGCGCGAGGATGCGCGTTTTGCCAACGCTACGGTGCACGACATCTATACGCACCGCCAGCTAGGCGTCATCGCAGAGACTCTGGCAAAAAAACAGCTGCAAGCCATCGACATCGCCATCGACATCGCAGAAACGCCCAGACTGCGCCGCATCCTTTGCAGCCTTGCCCAGGCCACGGCCATCCCTCCGCTGGTGTGCCTCAAGATGGCGCAATGGCTCTCCCCCTTCTTCACCTATCACTATTTCACGGGCGATCCTGGCGACACGATGACGCGCGCGATATTCGCATCTCTGCTCGTCTACCTGATCGCCAATGTCGGCAGTTTCTTCTTCGCGATCTCGGCAAAATGGCTGATCGTGGGCAGGGTCAAGGCCGGGCGCTATCCGCTTTGGGGCTTCATGTATTTCCGCTGGTGGCTCGCGGACCGGATATGCGAGGTTCCTCCGCGCCATCTCCTGTCGGGCTCATCGCTCAACGGAATGTATCTGAGGGCGCTCGGCGCAAAAGTCGGCAAGGACACGCTGATAGGCGCGCTGTCGATACGCGCGCCCGACCTGCTCGAAATCGGCAACGGCGTCTCCATAGGCTCATCCGTGAACCTGGAAAACGTCAGGGTCGAAGGCAATGAACTGATCATGGGCAGTATCAGCATAGGCGATGAAGCCGTGGTCGACTCCTATGCAGTGATGGAAGGAGAAAGCTCGATAGCCGAATATGCGCATCTTGGCGGCCTGTCCTCGCTTGCTGCCGGACAACATGTGCCCCCTGCGCAGCGCTGGGAAGGCGCGCCTGCGCGTTTCTCGGCCGCCACTGACATCCAGGGAAGAAGGCCACGCGTTGCGGTATCAAGACTGCGCACTGCGATGGAAGCGCTGTTCTATTTCCTGGGGGCGAACCTGGTTGCGATCGTGTTCTTCCTGCCGGTGTTCCCGAGCTTCATCCTGATAGACTGGCTGGATGGCCGCTGGCTCAATATCGCCGATGCGCATGTCGCGCCATTCAGCGCATTCTTCACCTATCTCACACTGTCGATACCCGCGAGCGCCGTGCTCGTGATCGCAACCATACTTGCCTCGACAGGATTCCGCTATCTCGTCCTGCCCAGGCTCAAGGAGGGAAGCTGGTCCGTGCACAGCATGGTTTATTTCAGCAAGTGGCTGAGCAATCAGATACAGGAATCCAGCCTTTTTGCGCTGCACGGCCTTTATGCCACGGTGTATGCACCCTGGTGGTATCGCCTGCTCGGCGCCCGCGTAGGCAAGGGGACCGAGATTTCGACAGCCCTGGGCGTTGTGCCTGACATGCTTACCATAGGCACAGACAGTTTCGTCGCCGACGGCGTGATGTTGGGCGATGAACGCATCGAAGGCGGATGGATGAGCTTGCGCCCCACCGTCATCGGCAACCGCACCTTCCTCGGAAACGGCGCTTTCGTGCCAGACGGCAGCATATTGCCTGACGATGTGCTGATCGGCGTGCAATCCGGCGTACCCGAAAACGGGCGCATGAAACCCGGCGACACCTGGGTCGGCAACCTTCCCATCATCTTGCCGGCACGCGAACAATTCGAAGGATATGACAAGCGCCTCACATTCGAGCCCGGCATCTTGCGACGCATCAGCCGCAGCATCGTGGAAGGGCTGCGCATCGTGATGCCCATGGCTGTGGTCATCGCGGTAGGATATCTCACGGTCGCACTGGTGATGCCGCTTGCAAGCGCGGGGCTGTTCTGGGATACCGTGATCGCACTTTCCCTGGCAGGCTTCCTCTACGGCATTGGCTCTTTTCTCTTCGTCGTTCTTTTGAAGTGGCTGATCATCGGCCGCTACCGTCCACGCTCGGTACCCATGTGGACCTCGTTCGTCTGGGGAAGCGAGGCGATCACGAATCTCTACGAATCCATAGCAGTACCGAATTTCGTGGGCTTCCTGCGTGGCACCCCCATGCTGCCTCCCTGCATGCGACTTTTGGGCTGCAGAATGGGCAAGGGCATCTACATGGACACGACCTTCCTCACCGAGTTCGACTGCGTGAGCATAGGCGACTACGCTGCGCTCAATGGATGGAGCGGCCCGCAGACCCATCTCTTCGAAGACCGCATCATGAAGATAGGCGATGTGAGCATAGGCCGCGGCGTCACGTTAGGCCCCCGCGCCATCATCCTTTATGGCGCGCACATAGGCGATGGCGCAACGCTGGGTCCGTTGACGCTGATCCTGAAGGGCGAGAACATTCCGGGCGGAACGCGCTGGACAGGGTCGCCCTCAGAGCCGTGGAGCAGGTGATGCGCATCGAAGCCACAATCTGGCCTGCCAGCCCGACAAGCTTTGATCGCAACGGCATTGCGCTGATCCTGCTCGATATTGCCGCATGCAGAGCCGCTGCCCGCAAAGAGGCGAGAGAAGTCTTGAAAAATTCGGCAGCCCGACTGCTTGGCAAGGCCGGGATCGAACTCATCGAGACGCCACACGGGCCCAGGCTAGACGAAAGCGGCATCCATGTCAGCCTGAGCTATGTTGCGGACAAGGCGCTGATCGGCCTTTCGCACGCAGGACCGGTGGGTGTGGACATCGTCAGGATAGAACCCCTGCCCGGGATCGATGCTCTGGCGAAGATCTATCTGCCATCATGCAGCGTGAGCAGTGATGCCGATTTTGCGCTGGCATGGGCAAGGATGGAAGCCTGCTGCAAGGCGCTGAATCTGCCGCTTGCCGAAATAGATGATGAAAGGAAAAACGCATATGCCGGATGCGACCTTCCGGAGTGCATGCAGATCGATGGCTACAGAATGGCTGTCGCGCTAGCGGCCTGATCCGGCCAGCAATTCATAACCCGCGATCACATCGAAGAGCTCCTCATCAATGCCTGTCTGACGCAGGTGATGAAAGTCCTGTTTCAGCGCATCGAGCAGCTCGTCTATGTTCTTTTCGGCGCGCCGCATCGCATTCAGGCGCGCCGCATTTTCGCTGGCCAGCGATTCTGTGGCTGCGCGAAACAGCGAGATGAAGATATATTCGCGAATCAGCGCCTCCAGCGTTCCCATTCCGATCACTTCAGGCAGATTTCTCGACGGCCATTGTTGCCTTAAGAGTTCACCCTGCCATGTCTCATCGAGAGGCAAGAGTCGCTGCATCACGGGTTCATAGGCCGAGTCAGCCTGAGGCTTGTTGTGGAATAGATACACCTGATCCGAATCGATCGCGGAGAGTATGCGCCCTGTGATCCCGGTGATCGCCGCGATCGAATTCGGCGCAGCGAAAATCTTTTCTATCCCGAAGTCGGCAAGGTATCCCTGGATGCGCTCGCCGACCACGAAAACATGCTTCTCCAGCGTGTTGCCCTTGAGATTTGCAACAACGAAATCGGCCAGCACCTCGTTGTACTGTCCCGCCAGCCCCTGGTCTGCGCCGAACACCACAACGCACAGCGACTTCGGGCTTGGCTGATATGCCTTGACCGCATTTTGACTCTGCAGGCAGGCGACCAGCCCGAGCTCCACAGTGTGATAATAATCGTCAAGCGAGATCACCGCGCGCTCATACTGCGCGATGCTGGACGCAGCAAGCGCCTTCATGGTGCGCACCACAGAACCAAGCTCGGTTGCGCTGTCTATCTTGTGACGCAGGCTTTCGACGGTTTCGCTCATTCTGTCTGGAACGGTGACAGTGCATTGCGCGCGATCTGCAATATCGATTCGCGATCGCGGTCATCCAGCCTCTCGACGGAGAAGAGTCGCTTGACGATTCCCTCTGGAATGTCAGCCTTGATAAGCGCGAATTCAGCATCGCGCATTTTTTCCAGCGGAATGCTGTCAAAGAGCCCTGCAGTCAGCGCAAGCAGAATGACGATCTGCGCCGGCACGGCAACAGGGGAAAACTCGGGCTGCATGAGGCAGCTGCGGATGCGCTTGCCGTGCTCTATGATCTTGCGGGTGCTCTCGTCGAGCTTGGTACCGAAGCGCGCAAAGGTTTCCAGCTCCTCGAACTGCGCATAGGCGAGCTTCAGGTCGCCTGCAACGGCAAGATATGCCGATCGCTGCGCCTTGCCTCCCACCCTTGAAACGGATTTTCCCACATCGACCGCAGGAAGGAGGCCCAGTTCGAAGAGTCTTGGGGAAAGATATATCTGCCCGTCGGTGATCGAGATCAGATTGGTCGGAATGTAGGCTGCCATGTTCTGGGCCTCCGTCTCTATGATGGGCAATGCGGTGAGAGAGCCTCCGCCCAGTTCCTCTCTCAGATGGGTCGCGCGCTCGAGCAGCCTCGAATGTATGTAGAAGATGTCTCCGGGAAATGCCTCACGTCCGGGTGGGCGTCTCAGTAACAGCGAAAGCTCGCGGTAGGCGCGCGCATGATTGGTCAGGTCGTCATACACGATCAGCACGTCTCGCCCCGCTTCCATGAAATGCTCCGCGATGCTGGTCGCAGCATAGGGCGCAATATAGGCAAGCCCAGGAGGATCGTTACCCTCGGTCACCACGACCACGGTATATTCCATCGCGCCGTTTTCGCGCAGGCTGGCTATCGTTTTTGCAACAGAGGATGCGCGCTGCCCGATCGCGCAATAAACGCACAGCACATCGCGCTGGTTCAAGATCGTGTCCACCGCGATTGCGGTCTTTCCGGTCTGCCTGTCGCCCAGTATCAGCTCGCGCTGCCCGCGCCCTATGGGCACCAGCGCATCCACGACCTTGATGCCTGTCTGCAGCGGCGCGGTGACCGGCGCGCGATCCATGATGTGGGGTGCAGGCCGTTCTATCGGCAATCGCTTGTCGAATATCACCTCGCCCTTTTCGTCCAGCGGACGCCCGAGCGGACTCACCACGCGACCTATGAGGCCGAACCCCACAGGCACATCCATCACATGCCCGCGCCGTTCGACTTCCGCACCCGCGTGCAACTGCGAGTAGTCGCCCAGCAGAACGGCGCCAATCTCGTCTTCATCGATGTTGAATGCGATGCCGTAAAGGTCCCCAGGGAATTTCAGCACTTCCTCGAAGCCCACGCCAGGCAAGCCTGAAACCCTGGCAATGCCTGTGGAAAGGCTCTCGACAGCCCCTGTTTCCTTCGCCCGCAAGTGCGGCGCGAAGTCCTGCTGCGCATGATCTATCGCGGCAAAGGCATCATCGAATGCATACTTGAGTTTCATCGATCAGACCCGCTCTGCGCCTTGAACAGCGCATCGACTTCCTTTTCCAGCATGCCGAGATAGTCGTCCACGCTCCATGCGATCTTCTGCCCATGCGCAACAAGCTCGATGCCCGAAACAAGCTCCGGCACAACCTCATAGCTTATTCCTACCGATGAAAATTCCCCGATCGCTTCCACTATCCTGGCCCGCGCGGTCTCTGGCAATTCGAATGCGCTCTTGACCAGAATTCCGGTCAGGTGCTTCTTTTCATCTGAGTTCATGGACTTCAGGTGCACGATGAAAACGTCCACCATGCGTTCTTCAAGAGCGGCGTCTGCAAGATCCTCGAGCGTCTTTTTCGCAATTGCGAGCACGCTTGCCTGCGTGCGCCTCGAAATCTCCCGCGACAGCGACTGATACTCGTCATCGAGCGATTTCCGGTTCTTCTCGCGCATGCTTGTAGCGTCGCTTCTCGCTTCGGACATCAGCTTCTCGCGCAATGCCGCCGCATCATCGATCGTCTTACGCAACAACTCGTCGCGCATGCCTTCAAGCTCATCGTTCTTGCGCCTGTATTCCTCGCGCTCGGCCAAAGCCTCCGTCTGCTTCTCCGCCGCATCGGCAAGCTCGGCTGCGATGCGTTTCTCGCGCGCGTCGAGCGCCTTCAATATCGGCGCATACAAAAAACGCTTCAACAGCCATACCAGGATGAGGAAGTTGAATATCTGAGCGATAACGGTGAACCAGTCTATCAGCATGTCATTTTGCAGCCTGTGCTATCACATGATTCCAGAACGGATTCGCAAAGATGAGTATCATCGCAACCACGAAGCAGTAGATCGCAATCGACTCTATCATTGCAAGCCCCACGAACAGGGTTCTGGTGATGGTGCTGGCCGCATCCGGCTGCTGCGCAAGAGAGCTCAATGCCGTAGAGACCGCTCGCCCCTCGCCCAAGGCTGGGCCTATTCCGCCTATCGCTATCGTCAGTCCCGCGGTGATGATCGATGCCATCGCAATTAGTGTAGAACTGTCCATGTTCATGCCTCCTCCCTGGCTCTGGTTGCCGCCGCGATATATACGGTGGCGAGTATCGTGAAAATATAGGCTTGCACCAGCCCGGTCAGAAGGTCCAGCAAGTTCATCAGGACCGGGAAGATGAAAGGCGTGACGGTCAAGAGGATCGCGATGACCATCGAACCGCTCATGATGTTGCCGAAAAGTCGCACCGCCAGCGCGAGCGTGCGCGACAATTCGCCTATGATGTTGAACGGCAGCATCAGCAGCGTAGGCTTCAGATAGGAGGCTAAATAAGGCTTCAAGCCGCTCTCCATGATGCCGAAAGCCGGCACCGCGATGAACACGCAGATCGCAAGCCCCGCCGTCGTCGAAAGGGAGCCTGTCGGGGGCTCATAGCCCGGAAATATTTCGCACAGGTTTGAAAAAGAAACGAAAAGAAAAAGCGTGCCCAGAAACCCGAGATATTTTTCCGGATGCGCAAGCCCTACTTCCTCGATCTGCTTGCTGGTCATGGTCACGATGACTTCGAGCACGCTTTGCGCACGAGAGATGCGCATGCCATCCGTAAGCCGCTTCGTGACCAACCTTGATACGACGGTCAGTACAAGCATCAGTCCCCATGTCGTCAGGATCGTGAGATTGAGCTTGAAAAATCCGTGCTGCCAGAAGATGACCTCGTCTGAACTAAGGTGCATGGCTCTCCCCTCTTGGCAGCCTGATCGCGATGAAACGCGCGATGACAAAGCCTGAAAGACAGGCAGCAATGCGCCTCCAGTCGCCATTCGCGACGAAATAGAATCCGCACAATGTCACTGCGCTGCGCAGCAGCAGGCTGCCAATGAACCAGAGCGCAGGCCTGGCGGACGTCAGACCCTTTTTCACTGTCCACCAGAGCCCCCCGAAGAAGAAAATGCCCAATGCAATGCCTGAAGACAGCGCAGCGATCAGATGTTCATTCATTTCTTTTCCCCTGCATGGATTTCCCGGTTTTCCTTTGCCACCCAATGCCACGCATTCAGACAGCCTGTCGCAAGTCCCGCAATCAGAAGCGTAAGGGTCCACGAATGTTTCCCCGGATAGTTCTCATCCAGCCAGATTCCTAGCGCCGTTCCCAGCACGGTCGGCACCGCCACAGACCAGCCTACCAGGCCCATCATTCCAAGGCCAGACCAGATGGTCACGCTCTGCTCCGCCTTCAGCTTGCGCTTTTCCTGCTCGCCCACCCTGCGCGCGAAGTTTTCTTCCGGTTCTTCAGCCACGATGATACTCCGCGAAACGGCGCAAGAAGCCGCTCTCGAGCCTCGCAAGCACCGAGCGCATCTGCCTTTCGTCTTCATCGATGTCGACGAATTCGCGCTCCACAGCCTCGCGCAGTTGTCCCAGAGCCATTCCTCCGATCGCGTTGCGCACCGCAATCTTCACATCGTCAGCAGCCTTGACGAGTATTCCCTGGTCCACTGCGACCTGCACCTCCCCTCGTTCTCTTGTCTCAAAGGTCAGTATTCCCGCTGTCAGCGCCATCACGCAATCGAGTCTGTGTGGCAATAGGCCGTATGATCCATACGGTGTCTCGACCACGATGCGCATCACATCTTCCGCTCTGGCATAGACCTGGTGCGGCAGGAGTATTTCCAGCCTCATGGCCTTTCTCCTGCTTCGGATATCGCGCCTATCATGTATAGCGCGCTTTCCGGCACATCTGCAAACTCGTCGTTCAGTATGCGCTCGCAGCCTTCCAGCGCATCTTCCAGGCCGACCAGTTTTCCCTTGATGCCGGAGAACTGCTCCGTGGTGTAGAAGGGTTGCGTCAGGAAACGCTCGAGGCGCCGCGCGCGCGCGACGATCGCGCGGTCCGCAGATGACAGTTGCTCAAGCCCCAGCATCGCAATGATGTCCTTGAGATCCGCATACTGGGCGAGCGTGCTCCTGATTCTCTGCGCAAGCTTGTAATGCCGCTCTCCCACCACACCCGGGGTCGCCATCTTGGAGCCCGACATCAGCGGATCGATGGCGGGATAGAGTCCTTCGCTCGCGCGCTTCCTGGACAGCACGATGGAGGCGGAGAGATGCGAGAAGGTGTGGACTGCTGCGGGATCGGTGAAATCATCAGCAGGCACATACACCGCCTGTATCGAGGTGATCGCGCCGGTATCGGTGTTCGCGATGCGCTCCTCCAACCCCGAGAGCTCGGTTCCCATGGTGGGCTGATATCCGAGACGCGATGGCATCTGCCCCATCATCCCAGATATTTCCGATCCGGCCTGGATGAAGCGGAATATGTTGTCGATCAGGAGCAGCACGTCGCGGTGCTCGTCGTCCCTGAAGTATTCCGCCATGGTGAGTGCGGCATGCCCCACTCGAAAGCGGCTGCCGGGAGGCTCGTTCATCTGCCCGAACACCATCGCCATGTTGGGCAGCACACCCGCTTCCTTCATGTCGCGGTATAGCTCTTCCCCTTCGCGACAGCGCTCGCCTATGCCGCAGAAGATGCTCACCCCTTCGTGGTGGCCTGCCATGTTGTGTATCATCTCC
The DNA here is from genome assembly GCA_021783995.1 of Pseudomonadota bacterium. Classification (GTDB taxonomy): domain Bacteria; phylum Pseudomonadota; class Gammaproteobacteria; order Burkholderiales; family Gallionellaceae; genus Gallionella. The sequence goes on from JAJXTH010000014.1 coordinate 49,886, forward strand.
GTCAGCAATACAGTCTTGCCGACGCCCGCACCGCCAAAAAGCCCCGCCTTTCCGCCTCTCTCAAGCGGCGCAAGCACATCGATCACCTTGATGCCCGTCTCGAATATTTCGGACTGGGTCGAGCGCCGTGAGAGCGAAGGCGGTGCGTGATGGACGCTGCGCCATTCGACGTCATCCGGCTCAGGCAAACGGTCTATCGCATTGCCAAAAACGTCGAACATGCGCGAAAGAATGGAAGCACCCACCGGCGTCTTGAGCGGCCCTCCGCTGTCGGTCACCGTCATGCCTCTGGACAGCCCCTGAGTCGGGGTCAGCGCTATGCCACGCACCAGATGCGAACTCATCTGGGTAAGCACCTCGATGGCGATGGATTCACCCGCATAAAGCAGCGTATAGATTGGAGGAAGGAGATCTTCGAAGCGGATATCCACCACGCTCCCGCGCACCGAAACGATCTTCCCGAGATTGCCCATCACAGCCTCCGTATGCCATAGCATACACTCATTTTCACGAGGGATGATGACAGGATCAGAGTCCTGCGATCCAGAGCCGGGTTCTCAGGCCGATCTCCGTCGTATAGCCGACTTCGATGAAGCGTATCCTGCCATCGGGCGCAACGATGAAGCTCGCAGGTACTGCATTCACGCCCCATGTGCGCGAGATGCTGCCGTCCGGATCGTTCACCACACGAAAGCCCAGATTCGCTTTGGTCATGTGCTTCATCACCTCATCCCTGCTTCCACTTTGCATCGCGACCGTGACGGTGTCGGGATAGTCGTGCGCGATGGAATCGATCGTGCCCTGATCGGTGCGGCAGATAGGGCACCAGGTCGCCCAGAAATGCACAAGCACGGGTTTGGCAGGATGCGCGGACAATGCATAGGGATGGCCATCAAGCGTCATGCCCCGAAGCAAAGGTGCAGGGCCGTTCGGCATGTCGCGCTGCTGCCATGCGCGTATGCCAACGATGACAACCGCGAAGATAAGGATCTCAAGCGCTCGCTTGCGCCATTTGGCAGGCTTACCTGCCACGCCTGAACTCTTCGATCAGTCGCCGGTCCCGTTTGGTGGGCCGCCCCCTGAATGCCGGGCGCTCCGCCCTTAGCTGCTCGGCGAGCAGCGCGCGCCGCTCGCGGCTCTCGTCGCTTTCATGGTAGAGTTTCTGCGCCTCGCTCGCCGGTCCGCGCTTTCCCGATATGCCGAGCACATCGACATCGAACTGGTATCGTCCGATGCGTATCTCGAGCCGGTCCCCGCTACCCACCGCTTTCGCGACCTTGACGCGCATCCCATTGACCATCACCCTGCCTGCCTCGATCGCATCGACCGCCAAACTGCGCGTCTTGAAGAAGCGCGCAGCCCAGAGCCACTTGTCTATGCGGAGCTTCTGGATTTCCTCGCTCATGTCAGTGAGCCGCAACAAGCGCGCAGGAATGATTCGTCGTGCCCTGCTCCACCTGCAGCGTGCTGTGATGGACTGCATACTTGTCCTTAAGCATATGCATGATGCCGTCCATGTATTCATCCCCTGGATAACCATCCGGCATCACGAGGTGCACGGTCAGCGCGCTCTCCGTGGTGCTCATGCCCCAAATATGCAGATCGTGGATGTCGGAAACGCCCTTGCAGGAGCGCAGATAGGCTTCGACCTGAGGCAGGTCGATGCTCGCAGGCACGGCGCTCAATGCAAGGTGCACCGATTCGCGTAGCAGACTCCATGTGCCGGCCACGATCACAGAAACGATCACGAGACTCACTAATGGGTCCAGCCAGTACCAGCCTGTGACAAGCATGACAAAGCCTGCAGCAACCACGCCCAGCGAGACAGCCGCATCGGCCGCCATGTGCAGATAGGCGCCGCGAACGTTGATGTCGTCGTGGCTTCCTCTCATGAACATCCAAGCAGAAAGCCCGTTGATCGCAATGCCCATGCCCGCGACCACGATGACCGTCATGCCTGCCACTGCAGGAGGCTGGTAAAACCTCAGGATTGCTTCCCATGCAATCGCGCCGCAGGTGACAAGCAAAAACATCGCGTTGGCCAAAGCCGCAAGGATGGAAGAGCTGCGCAGTCCATAGGTATAGCGCCCGCTCGGGACCCTGCGCGCAAGGATTGCAGCGCCTCCTGCCAGCAGCAGACCCAGCACATCTGCAAGGTTATGCCCTGCATCGGCCAGAAGCGCGGTCGAATTGGCGATGAGGCCGTAGACGAATTCCACAACGACATAAAGCACGTTCAAGGAGATGGCGATGCCGAAAGCGCGACTGTTCGGATCCCCGTGATGGTGGTGATGACCATGACTGCAATGATTGTGTTGATGATCCATCTTCAAACCTTGTCCTGAATTATGCGATGCCGCCCGCTCACTGTTTTGGCGTTGCCTGATGGGCGTATCGGTTTTTTTGAATATAGCACAATCGGTTCGTCGGCCGGAATTTCAACAACAATATTTGCAGGAACGGGCAATCTGGTATATTCTGCGCGCCCTTCGGAGAGGTGGATGAGTGGTTTAAGTCGCACGCCTGGAAAGCGTGTTTGGGATAATATCCCAACGGGGGTTCGAATCCCCCCCTCTCCGCCAAATCAATGAGTTAAGGTTACTTAACCTTACTTTGAATTACCTGAGCCTACCTAGAAAATTG
>JAJXTH010000015.1:0-37251 GCA_021783995.1 Pseudomonadota bacterium
GCGGGGCGGACTACAGCGTGCTGCCGCAGGAAGTGATCAACCGCGCGGATGCGGCGCTCTACGCCGCAAAGGATGCGGGCCGCAACATTGTCTTCCACTACGAGACGCTGGTCAGGGAAGGCGTACTCAAGGAAACCCAGACGGGCAGCATAGATCTCTTCTGACCGGATCTCGGCGCTCACAAGAAGCTGAGCCCAGCTGCGCATGGAAAGACTAGCGCTCTTTCGAGAGCATGTCGCGGAAAGAACGCGCAAGAGGGGAAAGCGGCCTGTCCTTCAGGGTGAGCAGGAAAAGCGGGCGCAGGAGAACGCCCGTGTGCGGGTATTTTACCGCCCTGATCTCCTTCAGCATGTAGAGCTCGCGCGCGGTGCGGGCAGGCACGACGCCAACTCCGAGCCCTGCGGCAACGGCGCGGACTATGCCTTCGTTGCTGCCGAACTCGATGATGCGCTGCGGGCTTATCCCGTGTTCGCTCATCATGCGTTCGCTGAATTCTCGCGTTCCCGATCCCGATTCGCGAAGGAGCCATGCTTCTTCATTCAGCTCCGCCGTGCTGGGCTTGCGTCTCTTTGCGAGAGTCGATTCCGTTCGCGCTACGATGTGCAGCTCGTCGTCACGCCAGTGAGTCGAGGAAATGCGCTCGTCATTCACCATCCCCTCGACCAGGGCTACGTCGATGTTGCAGTCTATCAGCTCTGCGCTGATCTCATGGGTATTTCCGACCCTCACCTCGAGCCTGACGGAAGGATGCTGGGACAGGAATCTGGCCGTGTATTCCGGAAGCCAGTAACCCGCGATCGTCGTGCTCGCCCCTATGACGAGCTCGCCATGCTTCAGGCCAACCCTGGCGCGCACGTCGTCAAGCGCCACGCGCTCGAGCGCGAATATTCCCCGCGCGTGTTCGAACATCGCGACCCCGCTTTCGGTCAAACGCATGCTCTTTCTGCTTCCCGGAATGCCGCGTTCTATCAGCGGCAGGCCGAGCTGGTGCTCAAGCTCCCTTACTGCCTTCGATACCGCAGGCTGGCTGATGAAGAGCTGCTCCGCCGCTCGGGAAAAGCTCTTCTGTTCGGCCACGACGAAAAAGATGCGCAGAAGGTGAAGGTTGATCATGGATAACCAAATGTTATCAAATTATGAAATAAATGTATTTGAGCCATTATTCAGCAGTCACTAATATTCTCAAACAACGAAACAAAAGGAGCGGAATCATGGTTCACAAGAGTAAAAGTTTTGTCGCCAGCACAGCAGACCGCATGCGCGACCCCGCGTGGTGGTCTGGCCTGCTGTTCGTGGGCGTCATCGCATACGCCGCCATTCAGACTGCTGGCATGCCCAGTATACAGCACCTGGGATTGAGCGCGCTGACCCTGGCCATCATCATGGGCATGGTAGTGGGCAATACGGTGTTCTCCCGTTTTGCGACGAAGACTGCATCCGGCGTGGACTTCTCGAAGAACATCCTGTTGCGCACCGCGATCGTGCTCTATGGCTTCCGCATCACCTTCCAGCAGATCGCCGGCATAGGCTGGGCAGGCATACTGATAGACGTGCTGATGGTGACCCTCACCCTGGTTATCGCGGTCCAGCTCGGCAAGCGCGTGTTCGGCCTTGATGCCCAGTCCTCGATCTTGATAGGTGCAGGAAGCGCGATCTGCGGCGCTGCGGCGGTGATGGCGACTGAGCCGGTTGTCCGCGGACAGGCGCACAAGGTTTCGGTTGCGGTCGCCACGGTCGTCGTGTTCGGCACGATCTCGATGTTCACCTATCCGATCATATATCCCTACCTGCATCTTTCCGAGAGCGCATACGGCGTTTATGCCGGCTCTACCATCCACGAGGTCGCCCAGGTTGTCGCCGCTGGCAAGAGCGTGAGCGATACGGCCGCCTCGACCGCGGTGATCGAGAAGATGCTGCGCGTGATGATGCTGGCCCCGTTCCTGCTGATCCTCTCCTCCTATGCGCAGAGCGAAAACAAGGCTCACGGCAAGTCGCGCATCACCATACCCTGGTTTGCGGTGCTCTTCATCGTCGCAAGCGCCGTGAATTCGCTGCAGGTTCTGCCTTCCGGACTGACAGAAGCGCTGCTGCAGATAGACAACGTGCTCCTCGCGATGGCGATGGCGGCCTTGGGACTGCGCACCCATGTCGGCGCGATCCGCCAGGCTGGCGCCAAGCCCCTGATGCTCGCAACCGTGCTGTTCGCCTTCCTCACGATGGGCGGCTATGCGGTGAACCGCCTGGTCATGATGATGTTCTAGAAGTGTGATGCAAAGAGCCCGCGTAAGCGGGCTTTTTTGTAATTTCTAGAGTGACTGCCGATCCGTTCCGCTGTGTGATCTTGCTGGATACGCACATATGGATTTGGTGGGTACATGGCGATGAGAGTTTGAACGCCGGAATGGTTTGAACAAGCCCTGAATTATCCCGACGTTCGCCTGCTTGAACTCACCCCGGAAATTGCTTTTGAATCAACCTGTCTTCCCGGGGATTTTCACCGTGATCCGGCTGATCAGATCATTGTTGCCACTGCGCGCGTTCATAATATTTCGTTGGCGACAGCAGATACAAAGATTCTGGCCTACAACCATGTCGAAACGCTGCTTTTGAATTGATTTGCAACTTCCGCCGAAGTAATCAGCCCAGCAGTAGCCAGAGAAGCTGCAGGAACAATATCCCCGAGATCATTGCGAGCCACATGTTGCGCTGTCTTTGCTGAAGTAGCAGAAGCTGCAGGGTCTGCTCCAGCTGGGCGGCTGGATTTTCGGACAATTTCCGGTTCAGGAGGCGGGGAAGCTCGGGAAGCAGGGTCGCATAGCGGGGCACTTCCTCCCTCAGAGACTTCAGGAATCCTCTCCATCCCACCTGTTCGCTCATCCAGCGCTCCAGCCACGGCTTGGCTGTCTTCCAGAGATCGAGATCGGGATCGAGCTGCAGCCCCAGGCCCTCGATGTTGAGCAGCGTCTTCTGCAGAAGAACGAGCTGCGGCTGGACTTCTATACCGAAACGGCGCGATGTCTGGAAAAGGCGGAGCAGCACGCGCCCGAAGGAGACTTCCCTCAACGGCTTGTCGAATATGGGTTCGCAGACGGAACGTATCGCCGATTCGAGTTCGTCGACCCGGGTCTCTTTTGGCGCCCACCCCGATTCTATGTGAACCTCGGCAACACGCTTGTAGTCCCGCCTGAAGAAGGCGATGAAGTTCTGCGCGAGATAATGCTTGTCGACATCCGTCAGCGTTCCCATGATGCCGAAGTCGAGCGCGATGTACCGGCCGTCATTCGCCACCTGCACGTTTCCGGGATGCATGTCGGCATGGAAGAAGCCGTCCCTGAAAACCTGCGTGTAGAATATCTCGACCCCGTTTGCTGCCAGCCTCTGAATGTTAACGCCTGCCGCCCTCAGGGCTTCGACCTGGCTTACCGGCATTCCGTACATGCGCTCCATCACCATTGCGTCTTTCGTGCAGTAATCCCAGTACATCTCTGGCACCATGAGCATTCTGGAGTCGGAAAAGTTGCGCCTCAGCTGGCTGCCGTTTGCGGCCTCTTTGGTAAGATCGAGTTCGTCCGAGAGGTGCTTCTCGAATTCCGCTATCACTTCTCGGGGCTTCAGACGCCTTCCGTCCTCCCAAAGCCATTCGATGAGGGAGGCGCCTGTCCTGAGCAGCGAAATGTCGTGCGCGATGGTAAGCGCGATGCCGGGCCTCAGTATCTTGACCGCCACATCGCGCCCATCCTGGAGAACCGCGAAATGCACCTGGGCTACGGATGCACTCGCGACGGGTTTTTCCTCGAAGCTTTTGAAAGTCTCGAGCAGAGGTTTTCGGTATGTGTTTTCGAGAAGCTCGATCGCCTGCCTTGAGGAAAATGGCGGGACCCTGTCCTGAAGCATGGCGAGCTCGTCCGCGATGTCCGAAGGCATGAGATCCCGCCTCGTGGAGAGCATCTGCCCGAACTTGACGAAGATGGGGCCCAGGCTTTCCAGGGCCCGGCGCAGCCTCGCAGCGCGGGGCTCCGTGGTGTCGCGCATGAAGAGGATGGCGTTCAGGGGTTTCTTGAGCCAGCGAACCTTCTCGTGGGCCAGCAGGAATTCGTCGAGTCCGAAGCTCAGCACGACGAAGATTATTCTGAAGAGACGGAAGATGCGCATGTCAGTTGCCGGTCAATCGTCTGATGCGGGCTTCCAGCCTTGCGACAGCATCGCGCAGATCGTCCACCTCTTCAGCGTATGCGCGTATGTGATTCTGCTTTGCGAGCTGAGGGTTTTCCTCCGTCAGGTATTCGGAAACCGCCTGCGCAAGGCCTGAAGGGCCGATTTCGATGCTCTTTGCAGCCTGCACGATGCGCTCCGCGATGATGTCGCCTGTCAGGGCGCTCAGGTCTTCTGCTGCATCCCATCTGAGGTTGCGTGACAGGAAAAGAATTTCGGCAAGCAGGGCCGTGTCGCCTGTGCTCTCTATGTCCCTGTAGGCGAGTTCGTCGTGAATCGCCAGGCGCGGCAGGAGAGAAGGAGGGATCACGCACTGAACATCCGGGGCGACGTTTCTTTCGGCCTGGCTTACCCGGCCATCCGGCAGTACGACGAAGGCCATGGAAAAAGGCGGGATGTCGAACCGGACCGTTTTTCCGCTGAATCCTGAAAGTCGCTCCAGCGCCCAGCCGTTTTGCATGAGCACGTGATTGAGCGAAGCCAGGGCGAGCCTCGCGATCATGCGGGCTCTGCCTTGATGAGCGGGTATCGTTTCATAAGTCTCTGTCGCATCTGTCCGGAAGTCGGGAGTATAGCAAGCCCCTAGGGCTGAGTCTTGACGGAGATGACATCGGTGACAAAATATTCGGTGTCGCCGAAGCAGGATGTAGGCAGCCCCTTGTGCTGTTCATAGACCAGGGATACGCGCTGACCGGCAAGCGCGTTGATGCGCCTGGCGATCGCATCGTCGCGCACCGTGAAGAGGAATTTTTCAGGCATCGCGCCTGGCAGAGATATCAGGGAAAGCTCGCCCTCCCAGGTTTTGCAAAGCCATCCCTTGTTGGAGAGTTTCTGCAAATATCCTGCGCGCTCCCCCTTCGAATAGCTCCAGTGCAGCGCGAGCCAGACATAGGCCGCCATGAGCAGGACGGAGATTAAGATGGCTATGAATACATGTTTCAGCTTGAGCATTTGATTTTCCCGTCGAGAGCAGAGTGCATTATAGATCGGCATGAAATCAGAAGGGCGGCTTCGAGATCAGATGCATTTTTTCCCCCGTGACGGGATGGTCGAAGCAGAGCTCATGCGCATGCAGCATCAGGCGCCAGGAAGGCTTTCCGCCGTAAAGAGCGTCGCCGACTATGGTATGGCCTATCGCCATAAGATGGATGCGCAGCTGATGGGCGCGGCCTGTTACCGGCTCGAGCCTGAGGTGCGCCATATCATTTCCCTGTTCGAGAACTTCAAAGCGCGTGAGCGATGGTTTTCCAAGCAAGTCTATTTTCTGCCGTGGCCTGTTTGGCCAGTCGGCGGATATGGGGAGGTCTATCTCGCCGCTCTCGGATTTCATTCTTCCGGACACGACAGCGAGGTAACGCTTCTCAATCAGGCGTTCCCGGAAAAGTTTGGACAAAAGGCGCTGCATGGCTGGTCCGCGCGCGAACACCAGCAGCCCTGAAGTCGCCATGTCCAGGCGGTGAACGGTGAGCGCATCCGGAAATACCGTCTGCAACCTCAGGCTCATGCAATCCTGCATGTCTTCTCCGCGCCCCGGGACGGACAGAAGTCCCGCAGGCTTTTCGACGACGATCAGCGCCTCGTCCTCATGGAGGATGGTGAGGGTGCTGGAGCGGGACTGTTTGGCATTTTCCATGGATTCCCTTAAAGTATCGCGAAATCCCGAAAGTAGCCACCCGAAAAATGATCAAAGCGCTCATTGCCGATGACGATGAAATCACGCGTGTCCTGTTGAGGTCCATGCTCCGCCAGAACCACATCGAGGTGGTGGGTGAGGCAAGGAACGGAACGGACGCACAGGCACTTTGCGGGAAGTTTCGGCCGGATGTCCTTTTTCTGGACATCAACATGCCAAAGACCAACGGCATGGATGCGCTGAAGACGATCAAGGCAAGTCATCCTCAAATCGCCGTGATCATGATCAGCAGCGATGCGACGCTGAAAAACGTGAAGGAGGCCTGCAGCGTAGGTGCTGACAATTTCATCGTGAAGCCGTTCAGCCAGGCGAAGATCATGGATGCCATCGCCAGGAGTCTGGTGTGAAAGCCTTCAGTATATCGCGTTCTCCCTGTCCGGAATGTTTCCGTTCGCGCTGAGCGCCAGAAGCCGGTCTATCTCGTGCAGAAGCTCGTTGAGCGGCCTTGCGATCGCATCCAGGTCAGAGCCTTTGGTTAGCCTCTCCAGTTTCCTTGCGTGATGCGTGAGCGCAGGGGTTCCGCAATAGCTCGATGCGCCGGCCAGCTTGTGGCTGATCTGGTACAGCTCTTCGGGGTGATTCCTTGCAGCGGCGAGGCTCGTCGAATATTCAGGCAGCTTGTCCAGGAGCATGCCCAGCACCTTGCGCCATAGATCCTTTTCTCCAAAGGAGAGTTCGATTCCCATCCCGGGATCGAGCAGCGCAAGTTTCTCGTCGGCATCTGCCTCGTGGCTTGCGGGGACTTGCTTGCTTGCCGAAGACTCTGCCAGTCCGAGATTGCCGAGAGCGCTCATCAGCGCTGTTTCGTTGATGGGCTTGCTCAGATATTCGTCCATGCCGGCAGAGAGAAAACGCTCCCTGTCGCCGCGCAGCGCATTGGCGGTGAGCGCGATGATGGGCGTATGGCGAAGGCTGGTCTTCTCCAGTTCGCGTATGCGCGAAGTGGCCTCGATGCCATCCATGACCGGCATGTGCACATCCATCAGGATGAGGTCAAAGGCTCTGCGGTGATAGGCATCCAGCGCCTTTGCGCCATTTTCGGCCAGTTCGGGCGCGGCACCCAGATGCTCGAACAGGATCTTCGCCAGTTTCCGGTTGATCTCGTTGTCGTCGACGATCAGCACGGAAAGCTTTTCGCCGTTCTCCTTCGACTTCAGGCGGCCGTTATTGTGGATTGCGACAATGCGACCCGAGGAGGCGCGGCGGGCAGGCTGCTTCATGAGGCGCAGGGTGAAGGTGAATGTCGTTCCGAGGCCGACCTCGCTCGAAACCGTGATTTCTCCACCCATCAGTTCGACCAGCGCCTTGGAGATGACGAGCCCCAGACCCGTTCCGCCATACTTGCGCGTGGTGGAGACATCTGCCTGGCTGAAAGACTGGAAAAGACGCGCCTGCTGCTCTGCAGAAATGCCTATCCCGCTGTCCCTGACCGAGACAGCAATCAGTGCATGGTCGGTGCCATCCTCCCTCAGGGCGGCCTTCACGAGGATTTCACCCTGCTGGGTGAACTTGATCGCATTTCCCAGCAGATTTGACAGCACCTGGGAAATGCGCGCAGGGTCGCCAAGCAGATGGGCAGGCACGGCCTCGTCAAAGGAGAAGAAAAGATCCAGTCCCTTGCTTTTCGCGTTTGCCGAGTGCAGCGAGATGATCTCCTTGAGCAGCGCCTGCAATTCGATGTCTATCTGTTCGAGCGATACCTTGCCTGCTTCTATCTTGGAGAAGTCCAGGATGTCGTTGATGACGGTCATCAGCACCTTGGCGGAAACTTCGGTGGTGCCAAGATACTCGCGCTGCACGGGGTCGAGATCGGTTTTCGCCAGCAGCCTCAGAAATCCCAGGATGCCGTTCAGCGGCGTGCGGATTTCGTGGCTCATGTTTGCGAGGAACTGGCTCTTGGATTCGCTGGCCGCTTCTGCCGCCTGCTTCTCTATCAGCACCTTTCTGGCATGCTCTTCGGCCATCCGCCTCTTGGTGATCTCCAGGCCATAGCAGTGGACTATGCCTTGGCTCTGCAGCGGGGAAAACGTCCAGAGCAGATGATGCTGGTTGAATTCGACCTCTATGGTTTTGACCGTTTCGCCGCTTGCAAGGCACTGTACAACGATCTCGCGGTAGTCAGAGGGAAGCAGTGCCGCCATCTCGTAAGGGCCGAGCCCCAGTTTTGCCAGGACCTGCAGGCCGTGCGGATTCGTGTAGGTGATGTTTGCGTCGCTGTCCGTGCTCAGCACGATTTCCGGACTGCCTTCAGGGAAGGATGCCAGCGCCTGCAACTTGTTCGTGTGCTCCCGCTCCCTGGCCGAGAGCCTCAAGGCGATGATGCCGATTACGACCAGATATACAAGAAAGATCAGCAGCACTGGGTAGTTGTGTTCCCACCAGCGGATGGCGATGAATTTTTCCGGAACGGAAACGAAGGCCAGCATGTTGGCATTGGGGAGATGCGAAAATGCGCCGACACGTTTGGTGCCGCCCAGCGAGGAGTCACCCGAATAGGAGCCGGCAATGATGCCCGGGTGATCCCGCAGCGTCTTCATCAACCCGCCGTGCAATTGTGACTGATTGAATACCTTGAGCGATGCGCTGAGAGGCCAGAGCAGCTGCAGGTAACCATCGTCGCGCATCAGCCCGACGCGGCTGTTCGACAGCATGGGCAGATCCGACCACAGGAATCCGGCGCTGTCTATGGGAATCGCGGCCTGTATCACGAACAGCGGTTCTCCCCTGGCGCTTTTGACGGTATGACGGAAGGGGAAATGCCAGCGATCCAGGCCCAGACCGAACTGGTTGCGCCCGATGTTGTAGGAATAGGTGTTGTTCAGGTCGAACAAAAAATCCCGCAGATAGGACGGATCCTGGCTGAAATCGGGCAGCGCTGTGCCTGGCGATTCATGGGTGTCTATCAGCATCTTTCCTCTGGGGCTGATCAGCGAGACCGCAGCGACTTCCGGGTGTTCGGATACATATGCGAGCAGAGCAGGGCGCGCAAGCTCCGGGTGCGCCACCACATCCACCGTGGACATCATCTGCCCCAGCAACTCCATGCTGATGCCCAGGCTGTCGAATATCGCCTGGCTGGTTCTTGCGGCAAAGCCCGCCTGGATGGCAAGGTTGCGCTGCACGTCCCGGCTTTCGTTCTGCCAGCTCTTGTAGCTGAATATGGCAAGCGCAAGAAAGCCCAGGACAACCGTGCCGGCCAGAAGAATTCTGAGCAGCTTGGCGAATGGCAGTTTTCCGACCGAATGGGGGCGTGTGGGATGTCGTGTCATAAGTTTGAAAGTGATGCCTGCAGTCGGCAGGATAGCGCTGCATTGTTACACGCAGATCACATGCTGGCCAGTTGCATGGCGCGTCATTTTGATGCTATATAATGCCGGATTGAACCATCGCTGCAGCACCCCGCTCGCAGTGACAATTTTTCTGGAAGAGCATGCGCAGCGTCCTGATAGTAGATGACAGTCCGATCGAGTTGCTGATGACAGAAACCCTGCTCGAGCGGTTGGGGTTCGCGACGCGCACGGCAAGCAATGGAGAGGATGCGCTGGCCATGATACGCGGCGACGCGCCGGATGTCGTGATTTCCGACATAACCATGCCAGGCATGAGCGGTCTGGAGCTTCTTAAGGCGACCAGAAATCTCGATCAGCCACCCATCTTCATCATGGCGACCGGACTCGACGATGCCGGACATGCGGTCGAGTCGCTCAACAGTGGCGCCTACGGTTACCTGACCAAACCATTGAGGGAGGAGTCTCTCAGCAGGGCGCTCAACGACGCAACCACAAGCCGCAAGCATGAACTGGAAGCACGGCATGAACACGAAAGGCTGGCCAGAAGCGATCCGTTGACCGGCCTTGCCAACCGGGACGAGTTTCTGCGCAACCTGGCCGCACATGCGGCGTCCTTGGGTGACGAGGGCATGTCCATCTTCTTCATCAATATCGACGGCCTGCGCTATGTCAACAACACTTTCGGGCATTCCGAAGGCGACAATGTGCTGCAGCATGTCGCGGGCATGCTGAAGCAATCGGTGCGGCCGGGCGACATCGTGGCGCGCTATGGCGGGGATGTCTTCGCAGTCGCGCTGGCAGGTCTGGATCCGGACAGCGCCGATACCAAGGCGCAGGCGATGTCGCGCAATGTGGAGCAGTCACGGGTCCTGCTGGGCGGGCGCGAACACAGCGTGACCGTCACCATAGGCATAGCCTGCGGGGATGCGCACAGGGGCGCGCTGGTCAACAACGCGGACCTCGCGCTTTTGCTGGCGAAGGAAAAAGGCCGAAACCAGATATATTTATACCGCGACGAAGACGAGGCGCACAGAAAGAAGTTCGGTGCGCTCTTCAACAACCTGGAGACACTCAAGCTGGCGCTTCAGGAACGCAGCTTCAGCATGGCCTATCAGCCCATCGTGCACCTCGTGACCGGCGAGACGCATCACTACGAGGCGCTGATCCGGCTTCGGGACGAGTCGGGCAATGTTCTGCCGCCGGATGTGTTCATCAAGGTCGCGGAAAAATTCGACCTCGCAACCAGGATAGACTGCATGGTGGTCAAAGCCTGCATACAGAAGCTCTCGGAGCTTGAAAAGGAATGCACCGGTCTGGCCATCAATCTTTCGGGCAGGTCCGTGGGCAATGTCGAACTCCTGAATCTGATCAGGAGCGAGCTTGCAGAAACAGGCGTCGATCCCGCCAGAATAGTTTTCGAGATCACCGAGACGGCCGCTTTCCACAACCTCGATCTGGTGCAGCAGTTCGTCAGGGAGGTGAAACAGCTGGGCTGCCGCTTCGCGCTGGACGACTTCGGGGTCGGCTTCTCGTCCTTCTACTACATCAAGCAGCTGGACATCGATTATCTGAAGATAGACGGGTCCTTCATATGCAATCTGCTGGAAAGCGCGAACGATCGTGTCTTCGTGCAGGCCATGGTCGAGATTTCCCGCGTGTACGACATGAAGGTGATCGCGGAATGGGTGGAGAACGAAGAGATTGCGGCGCTGCTCAAGGAGATAGGCGTGGACTATGGGCAGGGCTACCACTTCGGCAAGCCACTGCCTGATTGCGCGATGCAGAAAGGCGGCACCTGAAAGGCTGTCGATACGACTGGATTTTCAGGGCTGATGTTTTCTTCATTGACAGTGCGTGCTGAATACGTATAATTCGCGCTCCTTTGCAAAGGGGTCGATAGCTCAGCCGGTAGAGCAGCGGACTTTTAATCCGTTGGTCGCGAGTTCGAATCTCGCTCGACCCACCATGCATAGATTGCAGTCAAATGCCGCTTTAGCTCAGTTGGTAGAGCAACCGCCTTGTAAGCGGTAGGTCATCAGTTCGAATCCGATAAGCGGCACCAATTAAAACAAGGCCTTACAGAAATGTGAGGCTTTTGTTTTTCTGGGTTGTGGTGATATGTCACCATTATGTCACCACGCTCTGTCAATTTTGCACAAAGACACGCACCCCCAAAAGAAAACCGCCTGACTGTTCCCAGTTCAAGCCGCTTGAAAAAACAGATGTGTTTTAAGGAAAGTATGCAGCAGGATTGAAGCCGGCGAAAATAAGATCACCTCGAAGGATCGATGGTTTTCCATTGTGGCTTTGTCAGCGGGTGAAAGATTCCCGTTTTCGCTCCATCGGGCTAGGCAATGCCTAAACTGTCAATGATGTTTCACCCAATCCACCAGCGCATCGTTTATGCGGGTTTGCCAGCCGCTTCCTGCGGCCTTGAATTGCTCCAGTATTTGCGCATCAAGCCTAAGCGTTACCTGTTCCTTTTTTCCGCTTCCTTGGGGTCTTCCGCGCCCGCGCTTGAATTGGCTTAACTCTGTATCGGTCAGCAGCAGATTGTCGGGGTCGGTCATCGCGGCAGCGGTAATCTGCGCATCCTCTTTGTCAGTGGGTCGAATTAGCTTGTTCATAATGGTCAAACTCCTTTTGATTCGCTTTGCGCAGGCTGATTATTCGCCGCGCCTCTTCACGGTCAACATACACCACGCAATACAGCCGTTCACCTATCACGCCCAATGCAATCATGCGGGCTTCGCCATAATCGCGGCGGGTGTCTTGCCATATCAACGCATCTTCCCATTCCAGCTTTGAGGCTTCGGACAATGACAGGTCATGCTTGCTTTGATTTGCCTCATCCTTTGCATCATCGAAAATGAGTTTCACATGTTTAGTGTAGTTACGTTTAATAAGATGGTCAATGATTATTTGTAGTTGCGTTTAGAAGACACCGATCACAGCGACAAACGTGGCGACTGGTACGTTCACGGACATTCAGCGCTGATAATCACGGCAGTGGTGGGTGCTGCGGTGGCGTTGTCCAACGGAAATGGTAGCGGCAGCACTAGCGGAACCACGACTGCTACGCTAACAACCTCAACAAAATAAGTTGCGGAGCCTTCGGTGTAGACAAGGGTGTGACTGTAGACCGCCAGAGCCTGATGTACCCGCACCCGGAGCCGCCATTCCTCATCCGAGGCGTGACGGCCCCGTGCCTGCTCAAAAAGCCGGGCAGGTTTCAGCCGGGCAGAATCAGAAACGGCCGTTGATGCGGTAAAAGTAGTTGCTGAGCTCTTCGGTCTCTGCGCTCTTGTGGCGCGCAAGTCCGTGAGCGAAGCGCACCAGGCCGCGCATCACGTTGTAGACGATCACGGGATGCGTATCGAGCAGCGTCTCCAGCTTTCTGCGCTCAAGCAGCAGCACGGTGCAGTCCTCGGTGACCTCTATCGTCGCATCTATCTTCATCATGTTGCCACCGACGAAGCTGATCACCCTGGCGATGTCTCCCGGATCCTTCAGATGAATGGCCATGGGCTCGTCCT
Source organism: Pseudomonadota bacterium (assembly GCA_021783995.1). Lineage (GTDB taxonomy): Bacteria > Pseudomonadota > Gammaproteobacteria > Burkholderiales > Gallionellaceae > Gallionella. The sequence continues at coordinate 12,732 of JAJXTH010000015.1, forward strand.
CTATCCTGGCCGAAACTTCTATCCTTCCGTCGACCAGTATCAGCAGCGCATCCTCGAGCTCGCAGCTGCCGGGCCTCGCGATATATTCGCCCTTGCTGTAATGCCTCGTGGTGAACAATGGCAGCAGCACCCCGATCTCGGATTCGCGGAATTCCGCAACCAGCGTGCTCTGATGCAGCGCATGCACGATGCTTTCATTGACGATCATTTCCTGCTTCTCCGTAAGCGTGTCATGCCTGTTTATGGATAAGCAAGAATCGCGCCAGGCCAGATCCACCTTGGAGCATCCGGAAATGCTGATTGCATGCAGCTGCCTGCATGCACGGTTATGGTGCCTTACTTGAACACGATGGTCTTGTTGCCGCACACCAGCACGCGGTCCTCGACGTGGTAGCGCAGTCCGCGCGCGAGCACGGTCTTCTCGATGTCGCGCCCGTAGCGAACCAGGTCGTCCACCGTGTCGCCATGGTCTATCCGCATCGTGTCCTGCTCGATGATGGGACCGGCGTCGAGTTCGTCAGTGACGTAGTGGCAGGTCGCGCCTATCAGCTTCACGCCGCGCAGATAGGCCTGATGGTAGGGTTTCGCGCCGACGAAGGAAGGCAGGAAGCTGTGGTGTATGTTGATGATGCGTCCCGAATAGCGCTGGCAGATGTGTGGAGGCAGTATCTGCATGAAGCGCGCGAGCACCAGCGTGTCTCCGCGATGCTCCTCGAAAAGTGCTGCGATTCTTTCGAAGGCTTGCGCCTTGTCCTGCATGTCCACGTGGATGAACGGTATGCGGTGCCACTCCACGAAGCTCCTCAAGTCTTCGTGATTCGAGATCACGCAGGGAATGTCCACCTGAAGCTCGTTCGTGCGCCAGCGATGCAAGAGGTCGTCCAGGCAGTGATCCTGTTTGCTCACGAGGATCACGAGGCGCTTGTTCTTCGCGGAATCGGCGAGCTTCCAGTCCATCGAAAATTCGGATGCGAGCGGCGCGAAACGACGGCTGAATTCTTCCGCGTCGAAGGGCAGGGAGTCTGCGCGTATCTCCTGGCGCATGAAGAATTGTTCCTCCTCTGTGTGGTAGCTCGCCTCGACGATGAATCCCCCGTGCTCGGCGATGAAGCCTGTCACCGCGGCGATGATGCCCACGCGGTCTGGGCACGAGATGGTCAGTGTGTAATGCCGGTTCATGCTTTTAGTCTCCAATGATAATTTTTTCATGACCCTGCATGTTCGCAGGATTTCAGGATGCGATGACGTAGCGGTCCCGCCCTTCGTTCTTGCCCTGGTAGAGGGCGACGTCGGCGCGCTTGATCGCGCTGGAAATCTCCTCGTTCTCTGCCGCCTCGGCGAGACCCAGCGTGACCGTCAGCGCAATCCGGATGCCGTCGGCCTCCGCAGGGGTTTCGCGTATCGTGCTAAGGAGGCGGCCAGCCGACCTTTCCGCCACGAACGGCGTATCGCATCGCATCAGCCACAGAAACTCCTCGCCGCCGAAACGGTAAAGCGGCTCGTTGTCGCGCAATACCGATCTCAGCGTGCCGGCGAGATGCTGCAACACCATGTCGCCCGCAGGATGCCCGTGCTCGTCGTTGATGCGCTTGAAGTGATCGACATCGATCAGCACGACATAGACGCGGGTGTGGTTGCGCCTGGCATCCTTCATGCAAAGCGCATAGTCCCTCTCTATGCCGTAGCGCAAGGGCAATCCGGTCAACGGATCGTGCCTCACCGCATTGGAGATGCAAAGCGTCTTCAGTCTCGCCAGCAGCATCAGCAGCTCCGACTGCGAGCGTTCGAACGCATCCAGGTCGGATATCTTCCCGGGATTCCCTTTCATCACGTCGGCGCAGATGCATCGCATCGCATCGTGCATGGCCTGATGCAGCTCCTCGACATGGGGAACGGAGCTGCTGTCCAGCTCCCTGAAATATTCCGCGTTCAGCCTGAACCAGTGACCGAAACGGCAGAGCGTGTGCGCGACGGGCGACATCACGTCGTCTCCTGGCGGCGTGTGCAGCACGGCGCAGCGCAATATCCTTCTCGTCCAGTCCATGTGGGCCTCGATTGCACCGTCGAATTCGACGATGAAAGCGTCGGTCTGGCTGACATCTGGGTAGTTCAGCATATGCATGGTTTGCCGTTCGTCCGAATCCATTATCGCACGGTTGCATTGTGGTGCATTTGGGATTATTTTGCACCATGCGGATGCAGCTCCCGCAGCACGAGGCGCAGGACCGTAAAGTCCTGCAGGTATCGCGGATGGCCGGTTTGCCCAGTGAAATGCGGGAGGAGTTGCATCTGCAAGGGATTTCTGTCGTGCGACCCGATCCGTTGGCACGACATTTGCTGTGTATATCTTGCAGTTTCCATTTAATTCTGGAATTGGGAGATCATCATGATAAACAGCCTGCAGACCAAATACGCCACCTGTGCGATTGCCGCTTCCCTACTGTTTCTTATGTGCCCTGACAAGCGCAGCAGCGAGCAGATCAAAGACGATGCGATCGCCGAGGAAATGTCCATGCATCCCGATTACAACCCGGACGATATGCACTACTACTACGATTCGGAGATGTGAGCACGCCGGCCGCATGGATGCGGCCGTTTCGGGAATGCACTGGCGCAGTCCGATGCAAAGGAAGATAATCCGGGGAGGAGTATCGCATGCGCCCCAGACCCGACTATCTTTCAGGCTATCCAGAAGCGCTCGCGCAGCAGGCGCGGGTGCTGATCGAGCAGGGCGAGCTCGGGGTTAGGCTGTTGCAAAAATATCCGGAAGCACACGCGATACGCACCGACAGGGCGCTTTACGATTACATGGTGCGGTTGAAGCAGGAGTTCCTGCGCAATGCGGAACGCCTGAACAGGGTAGCCTACGACAGCAGCATGCAGCTCATGGAGAGGGCGCTGGGCATGCATGCAGGGATCTCGCGCGTGCAGGGCGCCAGGCTCAAAGTTGCGCGCGAAATCAGGGTGGCCGCGCTGTTCAGGGAGACACCCCCGGAATTCCTGCGCATGATAGCGGTTCACGAACTCGCGCATTTCAGGGAACGGGAGCACAACAGGGCCTTCTATCAGCTATGCGTGCACATGGAGCCACGGTACCTCGAGCTTGAATTCGACTTGCGCGCCTATCTCTGCTATCTCGATGGGGGCGGTGAGCCGCTCTGGCGCGGTGCGCCCGCATGACCGGCATGGACAGGCGCACGGCCATCTTCATCTCCGACGGAACCGGCATCACCGCCGAGACGCTGGGCAACGGCCTGCTCTCGCAGTTCGGCGGCATCGAGTTCAGCACGGTGCGTTTCCCGTTCACGGACAGCCTCGGGAAGGCGGATGCATGCCTCGCGCGCATAGGGGAGATAGCGGCGCAGGATGGTGCGCGTCCGCTGGTCTTCATGACGCTGATGAACGAAGAGATCAGCCGCAGGATCTCCTCCGCAGATGCGCTTTTCATGGACCTGTTCGAGGCATTCATCTCGCCGCTGGAACAGGAGCTGGGACAGCGCTCCACGCACAGCGTGGGGCGCAGTCACGGACAGGAGAACCGCGAATATGCGAGGCGCATCGCGGCGATGAACTTCGCGCTGGCGCACGACGATGGTGTCTCTGCAGCGGACCTGAAGAGCGCCGACGTGATCCTGGTGGGCGTGTCGCGCTGCGGAAAGACGCCCACCAGCCTCTATCTTTCGCTGCAGTTCGGCCTGATGGCCGCAAACTATCCGCTGATACCCGAGGATTTCGAACGCGACACCCTGCCTCTCCCGCTGCTGCCCTTCCGCGACAAGCTGTATGGACTTACCATATCCCCTGAGCAGCTGCACCGCATACGCGAGGAGCGCCGCCCGCACAGCAGATATGCGTCGCTTGCCAACTGCCGTCTTGAAGTGGCAGCCGCGGAAAGCCTGATGCGCAGGGCAGGGATCACCTGGTTCGACATGACCTCGCGCTCCATCGAGGAGATGGCGGTGCACCTGATGCAGGCGGTCAACAGAAAAGCAAACGGTTCATGAGAGGAGAATTACCATGCATCCATACGTCATTCCATTCCAGTCGCTGGGCCTTTCAGACATAGAGCAGGTGGGAGGAAAGAACGCATCGCTCGGCGAGATGATCAGGCATCTCGGCGAGGCCGGCGTTGCCGTTCCAGGCGGATTCGCGACCACGGCCGACGCATACAGGGATTTCCTGGCGGAAAGCGGGCTGGACCAACGTATTTCGGATGCGCTATCCACGCTCGACGTGGCCGACATGGAGCGGCTTGCCGCAACGGGCGCCGAGATACGCGGCTGGATCGCTGATGCGCCATTGCCTTCGAGGCTCGAGCAGGAGATAGGCGAGCATTACGAGAGGCTGATGAAGGATGGTGACGGCAGCGTCGCAGTGAGATCTTCTGCGACCGCGGAGGACATGCCGGACGCATCGTTTGCCGGCCAGCAGGAGACCTATCTCAACATACACGGCATGGACAACGTGCTGCACGCGGTGAAGGAAGTGTTCGCATCGCTCTACAACGACCGAGCGATCTCCTATCGCGTGCACACCGGATACACGGGCCACGTCGCGCTTTCGGCCGGCATACAGCGCATGGTGAGATCGGACCTCGGTTCCTCTGGCGTGATGTTCACGCTCGACACGGAATCCGGATTCCGCGACGCGGTGTTCATCACGGCGAGCTACGGTCTGGGCGAGATGGTGGTGCAGGGCTCTGTGAATCCCGACGAGTATTATGTGCACAAGCAGAAGCTCGAGGAAGGCTATCCCGCGATCCTTAGGCGCAGCCTGGGTTCGAAGATGCAGCGCATGGTCTTCGATGAGAGGCGCGCGGCGGGCGTTTCCACCCGAATCGAGGAAGTGTCTCCAATGGAGCGCGCGATGTTCTCGATCCCGGACAGCGTAGTGCTGGAACTCGCGCGACATGCGATCGCGATAGAGAAACACTACGGCCGCCCGATGGACATCGAATGGGGACTGGACGGGCAGGATGGCAGGATCTACATCCTGCAGGCGCGGCCCGAGACGGTGCAGTCCCAGGCAAAGGCGGGAAGTGCGGGGAAATACAGGCTTGCAAGGCGCGGCGAGGTGCTCGCCGAGGGGCGCGCGATCGGCCAGAAGATAGGAGCTGGTCCCGTGAGGCTGGTTGCAGGCATAGGAGAGATAGGCAAGGTGGAGGCGGGGGACGTGCTGGTCACGGACATGACCGACCCCAACTGGGAGCCCGTGATGAAGATGGCTTCCGCGATCGTCACCAACCGCGGCGGCCGGACCTGCCATGCGGCGATCATCGCGAGGGAGCTCGGCATCCCCGCGATCGTGGGCTGCGGCAATGCAACCGAAGCGCTTCCGGATGGAGAGATGGTCACAGCATCCTGCGCGGAAGGCGACACAGGCTACGTGTACCGGGACAAATTGCCCTTCGATGTCGCAGTGGAGGACGGCGCAGCGCTCCCCGAGCTTCCGGTCAAGCTGATGCTGAACGTGGGCAACCCGATGCTCGCGTTCGAATTCGCGCAGCTGCCCTCCAGAGGCATAGGCCTTGCGCGCCTCGAGTTCGTGATCAACAACATGATAGGCGTGCATCCCAAGGCGGTGCTGAATTTCGATACCCTTCCGGAAGGCTTGCGCGCACAGGTCTCGGAGAGGGCGGCAGGCTATCTGAGCCCTGCTGACTTCTATGTGGAGAAGATGGCCGAAGGAGTTGCAACACTTGCTGCGGGATTCTGGCCGCGTCCGGTGATTGTGCGTCTTTCGGATTTCAAGTCCAACGAATACAGGAAACTCATCGGGGGAGAACTCTTCGAGCCCGTCGAGGAAAATCCGATGATAGGCTTCAGGGGTGCGGGACGTTATGTCGCGGATAGCTTCCGGGACTGCTTCGAGCTCGAGTGCCGTGCGATGAAGAAGGTGCGCGAGGAACTGGGATACACCAACGTGGAGATCATGGTGCCTTTTGTGCGCACGGTCGAGGAAGCGAGTGAAGTCGTCGATGAACTCGCGAAGAACGGACTGAAGCGCGGCGAGCAGGGCTTGCGCCTGATCATGATGTGCGAGATACCATCCAACGCGCTCCTGGCAGAGGATTTCCTGCAGCACTTCGACGGCTATTCGATAGGCTCGAACGACCTCACGCAGCTGACGCTGGGGCTAGATCGCGATTCCAGCCTGGTCGCGAACCGTTTCGACGAGAGAAATCCGGCCGTGAAGGCGCTGTTGCAGATGGCGATTTCTACCTGCAACCGCATGGGGAAATACGTCGGCATATGCGGCCAGGGCCCTTCCGACCATTCCGACTTCGCGGCATGGCTGATGGAGCAGGGGATACAGAGCATCTCGCTGAATCCGGACACGCTGCTGGAAACATGGCGTAGCCTGGGCGCCAAATCTTCGCCGGGTAACCTGAATATTCGGTAATATGGCGGCTTTGCGGCAGGACTAGCGATCATGAAGATACACGAATATCAGGGAAAGGAAATCCTGCGCCAGTACGGCGTGCCCACGCCGCGAGGTGTGGCCTGCTTTAGCAGCGATGAGGCAGTCGCTGCAGCCCGGAGCCTGGGCGGCACGGCATGGGTGGTCAAGGCGCAGATACATGCGGGAGGCCGCGGCAAGGGCGGCGGCGTGAAGGTCGCACGCAGCCTGGACGAGGTGCGCAGATTCGCAGACCAGATGCTGGGCATGCATCTGGTCACGCACCAGACGAGCCGCGATGGACAGGTCGTGCGCCGCCTCCTGATCGAGGAGGGTGTTGCGATCAAACGCGAATTCTATCTCGGCATGGTGGTCGACCGGGAAAGCCAGCGCGTGGCGCTGCTCGCGAGCAGCGAGGGCGGCATGGAGATTGAGGAGGTCGCGAAGGAGAGCCCGGACAGGATACACACGCTGCGCATAGATCCGGTCACAGGACTGGCTGAAGAGGATGCGGCGGAAGTTGCGCGCAGGATAGGCATACCCGATGCGAATGGCGCAGCCTCGCTCTTCCAGAATCTTTACAAGACCTTCGTCGAGAAGGACGCGATGCTGGCCGAGATCAATCCGCTGGTGCTGACGGAAAAGGGCTCGCTGATCGCGCTGGATGCGAAGTTCAACTTCGACTCCAATGCGCTCTATCGCCATCCAGAAATCACAGCCTTGCGCGACCTCGACGAGGAGGACCCGGCCGAGATCGAGGCATCGAAATTCGATCTGAGCTACATCTCGCTCGACGGCGACATCGCATGCCTCGTGAACGGCGCGGGCCTTGCGATGGCGACGATGGACATCATCAAGCTCTACGGCGGGAACCCGGCGAACTTTCTCGACGTGGGCGGGGGGGCTAGCCGCGAGAAGGTGACCGAGGCCTTCAAGCTGATGCTGAAGAATCCGAGGCTGAAAGCGATACTGGTCAACATATTCGGCGGCATCATGAAGTGCGACGTGATCGCTGAGGGCATCGTGGCCGCCGTGCGCGAGGTGCATCTCTCCGTTCCGCTGGTGGTGCGGCTCGAGGGCACCAACGTGGAGTTGGGCAAGAGGATACTCGAGGAATCCGGTCTGCCCATCATTTCGGGGGCCGACATGGCAGACGCGGCGCAGAAGGCGGTTGCAGCCGCGAGGGGAAACTGATGTCCATACTCATAGACAAGAACACCAGGGTCATGACGCAGGGCATGACGGGCAAGGTGGGGCAGTTCCACACGACGAACTGCATCGCGTATGCGAACGGCAAAGACTGCTTCGTCGCGGGTGTCACACCCGGCAAGGGAGGGCAGAGCTTCGAGGGCGTGCCGATCTACGACAGCGTGAAGGATGCGAAGGCGCAGACAGGCGCCACGGTTTCGGTGATCTATGTGCCGCCCGCGTATGCGGCGGCGGCGATAGACGAGGCGGTCGATGCGGACCTCGACCTCGTGATCTGCATCACCGAGGGCATACCCGTGCACGACATGATCAGAACGCGCCGCAGGATGGAGGGCAGGAAAACCAGGCTGATCGGCCCAAACTGCCCGGGGCTGATCACGCCCGACGAGATCAAGATAGGCATCATGCCGGGCCACATACACAGGAAGGGGCGCATAGGCGTGGTATCTAGATCCGGCACGCTGACCTACGAGGCGGTGGGGCAGCTCTCCGCGCTGGGTCTGGGGCAGTCCTCATGCGTCGGCATAGGCGGGGACCCGATCAACGGCATGAAGCACATCGACGTGATGAGGCTCTTCAACGACGATCCCGATACCGATGCGGTGATCATGGTGGGCGAGATAGGCGGCAGCGACGAGGAGGCATGCGCGCGCTGGATAAAGGACAACATGAAAAAGCCGGTGGTCGGCTTCATCGCGGGGCTGACTGCGCCGCCAGGCAAGCGCATGGGTCATGCTGGCGCGATCATCTCCGGCGGGCAGGGTGGGGCGGAAGACAAGCTCGCGGTGATGGAGGAATGCGGCATACATGTGACTCGCAATCCTGCAGAGATGGGGCGCACGATGCAGAAAATATTAGCCGGAAGCTAGTGGCTGGCAGCAGCCTGGATATTTACTGATAGCTGCAGGCTGCGAGCTGTTTCGAAAGGGATGTATTGCTAGAGATTTTTTCCGACAGCCAGGTATGGGTGGACGTGCTGAAGATCATCGCGATCGATCTCCTGCTCTCCGGAGACAACGCCGTGGTGATCGCGCTGGCCTGTCGCAACCTGCCCGAGGAACAGCGCAAAAAGGGCGTGCTCTTCGGCATGGCGGGCGCCGTGGTTTTGCGCATCTTGCTGACCTTCTTCGCGGTCGGCCTGCTGTCGATACCGTATGTGAAGCTTCTGGGCGCTGCGCTGCTCGTCTGGATAGGCGTGAAGCTGATATTGCCCGAGGAAGAGCACGATGACGGAAACGTGAAGGCCGACACGAGACTGGTGGGCGCGGTCAGGACCATCATCGTCGCGGATTTCGTGATGAGTCTGGACAACGTGCTGGGTGTGGCGGCTGCCGCAAAGGGCAACGCGATGCTGCTGGTTCTTGGGCTTCTGATCAGCATTCCGCTGATCGGCTGGAGCAGCCAGCTGGTGCTGAAGCTGATAGACCGGTTTCCTTTTTTCATCCATGCAGGAGGCGCGCTGCTGGGTTATGTGGCGGGCGAGATGCTGCTTTCAGAACCAGTGGCTTTGCCCATGGCAGAGAGCGCCTTCCGCTGGCTGATTCCCCTGGGAACGGCGGTGCTGGTGCTGGCCACAGGCAGGTATCTCGCGCTAAGAAGACCTGCAGAACGAACGGCAGTTGACCTGGTTGACGAAAAAATAGGCTCAGGGGAAGGGAAATGAAATCATGCAGGATGCTGATCCCTTACGATGGAACGGAAGGGGCGATGCGCGCACTGGACTACGCGATTTCGTGCAGGGATCTTTACTGCGAGCCGCCGATGTTGCTCCTGCTCAACGTGCAGTGGAAGGTGGCATCTGGCAACGTGAAGCTCTTCATCAGCCAGGACACCATCAACGACTATTACCGCGAGCATGGCATGGCGGCGCTGAAGCCTGCGCGTTCCAGGCTTGATGCATTGCAGCTTCCTTATAGGTATCATATCAGCGTGGGCACGCCTGCGGACACGATCGCGCAATATGCGCGCGAGGAGGGAGTTGATCAGATCGTGATGTGCAGGAAGGAAAAGGGGGGACTGCAGGAATTTCTGCTGGGTTCGGTGGTGTCTCGCGTGCTGCACCTGGCGGAATGCCCGGTGCTGCTGGTCAGATAAGGGCTGAAATGGGACTGGAAGAATCGCTGGAAGTCGCGGCACGCACCGATTCCGGCATGGTGCGTTCCCATAACGAGGACAGCATCGCCGTCGATCCGGCATGCGGCCTCGCCGTGCTGGCCGACGGCATGGGCGGTTACAACGCGGGCGAAGTGGCGAGCGGCATCGCGGTTTCAGTGATGATGGCGGAGCTCACGCCGATTCTGAAAGAGGGCGGGCTGGACGAAGGGCTTGCCGTCTCGCTGCTCGCGCAAAGCGTGATGAAGGCGAATTCCGCGATCTACCAGGCCCAGAAAAGCGACGAGCAGTACGCGGGCATGGGCACCACGGTGGTGTCCGCGCTGTTCTTCGACAACCGGGTTGCGGTGGCCCATGTGGGCGACTCCCGCCTCTATCGTCTGCGCGGCGAGGTGTTCGAAACCATCACGCGCGACCATTCGCTGTTGCAGGAACAGCTGGATTGCGGGATGATCACTGCCGAAGAGGCAAGGCATTCGCAGAACAGGAACCTCGTCACGCGCGCGGTCGGCATAGACCCCGAGCTCGATGCGGAGATCCATCTTCACGACGTGCAGGTGGGCGACATCTATCTGCTCTGTTCGGACGGGTTGAACGACATGCTGGAGGACGAGGACATACAGGCGATACTTTCTGCGATGCAGGGCAATCTCGAGCTCGCTGCGGAACAGCTGATACAGTCTGCGAACGACAACGGCGGCAAGGACAATGTCTCGGTGATACTGATGAAGGTCAGGCAGGAATTTGCAAGGCCGCGCAAAGGGCTGGCCAAATTGTTCAACTGGTTCAGTAAGTGAGGAAAGGCGGACATGACAGCGAAAATGATATTGAGCCTGGATGGGACGGTACTTCAGGAATGCCCGCTTGACAGGGAGCGCATCACGATAGGCCGCAAGGACGACAACGACATCGTCATCAACAACCTGGCCGTGAGCAGCCGCCATGCGGCCATCATCACTATCATGAACGATTCCTTCATAGAGGACCTGGACAGCACCAACGGCATGCTGGTGAACGGAGAGCAGGCGAAAAAGCGCTTCCTGCAGAACGGCGATCTGATAGAGATCGGCAAGTACAGGCTTAAGTACATCAACGAGCGCGTGAGCAAGACGACGGCAGAGGATTTCGAGAAGACCATGGTGATGCGCGGCTCGCTGCAGGGATTGAGGAAGGCTGATGAGGCTGACAGTTCGGAAGACACGCAGGTGAGATTGACGGGCGCTGTGCCCGAGGAACCAGTCAGACAGCCCGAGCCCGTGCGCGGCGCGATACAGATACTGAACGGCCCGAATGCGGGGCGCGAGCTCGAGCTGGTGAAGAGCCTGACCACGCTGGGCAAGCCTGGCGTGCAGGTTGCGGTGCTGACCCGCAGGCCGCAAGGCTACTTCATCACGCACGTCGAGGGAGGGAGCTATCCTTCGGTTAACGGGCAGTCCATAGGCACGCATCCGTGCGCGCTGAACGACCACGACCTGATAGAGCTTGTGGGCATCAAGATGGAGTTCTTTCTCAAGGTCTGATCATGTCGGGAAATTCGAAGATGCGGGAAGGCGCATGAAGCTCAGAGTGCTTGGTTGCAGCGGCGGGATCGGCGGGAATCTGCACACCACCTCTTTCCTCGTTGACAGCGACACGCTGATAGACGCGGGCACGGGTGTGGGCGAACTGGCGCTAACCGAGCTCGCCGCGATCGACCACATCTTCATCACCCATTCCCACATGGACCACATCTGCAACCTGCCACTGCTTCTGGACAGCACGGCCGGGATGCGCGACCATCCGGTGACCGTGTACGCCACGCATGCCACGCTCGAGATACTGAAGCGGCATGTCTTCAACTGGGAGATATGGCCCGACTTCAGCGAGATCTACCGAGGTCTCGACACTGTGATGCGCTACCGCGAGATCAATACCGGCGAGGCGATAGCGCTCGGTGGGCGCAGGATCACCGCGCTGCCTGCGGTGCACACCGTCCCTGCGGTGGGATATCATCTCGACAGCGGGCAGGGAAGCCTCGTGTTCAGCGGCGACACCTATGTGAACGACGCCCTGTGGGAGGCGGTAAACAGTATAGACGGTTTGCGCTATCTGATCGTGGAGACAGCCTTCTCGAACCGCGAAAGGGAGCTTGCGGCACTATCGCAGCACCTGTGCCCCAGCCTGCTCGCCGAGGAGCTCAGGAAGTTCAGGGGGGATGCGGAGATATACATCACGCATCTGAAGCCTGACGAGGCCCACCTTATCATGGCGGAAATCGAGGAAAGCGCAGGGGCATGCAGGCCCAGGATGCTGGTCAACGATCAGGTGTTTGAATTCTGAAAATATAAAATGTTGTCGGGTTTTTCTGGTGTTTTTAGGGTAGTGCGCGAGACGGGAGCGGGGGATGGCAGCGGAAACTGATGCGGGCGGCAGGGTGGAATTCAACAGAAATCTCAATCTGGTCACCAGCAAGATACACGCAACCAGCAATATCGACGAGATCATGCTGGACGTCAGCCGCGACATCTGCAGCCTCTTCAACGCCGACAGGCTGACGATCTATGTGGTTGGTGACGACGGCGTCTCGCTGGTATCCAAGGTCAAGACGGGGCTCAATTCCTTCAAGGATTTGAAACTGCCGATCGCAGAGCAGAGCGTGGCGGGCTATGTCGCGGTGAACAAGAGGCTGCTCAACATCAAGGATGTCTACGACGAGCAGGAGCTCGCGCAGTATAGCTCACACCTGCGTTTTCTGCAGGAAGTGGACAGGCGCACCGGATACAGAACCCGGCAGATGCTGGTCGCACCCATAATGGATGTGCACCATGAGCTGGCGGGCGTGATCCAGGTCATCAACAACAAGCTGGGCGGCCCCTTCTCTACCCAGGTCGAGAGCGGCGTGCAGGAGCTCGCGCAGACCATGGCAATCGCGCTGCGCCAGCGCCAGGAAAAGGCCAACGTCAAGACCAGATATGATTTTCTGGTGGGCGGGGGGGCGATGACCGCCGCGGAATTCGAGCTCGCCACGCGCACCGCGCGCCGCAAGGGAGTGGATATCGAGGAGGTGCTGCTCGACGAATTCCAGATAAACACTCCGACCATGGGCAGGGCGCTCTCCATCTTCTTCGGCGTTCCCTACGAGCCCTTCAAGGCCGACCGAATCAAGCCCACCGAGCTTTTGCGCAATCTGAAGCGCGAATACGTCAGCACCAGCCACTGGATTCCGATAGACGAAACGCACGAGGGGCTGGTGATACTCACCACCGACCCCGAGCGCATCCAGGCTTCCAGGGTGGTGAACAACATCTTCCCCAGGAGCAGGCTGCAGTACAGGGTATGCACGCAGCGCGAGTTCCTGCAGACGCTGGACGCATTCTATGGCAAAGGCGGGGAGTCTGGCGGATTTGCGGGCGACGAGTCTTCGATGGACGAGCTCCTGTCCAGCATGGGCGGCGAGGAGGAAGACGCGGCGCTCATACAGGACGACGTCAGCGCCGCTGCGGACAACGAGCTCGTGAAGCTGGTCAACAAGATCATCGTGGATGCCTATCGGATGGGTGCATCCGACATCCACGTCGAGCCGCAGCCCGGAAAGGCCAAGACCCAGATCAGGCTGCGCAAGGACGGATCGCTGCTCAACTACATCGAGGTGCCCGCGACCTACCGCAGCCCGCTGGTGACGAGGCTCAAGATCATGTGCGACCTAGACATCTCCGAGAAGCGCAAGCCCCAGGACGGCAAGATCAAGTTCAAGCGCTTCGGCCCGCTGGACATCGAGCTGCGCGTGGCGACCATCCCATCCCAGGGCGGCGTGGAAGACGTGGTGATGCGCATACTCGCATCCGGCGAGCCGCTGCCCATTGAGAAGATGGGTTTTTCGACGCGCAACAGCGAGCTTATCAAGGCGACGGTGGAAAAACCGTATGGACTGTTTTTTGTCTGCGGGCCGACGGGCTCGGGAAAGACCACCACGCTGCACTCGATACTAAAGTACATCAACAAGCCCGAGACCAAGATCTGGACGGCGGAGGACCCGGTCGAGATCACGCAGAAGGGATTGCGCCAGGTGCAGATCAACAAGAAGGCGGGGCTCGACTTCCCGACCATCATGCGCGCCTTCTTGCGGGCGGACCCCGACGTGATCATGGTGGGCGAGATGCGCGACAAGGAGACGGTGTCGATCGGCATAGAGGCATCGCTCACGGGCCATCTGGTTTTCGCTACGCTGCATACCAACAGCGCGCCCGAATCCATACTGCGCTTGCTCGACATGGGCATGGACCCTTTCAACTTCGCTGACGCGCTTCTGGGCGTGCTTGCGCAGCGCCTTGCCAAGCGCCTCTGCACCGACTGCAGGAAGCCGCATGTGGCGAGTGATACGGAAATCAAGGCGCTGCTTGCCGAATACAGCGAGGAGCTGAAGCACACCGCGAGCTGGAAGCAGGACCCGGTCGCTGCGAACCGAGCGCTGCTCGAAGAGTGGACGAAGCTCTACGCCAACGAGAAGAAGCAGTTCACGCTTTACGAACCGGTGGGATGCGACAAGTGCGTGAATACCGGCTACCGCGGACGCGTCGGGTTACACGAGCTGCTTCTGGGCAGCGATTCCGTTAAGAAGGCGATACAGGAGCGCGCGCGCGTCGCCGAGCTTCTTGCCATTGCGCTGGACGAGGGCATGCACACGCTGAAGCAGGACGGAATGGAAAAAGTGCTGCAGGGCATCACCGACATGCATCAGGTGCGCGCGGTCTGCATCAAGTAATGTGTCGCTTTTATTCGCTTTTTCATTTGGCATGATATATAGTTAATATATCATTCTGAAAGGAGATGGACGTGCGCACCTTGGTGGATATTCCTGACAGGCAGATCAGGGACCTGGCGGATATTTGTAAGACGGAAAAAATTTCCCGTGCCGAACTCATACGGCAGGCGATTTCTGCATACCTTGAAAAGAAGAAATCTTCTGAAGCTGAAGCGTTCGGCCTCTGGAAGGAACGCAAGGTCGACGGGATGGAGTATCAGGAACAGGTGCGTTCCGAATGGTGAATGTGCTGTTCGACACCAATATCCTGATCGACTACCTGAACGGGATCGAGCAGGCAAAAGGGGAGTTGAATCGCCATGCCGACAAGGCGATCAGTCTTGTCACCTGGATGGAAGTGATGGTTGGCGCAACGCCCGAAACAGAATCCGTTGTCAGGAGATTTTTGCGGGGGTTTGTCAATCTGCCGGTTGACGAGAAAGTGGCGGCCACGGCTGTCGAGCTTCGCAGAAAACACAAGATCAAACTGCCCGATGCGATCGTATGGGCCACGGCACGGGCTGACAGTCGCCTGCTCGTCACGCGCAACACCAAGGACTTCTCACCGGACGAGCCGGGGATACGCGTTCCATATCATGTCTGACTGATTGCAGTCGGGTGCCGGGACTCCAAATCGGCTAAATTGCGATGATGGTGTCGCTGTATCTCGCCACCATGGTGTCAAAGGTGATCAGCCGCATCGGTTCGACCAGGGACTGCGCGACCAGGATGCGGTCGAATGGATCGGCATGGTGAGATGGCAATTCCTCGACGGCTGCCGCATGTTCAGGCTCCACCGGTAAAAAGCGGTAGCCGGACTCCTGGAAGTAGCGCAGCGCGTCCTGGCCAGAAACCGGCATGTCGCCGCGCCCGTGCTTGATGGCGATTTCCCAGATCGTTGCCGCGCTGATCCAGACCGTAGATCTTGGCGACTCTATCAGTTCGCAAGCCTTTTTGGGCAGTTTTGGGCTGTCCGTGATCGCCCACAGGGCGACGTGCGTATCGAGCAGAAGGTTCAAGATTGCCCGCCCAGGAACAGGCGAGCGACCTCGTCGTTGTGTGCGTCGATGCTGTCCGGCACCTCGAATTTTCCCCTGGCGACGCCGATGCGCTTCCCGGCAGGCAAGCTGTCCATGGGTACGAGTTTGGCGGCCGGGCGTCCATTGCGTGCAATGATGATTTCTCGTTCCTGTCCCTGCTCGATGGCTTCCACCAGGCGGGACAGCGTAGACTTCGCTTGCAGCATGTTTACGGACAACATGGTGTTTTTCCTGAATTAAGTGGTTAGTCTAGTCTGGCTAGAGATTTGGTGAATACTCGAACCGGACAGGCTCAACCAAAAAGCTCGCTGTGCGAGCCAAGTCGCGCAAGTCTGAGTGTGTCGGCATCCGACTTGCGGTAGATCAACAGCAAGTCTGGTTTGACGTGGCATTCCCGGTAGCCTGTCCAATCACCGCTCAGGTCATGGTCGCGGTATTTGACGTCAAGCGGCAAGTCGGTTGCCAACGCTATAAGAACTGGCTTCAAATCGCTATCCAGTGTAGTACGATGCTGTCCCTTGGCCTCGCGTTTGTAATCGCGTTTGAATGATGAAGCACGGTCAATCGTCCGCATGCAGGTCCGCCATCAGATCGTCAACACTGGCGAAACGCTTGCCCTTCCCGGCCTCAAGTTCGGCAATGGCCTTACGCGTAGTGGCGTTTGGCACCTTCACGTCGAAAGGCAAACGGCGTTCATCAGCTATGCGTAGCATCAGCAAGCGGATAGCGTCAGAAATAGACAAGCCCATTGCTTCCAGCGCGTCGGCAGCTCGTTCCTTAGTGTCGGTGTCGATGCGGGCGCGGACATAGGTATCGGAGGTGCTCATAGTGATTCCCTGTTGATCAGTTTAAGATGTTTTATTGTAGTATCATTGCGACTACAATTCAATTTTTGGGCGGTCCTGACACGGCATCAGGCTGACGAATTTCGTCACCCGACTGACGGGATTGGAAAGCCGGAGGCGGATTTTCGTTGCCGATTGCGCGCCGCGCAGCGCGATGAAAAATATCCGAATCGCGCTGCAACCCGCGCCAATACTGCTGTCTTCTGTCTTCTGTCTTCTGTCCTCTGAACTCTGGCACGTCTATTGCTTTATACCAGGCAAGGCGAATCGATATCCGTCGGATCTGCCCGAACCCAACACAACTCAAGGAGCTTTCAAATGAAAAACGTGCAAAAAGGTTTTACCCTGATCGAATTGATGATCGTCGTCGCCATCATCGGCATCCTGGCCGCTGTTGCGATTCCTTCTTACCAGAACTATGTTGCAAAATCCGCCTTCACCGAAGTGACGAATGCGATGACGCCATACAAGCTGGCCGTTGAGAATTACTGGACAGATGCCGGTTATCCAGCAACGATTTCGGGTCTGTCCCCTAGTACTAGCGGAATCCCGGCTAACCTTTCTAATACTGCTGGTACTGGTGCATTGGCTTCTGTTACTACGGGAGCTAATGGCGCGATAACAGGGAAAGCCGCAACCCCATCTTATAAAGGCATTGTAGCTGGCACAACTTGCATTCTGACACCGACAGTCAACACAGGTGCACAGCGTCTGGATTGGGCATATAGTGGCGGCTGCGTAACCAATGGTTACGTCCACCAGTAAAATCGGTTAAGACTCGGCAGAGTCATGCAGCCCAAAGAAACCGCCGCAAGGCGGTTTCTGATTTATATGCACGCTCTTCAGGGCTTGCCGAAATGGATCGTGTAGCTCTTTTCCCCGGGGTGCAGCTTTCTTTCGCGGAAATAACAGGCGACGCCGTATCCGAGCTCGCACGCTTTCCTGAGGCTGCTGTCGGCGCAAACTTCATCACCCATCTTGCTGCATGCATCCGATCTTGCAACCATGGACTGAGCGTAATCGGGCTTGATCGAGATCGCCTGATCGAAGCTGGCCCTAGCTTCAGCGTAGCGCTTGAGGCGCATCAGCGCCAGCCCCTTGCCGTTGATCGCAAGTACATATTTGTGCGAGAAACTGATCGCACGGTCGAAATCATTCAGCGCCTTTTGCGGATGATGGTCTGCAAGAAGCGCCGCACCGCGACTGTAGTACTGGCGCGCGCGCATCGGTGTTCTAACATCGTCATGTTCGGAGAGCCTTATCGCATCGTTCCACAATACATAAGATGAGTCGAAAGTCCTGAGCTTTTCATGGGTGAGCTCAGAAAGCACCGCTGCGACGGCAATGCCTGCGATCAACATTTGACGAGATTTGAGCCTGTTAAGCAGCAAAGGCATCGCTGAAAAGAGAAAAGGTGCCCAGAGATAACTCCGATATAGCACGAAGGGCTCCTGTATGCGGATCGATGCAAATTCGGTCGCGAAGAGCAGCGCGGGCGCCAGCATCGCGACTCCACGCAGCGCAGGCTTTCCCTTTCGCCAGACCAGAGAGCATCCTGCAAGACACCATGCGACAAAACAGGCAGCGGTAAGCCAGTATAAAGACATGCTCGGGGTGTCCACGATGGATTGCTGCATGTCGATCGACATCCGCGCTGGAATCGGCAACAGCCAAAGAAAGATATACTTGAAGAAATAAAGGGTCTGAGACAGTATGCTTACCAGATACAGGTTATGCGTAGGCTTTGAGTCGATTGCGAGCTGTGCCAGTATGTCGGCGGATTGCGGCTCGTAGATGGTTCCGATGATGGACTTGACCTGATAGACGACAGACAGTGAAAGAAAGGCATACGCGAAGAAGGTGAACGCGAGCCAGCGCCATGGCAGTTTGCGGTCGCGCAATGCTATTGTTAGCAGCATGGCCACAAAAGGAATCATCACGCTGAGTTCCTTGGAATAGAGCGCGAGATAGCAGAAAAGCACGGCCAGCAGAAACCAGCGGGGATTGCTGGACTCCATTCCGCGCAGATGTGCTGTCAGCATCAGCAGGCTGAACAGCGTGGCCATCAGGGTGCTGCGTTCGGCGAGATAGGCTGTCGCATAGATGGAAACAGGATGCACTAGGAAAATGAACGCCGAGACAGCCGCGATTGCATCAGAGTTCTTTGCTTCCGGTATGAGTGCGGAGTATAGTTTTTTCAGAAACAGGAAAAGCGCATTGACGGTCAGAATGTGCAGAACGAGATTGCCAATGCGAAAGAAGTGCATGACATCCTCGCCCAGCAAAACGCGAGGCACTGCGAATGTAAAGCATGGCCACCAGCGAGGAGTGGCAATATGGAATCCTGCACCACAGCGATACGCGTAATCGGTATCGAAATAATTGAAGTCGTCAAAGACCATCGGCGCATTCAGGTGCGGGATATAGAGCAGGACTCCAAGGATGCAGGAAACGATGAAGAAGAGCCAGGTTTTTGCATTCGAGGATTTGAATATGTCCATAGGTTGCTGCGCCACAATAATTGAGTATGTGCTCGAATTGTAATTCCGGAAACGACATGTCATTCGGTGATGATACGTCAAGCGGGAAAATTTAACTGGAGGTTTTGATTGCGTTCATTGGCCTATCCAGTGCCTTCGTTTCATAGCATAATTCAGGCGGAAAATCATTGCATCATCCGGGTTCGTCAGCGTTGTAACGTCGAATTGTATGGTTCTGCAGTTTTAGCGGAGGGAATATGTTTGCGAAATGGTTTGACGCCACTGAGGCGCAGGAGTTTGGCAGAAACCTTGCTGCGAAGTTTTCCGCTGCTTACCCAGTGATAGACCAGAAAAAAGAAGAGGCCAGCGGAAACAAGGAAGGGCTGCGAGCCAAAGTGGAGGAAAAGCAGAAGAAAGTTTTGAGCAGGCTGGTTCTTGAGGCAAATCAGTTTGCGAAATCAAACCCGCTCAACGTGTACAAGAAGGCGAAGCTCGGAAACGCATTCAAGTGGGCATTGATGGAGATGGGATACGAGAAGGAATTTGTGGAACATCTGACCAAGGAAATAATTCTGGCCCTGAAATGACGAGCGCAAATTATGTTTAACTGGTTCAGGAAAAATGCTCCGACTTTGAAAGAAGAGAAGGCGGCAGACGCGCGCACTTCTGAAAGCAGTTACGAGGGAAATCAGATTGCCGAGAGCAAAGCCTTGCTGAAGCAGGGCAATGCTTTTCTTGAAAGCGGCAGGCTGGACGAGGCTGCCGAATGTTACCGTCGCGCCATCGCGCAGAATCCAGATTATTCGGATGCCTATACCAACCTGGGTCATGTGTTGCAGAGACAGGGCAAGCTGGACGAGGCGATCCCGCTTTACCGCAAGGCTATTGAAATCACTCCTGATCATTTGATGGCGCATCAGAACCTCGGATTTCTCCTGATGGGTCTGGGGCGGAGCGAGGCTGCAGAGGAAAGCTTGTGCCGGGTGGTTGCTCTCGCACCCGAGCATGTCGGTGCGTTGCACAATCTCGGCGTGATCGCAGCACAGCGAGGCGACTTTCCTCAGGCTGAGGCTCTGTTGTTCAAGGCGACGGAATTGCAACCGGGTGGTACGGGTGATCACGTGCTTGCCAAAGCCGACATATACTTTCATCTGGGCGACGAAGCTTCTGCTCTGGGTAAATATGAGGAAGCAGTCTCATTTTATCAGAAGGCAATCAAGCGCAATCCCGGGCATGTATTTGCTCATGTGAATATTGCCATCGCGCTGCTGGAACTGGGGCTGTACGATGAGGTGGAAACTTATTCCAGAAAGGCCATTGCTCTTGCACCTGAAACCTATGAGGCATACAACAACCTCGGTGCGGCTTTTCACAAACGAGGACAGTATGCAGAAGCGTACTCCTGTTTTCGGCGTGCACTCGAGATCAAGCCCGATTGCGTCGATACGTTATGCAATCTGGGCGAAACATGCACGTTATCGGGAAAATTCGATGAAGCAGCTTCATGCTATCGAAGGGCATTGGAAATTAAGCCGGATCATGTGCTGGCAATGATCTGTCTGGGCAAGGATGCCATCAACAAGGGGCGCTTCGATGAGGCAAATGATTATTTCCAGCGCGCGTTGAGCATAGATCCCGATTCTCCTGTTGCATGGGCCGCACTTGTTGATTTACGCAAGATGACGCCTGAGGACGGCGAATGGCTATCGACTGCAGAAAGACTCGTGAAAAAGGGTTTGCCCGTCATTTACGAGTCATACCTCCGTTTTGCAATGGGAAAATATTGCGATGACGTGAAGCATTATGACGAAGCATTTGCGCACTACTTCCGCGCAAATGAACTCTCCAGGTCGATGATGCCCAGATACGACCGGAAGAAACAGACGCAGCTAGTAGACGACCTGATTAAAGCATATGGTTGGGATCAGGTAAACAGAGTGCACAAGGGCTCTTCCTCGTCCGCACGTCCGGTGTTCATTGTTGGCATGCCGCGTTCAGGGACTTCGCTGCTTGAACAGATCATCGCGTCGCATCCGGAAGCATTGGGGGCCGGAGAATTGCTTTATTTCAACGATGCTTTTAATAGTCACGAAGAAATGGTGCGCAATGCACGGCTTGAAGAATCGCTGCTGAGTGAGTTGGCAAATAAATACCTTCAGCTACTTTCCGGATTTTCTGAAGATGCCAAAATTGTAGTGGATAAAATGCCGATCAATTTTCTGTGGCTGGGTCTGATACACGCGGTTTTTCCGAATGCGCGCATCATTCACACACAGCGCAATCCTGTGGATACCTGCCTTTCGAATTATTTTCAGAATTTTTCTGCCGCCTATAGTTTTACTAGTGATCTTGCGGATTTGGCGCATTACTATGGTGAGTATCGCCGCCTGATGTCTCATTGGCGCAAGGTTCTTCCATCAAATGTGTTTCTGGAGGTTGCATACGAGGAATTAACACAGGATCAGGAAAAATGGAGTCGCGCGATTATTGAATTCATTGGGCTGGACTGGGATGAGCGCTGCCTGAACTTCCATCAAACGGAACGTCAGATGGCAACTGCCAGCAACTGGCAGGTCAGGCAGAAGATGTACAAAAGCTCCGTTGAGCGTTGGCGCAACTATGAGAAATTTGTCGGGCCATTGATCGGTCTTCTTGATTTTGATGGAGAAGGGGGTGAAGGCGGAATTTGTGGAGCAACTGACCAAGGAAGTTATCCTGGCTCTGAAATGACGAATACAAACGATGTTTAACTGGTTCAGAAAAAATGCTCCGGCTCCGAAAGAAGAGAAGACGGCCGACGTTCGCTCACCTGCCGAAGTGCGTAGGTATGGACGAACGGCGCACAGGCGATGCAGAAGAAGATCGCCTTGCTTTCGACGAGTTATGGTCGTAAAGTGTCATTCATATAAAAATATGACACAAGGAGATATATATGTCACCAATAGCCGTCAATATCACACAGGGCGGAAGAATTGTCATTCCGGCAGAGATGCGCCAGAAGATGGGGGTCGGCATCGGCGATCAGGTGCTGTTAAGCTGGTCGGACGATACCCACGAACTGCGCATTGCCACCCGTAAACAGCGGTTGCAACATGCGCTTGATCTGGTCAGGCGGTATGCAACAGCCACCGATTCCGTGGTGGAGGAGTTGATCCGCGAGCGGCGACAGGCAGCAACCGATGAGTAAGGTGGTATTGGATACGTCGGCGGTACTGGCTTATCTGTTTCAGGAAGCCGGTGCAGATAAAGTCGCTCCCGTATTGGAAACAGCTTCAGGGATAATCTCCAGTGTGAATTACGCCGAGCTTGTCGGCAAGCTGATAGATCATGGCATGCCTGTGGCGATCATTCGTGAAACGCTGTCTGGTTTGGAGCTGGAGACGGTTGATTACGATGAAACTCAGGCATTTTTAAGCGGGGAGCTTCGCGCAGCAAGCAAGCCTTTTGGTTTGTCGCTGGGTGATCGGGCGTGTCTGGCATTGGGCGTCATCAAGCAGTTGCCCGTGCTGACGGCAGATCGCGTCTGGCTGAGTCTGCCGGTACAGACGGAAGTGCGTGCGATTCGTGGCTAGCTTGCCTTATTGATCTGGCGACATGAAGTTTTTCGCATCATTTCTGTTCGTCGTTCACGAACCGAGGAGGTAGCGCTTTATGAAAGCTAAAAAATTTGAACAGCAGTTTGACAGTTGACTCTGCTGTTTGCTATCCAAATCAATCGAAGTTATACTTTAATATAATTCAAATTTGATGGAGAGATATCATGCACACCACGAATCTGCGCAAGGTCGGCGGCTCGGTCATGCTGGCTGTCCCTCCTGCATTCCTTGATCAACTGCACTTGCAAGCCGGAAACACTGTAGGTCTGGCCGTCACGGATGGCCGCCTGGTAGTCGATCCTAAGCCGCGGACGCGCTACACGCTCGCCGAGTTGCTTGCAGCTTCCGACTATTCGCAACCACAACCGGCTGAAGAGCGTGAGTGGGTCGATGCGCCTGCCGTGGGCGGCGAGTTGATATGAACCGTGGCGACATTTATCTGGTTTCGCTTGACCCAACCGAAGGGCGCGAACAGCGTGGAAGCCGCCCTGTTCTGGTCGTATCTCCGGGCGAGTTCAACGAAGCGACCAGATTGCCGGTAATCTGCCCGATCACGAGCGGCGGGGATTTTACACGTCGCATTGGGTTTGCTGTCCCCATCACCGGCATCGGGACGACGGGTGTTGTCCGCTGCGATCAGCCTCGGGTGCTTGATCTTGCCGCTCGAAAGGCGCACAAGGTGGATACCTTGCCAGCATCCATCATGGACGAAGTATTGGCAAGGCTCGCTCCAATTTTCGAGTGAATTGCACTGCGGCGATCCTCGCAAAGGCGATGGTCTTGCCGATGTGGCCGGCCGGTCTGGCCACTATCTTATCTTTTTTTACCGGGTTTTTTTCGTCGCGCAGGTGCTGCTGGCGCAAAAACATCCTGCAGATAACTCAGGTCATCAAATTCATCATGGCGCACATAGGGTTTCGCCGCTTTCAGGCTGGCAGCGAGCTTGCTGGAATCCTTGAAATCCTCAAGATCATCCTTGACCTGAACGATCATCGCTTCCAGGCGAGCGAGTTCATCGCCCAAGGCGCGATCGACCATGTCCGGAGTCAAGTGTCGCGCATAGGGCACCAAACGCATGAATGGTGCAATGACTGAATCGGTCTCCGCTTTCAATTCGGCCAGTTGCTCCTTCAATATCTGGTTGTAGTGAGCCAGACGCTGCACAGGAAGTGTCGCCAGATGTTCGGCATCGATCTGCTCTATTTCCAGCTGGATGTTGAGCAGTGTCAGCAAGTCGCCAGCTTCGTAAGCCTGATTGACCCGTTGCATCTGCTCGGTTCGTTGCTGTCGGACAGCGTGATCAGTCTCACGGTCGGGGTGGAGCGCGCTCGCCAGCTTGCGATAGACTTCCCGCACAGACTGACTGATTTCCCTGGCTGCCTGTTCGCGTTTGGCATCAGCCTCCTCTGCCTTGCGCGTCTTGTGCTTTTTGGCCTGTCGTTGCTCGCGTTCCTGCTGTTGCTGAAATGCGCGGGCATGCAGTTCCTGCTCAGCCTTGACAAGCAATTCTTCCAGGTTGCTGGCACTGTATTCGTCGCCGAGATCTATACCCAGGATATTCTCGACCATGTCCTGCGACAGCGCCATGCTGAATTCCTGATCTTCGGCGTAGGTCAGATCGTTGTACTTGTCGTGTATGGCCTCCAATGCGCTGTCCGGTTTCTCATCCAGCAACTCCTGGATCAGACCAACCAGAAGCTGCTGCAATTGGGCGCGTTGACGCTTTCCGCGTAAGCGACCTGGCTGGGACAAAATGTCGTCAAATAGCAAAGCCAGATTTTGCCGGTATTGCCAAAGCTGATCATGTAGCGGTATCAGTTCGCCGCTGACCCGCTGGTTGTAGCGGGGAAGATAATCATGCCATAGCTTGAACGAGGCGCGCTGCTGTTCAATGCGAGTCACTAAACGCTGGAAGGTCGCCTGGGCCTTGTCGGTGGGCTTTGCGCGATCCAGGACCTCAACAACGCTAAGCGTCTTTTCAGATCCTTCGTCGAATAGGGAAGACTGTCTGGGAGTGGCCATGTAGTGAATTTTGTTCGATATCTTGTAACATTGTCCT
>JAJXTH010000015.1:37351-52499 GCA_021783995.1 Pseudomonadota bacterium
AAATCCGCCTGAATCCGATAGGATTTCAGCGCTTGGTCAGTTTTTTCCGGCGGCGGATTGTAGGGTTTGCTACAAGGCCAGTTCCCGCATAAATTCATAACATATTGAAATAAATAATATAGTTTCCTGGCATGCATCCTGCATGTACCGTTGTGTAGCTGGATATATTGCGCGTATCGTCGTATAGCCAACTGCATAACGAAATCCGGCGTTGACGCCGCAACCAAAGGGAAATCGATCATGCTGAACAGGAAACATCTATTGGGTTTTGCGCTGATGAAGGCGGCTGCTGTATATGCAGCCCCAGAAGATTCGGAGGCGTCGCAGGACTACTTAAAGTTCTCGGGGGATGTGCGCCTCTATTCGTTCACCCGGGACTACACGAAAAGCAGCCTGACAGATCTGCATTCGACGTCGCTGGGCGGCAAGCTGAAGGCCGAGACCTCGAACCAGAACGGGTTCGGCGCAGCAGTGGGCGTCTATTTCGCGCAGGATATGGGGCTCAACAACCATGCCCAGAACAATCGGTACATCAACCCGCTGTTGATGGGCACGGGCTACGGGATCTATACGCCGGGCGAGGCTTATGTCCAGTACAGGGAACCTGAATTTCTGGCAAGGCTCGGCAACCAGGTCATAGACAATCCATGGATCAACCCGTCCGACGGCTTCATGATACCCAACCTGTACCGGGCCGGCCTGGTCGACGTCTATCCCATAGACGGCCTGAAGATCGAGGGAGAGCGCATCAAAGGCTTCAAGAACCGCACGGTTTCGGGATTCCAGGACAGCAACCTTTTCGAATTGCCCTACGACAATCCGAAATTCCTGGGGGCAGACAGCGGTTCCTCGGCAGTCGGCGCCGCATACAGGAACGACGCTGCCAACGCGAATATCTGGATATACCGTTTCAACGACTTCGCGCAGATGGCGTGGCTCCAGGGAGGCTACAAGGTTACCCTGCCTGGCGTCTCTCCTTTTGTCGATTTCCAGTACATGCGCGAAACGGGCGACGGGGCGGAGCTGTTGGGGAAGGTCGACAGCCGGGCGTATGGCGCGAAGCTGGGCGCGGAAGGAAAGTGGGGCAGCGTCTTCTTCGCATACAACAGGGTGCCGGTCAATTTCGTGGCTGGAGTATCCAACGGCAATCTGCTCTCCCCCTATACCCAGGTCTACAACACCGACCCGCTCTACACGACGGTGATGAACTACGGTCTCGTTTCATCCAGGGGCGCGGGCAGCGCGTGGAAAGCGGGCGCGAACTCGAAATGGCTGGGCGGAAAGCTGGACACCGAGCTCACTTTTTCACGCTATGATACCGCGCCCTATGTCGCGAACGTGGACGCGGTGATGGTGGATGTCGCCTACCATCTGGACGGGAAGCTCAAGGGCGTCACGCTGCGCGACCGTCTGGGTTACGAGCAGGGCCTGAAGATCTGGGGCAACACCTACATAGACAACCGCATCATGCTGCAATACGCTTTCTGACGGGAAAGACCATGACGATCAAACTGTATGGTGATTTGTGGCTGGGGCAGGACGATGCCTCGGTGATGGGCGATCTGCGCATCTCCATCCTCGAGGCCATCGATGCGACGGGTTCGATCACGCATGCAGCGAGGTCCGTCGGCGTCAGCTACAAGACCGCATGGGAGGCGCTGGATGCGATGAAGAACATCTCGGGCGAGCCTCTCGTGGAGAGCTTGAGCGGCGGCAGGCATGGCGGAGGTTCGAGGCTCACTTCCGCCGGCAGGAAGCTCGTGGTTACCTATCGCATGTTCCAGCAGGAGCACAGGCGCTTCCTTGCGCGCATCGGCGAGGGCCTGGAGGATTTCGACAATCTGCAGACATGGATCAGTAGGCTATCGGTGAAGAGCAGTGCGCGCAATCAGTATGTCGGGAAAGTCTGCAGCATCAGGCGCGGGCAGATCAACGCAGAGGTCCATCTGGACATCGGCGGCAACACGCTGGTCGCGGTGATCACCAACGAGAGCGTTGAGCATCTTGGGCTGAAGGAGGGCTCCGAGGCCTATGCGATGATCAAGGCGCCCTGGGTGATCGTGACCACATCGAGTGGAATGAAGACCAGCGCGCGCAACGAGCTCGCGGGCACGGTGGTGCGCTGCCAGGAAGGTGCCGTAAACGGCGAGGTCGTGATCGAGCTGGACGGCGGGAAGAGCGTGGCCGCGGTGTTGACCAACGACAGCATCAGGTCGCTTGGGCTCGAAGTTGGGGTGAAAGCGACTGCGCTGATCAAGGCGTCGCACATCATCCTGGCTGTGAACGCATGAGGAGAGAAAGATGCTATACAGGATAATTCTGCTGATGCTATTCAGCCATGCAGCGTTCGCAGGCGAAGTGAAGGCGGCGGTTGCGGCTAATTTCGCAGCACCCGCGAAGCAGATAGCTGCGCTTTTCGAGAAGGAGACCGGCAACAGGGTGAGTCTCAGCACGGGGGCTACCGGAAAATTCTACGCGCAGATCAGGGAGGGCGCGCCTTTCGATGTGCTGCTCGCGGCGGACGAGGACACGCCGGAACTCCTCGAGCAGCAGGGACTGGCTGTGGCAGGTTCGAGTTTCGTCTATGCGCTGGGCAAGCTGGTCCTGTGGAGTTCGACGCCGGGATACGCGGACGGCAGCGACTCGCTCAAGGCGGCGGGCAGGATAGCGATCGCCGATCCCAAGCTCGCCCCCTACGGCAGGGCTGCGATGGAGGCCCTGCAGAACATGGGGCTGATGCAGAAGGTGGGAAGCAGGGTGGTGACGGGAGAGAGCATAGGCCAGACATACCAGTTCGCGGCATCCGGCAACGCCAGACTTGCCTTCATCGCGCTTTCGCAGATCATGCAGGACGGCCGCGTGAGCAAGGGCTCATGGTGGCTGGTGCCTGAAAGCCTGTACCGGCCGATCAGGCAGGCCGCGGTCGAGCTGGCTTCAGCGAAGGACAGAAAGGCGGCCGCTGCGTTCCTGACATTCCTGAAGGGGCCCGAGGCAGCCGCGATCATCAGGAGCTATGGCTATGGCATGCCCTGAAGGATGATCATGACGCCCGACGATATCGAGGCAATCTGGCTCACCTTGAAGCTTGCGACTGTCACCACCTGCCTGCTTCTGCTGATCGCAACGCCGCTTGCATGGTGGCTTGCGACGGCAATGACGCGATACAAGCATGTGGTCTCGGCGCTGGTTGCACTCCCCCTGGTCTTGCCGCCCAGCGTGCTG
Source organism: Pseudomonadota bacterium (assembly GCA_021783995.1). GTDB lineage: Bacteria > Pseudomonadota > Gammaproteobacteria > Burkholderiales > Gallionellaceae > Gallionella. Next base: position 40,574 of record JAJXTH010000015.1, read on the forward strand.
GGCTTCTATCTGCTGCTGCTGTTGGGGCCGGAAGGATGGGTGGGGAGGCTGACCGCAGCGCTGCACCTGGGCACGCTGCCATTCACCTTTCCGGGGCTCGTCGCGGGTTCTGTGCTGTTCTCGCTGCCCTTCGCGGTGCAGCCGATACAGGGTGCTTTCGAGGCGATAGGGAAGCGCCCGCTGGAAGTTGCGGCCACGCTGCGCGCGAACGCCTGGGACCGCTTCGCAAGCGTAGCGCTTCCCCTCGCCCGCCCGGGATTCATCACGGCAATCATACTTTCCTTTGCGCACACCGTGGGCGAATTTGGCGTTGTGCTGATGCTCGGGGGGAACATACAGGGAGAGACCAGGGTGCTTTCGGTGGCGATCTACAACCACGCGGAGGCGATGGAATACGGCGCTGCCAATCTGCTTGCGGGCGGCATGGTGTTTTTCTCCTTCGCCGTACTGCTTCTGCTCTATCTTCTGGGCGGCAAGTTCTGGAAGGTCGCGCGATGAACGGGATCAGTGCGCGCTTCAGGCTCGAACGGGATGGATTTCTTCTGGATGCCTCGTTCGATGTTCCTGGCAAGGGCGTGACCGCGCTGTTCGGCCCTTCGGGCTCGGGCAAGACCACGCTTCTGCGCTGCATCGCGGGCCTGGAGCGCGCAGAAGGTTCTCTCTTCGTGAACGGGATGCGCTGGCAGGAAGGGAAGAGCTTCGCGCCCGTGCACCGCCGTGAGCTGGGCTACGTGTTCCAGGAAGCAAGTCTGTTCCCTCATCTGTCGGTGCAGAAAAATCTGGAATACGGCTACAGGCGCGCGATTGACAGACAGGTGCAGAAGGATAAGGTGATCGAGTGGCTTGGACTGTCGCGCCTGATCGAAAGGCGGGATGTCGCAAGCCTCTCGGGAGGCGAGAGACAGCGCGTCGCGATAGGCCGGGCGTTGCTTTCGAGCCCGCGCATGCTGCTATTGGACGAACCGCTCTCGGCGCTCGACATGAGAAGTCGCCAGGAGATCTTGCCCTGCCTGGAAAGGCTGCACCGCGAGCTCGAGATACCTGTGCTCTACGTCACCCATGCGCTGGACGAGGTGGCAAGGCTGGCGGATCACCTCGTGCTGATGGAAGAGGGTCGCGTGATCGCGAGCGGCGAACTTTCCGGGACGCTGGCGAGGCTCGATCTGCCGACAGCGCATCTGGACGACGCGGGCGCAGTGATAGAGGCAGTGGTGGCGGAGCACGACGATGTCTATGCGCTCACCCGGCTGGATTTCCATGGGGGCAGTCTCTGGGTCGGGAAAGTGGAAGAGCAAAAGGGGGCGAAATTGCGCGCGCGGGTGCTGGCGCGCGACGTGAGCATCGCGCTGGAAGTGCCCAGGGGAACCAGCATCGCCAACATACTCGGGGCGCGCATAATGGAAATCCGCGACGAGGGGCCGGACAAGGTGAACGTATGCCTTGACGTCGGACAGATGCTGCTTTCGCGCATCACGCGCCGCTCGCGCGATCTGCTCGGCCTGAAACACGGCATGACCGTCTACGCCCAAGTCAAGAGCGTGGCCCTGACAAGGTGAGACGCGTAAAGTCGCGCATATGGACGGAAATCAACTCAAAATGAGACAGCCCAATTTCTTTTCTGCGCATGCGCCCTTCGACAGGATGGAACAAGCGCATCTCTCATGGATGACGGAACGCATGTCGATCGCCTATTATGCGGAGAATGAAGTGGTGCTCTCGCCCGAACACGGGGAGGTCGGGCGTTTCTTCGTGATCAAGCAGGGCATGGTTGCTGGCGAGATTTCGGATGTCCCGTGGATAGAACTCAACGAGGGCGAGTGCTTCCCGCTGGGCGCGCTGCTCGCAAGCCGTCCGGTGACGGGCCTCTACCGCGCGCGCAAAGATACCTTCTGCTTCGAGCTTGAAGCCACGGATTTCCACAGGCTGCTCGCGATGAGCGAGCCTTTCAGGGACTTCTGCACCCGCCGCATCGCGAATCTGCTGGAGCAGTCGAGACAGATGATGCAGGCACAGCATGCGCAGTCCTCGGGCGATTTCTTCTCGAGCAGCCTTTCCTCTCTGGCGAAGGGCAAGCCTGTCACCTGTTCTCCGGAGGCTTCCGTGCGGGAAGCGCTGACCCTGATGCACGAAGCGCGCGTGGGCGCGATGATCGCGGTCGATCCCGAAGATCATCCGCTCGGCATACTGACGCTGCCCGACGTATTGGAGCGCATCGCGCTGCCAGAGGCCGATGTCAGTCTGCCCGTGATCGGCTTCATGAGCAAAAATCTGGTGACGCTGCCGCCGCATGCGTTGGCTTTCGATGCGGCGCTCGCGATGGCGAAACAGGGCTGCCGCCATGTTCTGGTGGTGGAAGAAGGCAGGCTCAAGGGCATAGTCTCGGAGAAGGATCTCTTCGCGCTTCAGAGGATGGGGCCGCGCGAGATAGGCGAATCCATACGCCATGCGAAAGACGCAGCCGAACTGAAGCAGGCCGCATCCGACATCGGGCGCTTCGCGCACGGCATGATGGCGCAGGGGATGGCGGCCGAGCAGTTGACGCAGTTCATCTCGATCTTCAACGACCAGCTGACGTCAAAAGCGGTCGAGTTCGAATGGCAGTCATCAAACATGGACAACGCGTGCTGGATCGCGCTGGGCTCGGAAGGGCGGATGGAACAGACCTTGAGCACCGACCAGGACAACGCGCTGATCTTCTCGGTGCCTTCAGGCATGACCGCGGACGATATGCGAAAAGGAATGCTGCCGGTTGCCAGGCGGATCAACGAACTGCTTGCGCAGTGCGGATATCCGTTGTGCAAAGGCCTTGTGATGGCATCCAACCCCGCATGGTGCTTGTCCATGGAGGAATGGCGCGGCGTGTTCCTGAACTGGATCACGACGGGCTCGAAACAGGCGCTGCTGCAGGCAAGCATCTTCTTCGACTTCAGGCCGGTCTGCGGCGACTTCAGGCTCGCCGAAGATCTCAAGGGATGGCTTTCCAGGGTCGCCGCCGACCAGCCGCGCTTTCTGCACCAGATGGCGGAGAATGCGCTCTTGAACAGGCCGCCTTTGGGTTTGTTGCGCGACTTCACTGCGGAGAGGCTCGATCTGAAAGTGAACGGCATCACGCCCTTCGTCGATGCTGCGCGCATCTTCGCGCTGGCGAACCGGATTGCGGGCACAAATACCGTCGCCCGCCTGCGGGGCAGCGCGGGTGCGCTGAATGTTCCGGCTTCCGAAGTGGAGGCATGGGTGGACGCCTTCCATTACATGCAGCTGTTGAGGCTGCGCCATCACCATGAAGGAAATGCTGACAACCTGATCGACCCGGGAACGCTCAACGATCTGGACCGGCGCATCCTGAAGGAGGCCTTCCGCCAGGCGCGCAAGGTGCAGGCCAGGCTTGCACAGGTATATCAGCTGTGAGTCTGCTGCGGATGATGCGGGGCGTGCGCCTGAGCAATGCGCAGAAGCGGAGGCTAAAGGCCTGGCGTTCGCTGAAAGAGGCCGGCGACGATACGCGCATCGTGGTGCTGGACGTCGAGACCACGGGGCTCGATCTTGGTCACGACAGGCTGATCTCGATAGGCGCGGTCGCGGTAAAGGGAGGGCGCATCGCGCTGGGCGAGAATTTTTCGGTCGTGATCAGGCAGAAGGACGCAAGCAGCCATGACAACATCCTGGTTCACGGCATCACCGGGGATGCGCAGCGCAGAGGGCAGCCGCCTGCGGACGCGCTGCTCGATTTTCTCGAATATCTGGGCAACTCGCCGCTGGCCGCATTCCACGTCGCGTTCGATGAGACCATGATCAGGCGCGCGATGAAGGAATACCTGGGGCTTTCCTTCAGGCATCGCTGGCTGGACCTGGCCCATGCGTTGCCCTCGCTCTTTCCTGAATCCAACCTTCGAGCGCTGGACGACTGGGTGGCGCATTTCGCGATGGAAGTGGAGCAGCGTCACGACGCCCTGAGCGATGCGCTCGCCACCGCCGAGCTTCTACTCGTCGCGATGAAGGGAGGAAACTACGACAGGCTCAGGAGCATCGCGAACCGGCGCGCGCTCGAATACCCGTGACTTGTGAAGTTAAGCGAGCCTTACCGGACCTTGATACTTTGCCACGGTTGGGTCATCGGTCAACAATGTAATTCCTTCGATCGTTGCTTGCGCGATCAGAATTCTGTCGAACGGGTCCTTGTGTATCGGGGGCAAGGAGTCGATTGCGACCATGTGCTCGCCGAGGATCGGCAGTTCGCAGTATCCGTTGTCGATCAAGCCGCGACGCAGCATGCGCGCATCGACCTGAAAATCGGGCCAGTTCAGACCGCTCTTGATGGCGACTTCCCATATGCTCGCCACGCTGAAAAGCAACTCGTTTTTCTGGTCAGCCATCAGCGCACGGACCTTCTCCGGCACGCGCTCGATGCCGTCCGCTGCCCAGATCAGAAGATGGGTGTCCAGCAGGAGCTTCACTTGCCTTCCTCGAACAGCTCCTGAATTTTGTCCGCACCCATGGTGTTGAAGTCGTCCGGAACCTTGATCTGGCCGGCCATGAATCCGAATCTCCTCATCTGCGATGCTTCAGGCGCGTCAAGCGCAATCACCTTCACCATCGGCTTGCCTGCCTTTGCGATCACGAACGATTCGCCCCTGGCCGCCATCTCGACCAGTCTGGAAAGCTGCGTCTTGGCGTCGTGTATGTTGTAGGTTTGCATGATAGTCCTGATCGGGTTAAGTTCAATAGACTTAGTCTACATTGCGGCATTCAACGGAACAAGGGGCATGTGAAGCCGGGTAGGTCATCCGGCCCGAGGCGGCCATTGCTGAGATGCATGCTTCACCCGTAGAATCTCAAGCCTGTCGCCCAGCGCGCGGTATATCACTATATAGCTTTCATGTGCGACCAGTTCGCGGGTTCCTCGCTTGCGGCCGATGCGCCCCATTTCCGGATGTGTTGCGAGCGGTGTCACTCTTTCCTCGATCAGATCCACCAGCTTTTCCGCATCAGAAGGGCTGTCCTTTGCGATGTGCCGTGCGATTCTGATCAGGTCACCGATTGCCTGTCTCTTCCACTGAATAGCGGGCACGCCTGTTCCTCAAGCCTGTTTGAGTGAGGCGCGAATCTGGGACATGGCTTCTTCATGCGGAATAGTCGGGGTTTGATCGTCAATGGCTTCCTGGATTTCGGCTTTGAGCCACTTCGCATATGCGGCAGCCTCATGGGCGTTTTTCATTGCGACTGAACGATCGGGTCTGCTGCGCGTCGTTGTCGCATTTTGCGGATCGTAGTTGGCTGCATCCACCTCGAAGCGAGGAATGCCTATGCTTTTCAGATAATTGACCAGCGTATCCAGCTTTCGGAAGTTGCGCATGTGATGGCTGCGCTGTGCTGCCAGTGCGCGCTCAGTCATGCCGTATTTCACCAGCACTCCCCATCCGCCTTCTTGCCCGACTACATGCGCGCTGCTCACAACGCCGGCTTCGGCCAGTCTGGTCAGCGTGGCGTGATCGATCGTTTCTATCGCCATACCTTCCTCCAATTTTCATGGCATCAACAATTGAATTATCCGCAATCTATTGTTAATTGCAAGACATGTTTCATGAGCATGGTCATCTCAGGTCATCGGGCGACAGCGCGAAATACCTGGGCCTGAAATCCAGGTCACGTTCGGCATCCGCATGGTCGAAGACCAGATCGCGGTTCATGCGCTCGGCCATCGAAGGGGAAAAGGCGCTGTTCATTAGCGAGGCCATTTTGAATGCTGAAAGCGGAACACGGACAAAGCGCGGCTTGATGCCTTGTGCCTCGAAGATTCTGGCGACCATTTCCCGGTAGGCAAGCTTCTCGCCGCCAGAGATGTCATAGGCGCGGTTGCATGCGCTGGCGTGCAAGGCGGCGATGCAGGCAGAGGCTACGTCCCTTGCATGGACGGGTTGGCGCAGCCCCGAAGCTCTGCCTAGCAGGGGGAAGAAGCGGAAGCGCCGGATGAAGTTCGCGATCCTCGTGATGTTGCGGTCCAGCCCCAGGCCGTATATCAGCGTCGGGCGCAGTATCACCCATTCCACGCCCAGGCTTTCCGCCCAGCTTGCTACGCGTTCCTCGGCTTCGGCAAGTTTTTTCGCCGTTTCGCGCTCCTTCGGGTCTGCCGAATCGGACTTGGTGTACCGGCTGGTCGAGGAGAGTACGACCAGGCGCCTGATTCCGCTTTTCTCGAGCATGCCGAAGTGCCCGGGAACCGTCCAGATCGGCGCGAGACTGATCCAGTAGGGTAGCTCGCGGACTTTTTCGTTCGAGCCGTCGAGCTGCAGCCATTCGATGCTGCCGGAAGAAGCGACCCTGCCGCGCGAGAAGGCGGTGACCTGCCAGCCCGCCTCTTCCAGCATCGGCAGGAGGCATGAGCCCACGAGGCTGGTAGCGCCCAGTATGCCGACGCGCATCAATGCCTGCGCTTCATGCGGTTTGCCGTGTGGTAGACGGCCAACATGCAGAATCGCATCCAGACTCCTGCCGCGACCAGGGCCATCAGTCCAGCCGGATACTGATGGCGGAAGAACTTCTTGTAGAAGATCATCATTCCGCGATGCTTGTGCCACTCGACGAACATCCGCTTCTTGCGGCTGCATGCGCCTTGCGCGTGATGGATCTTTGCCTTCGGGACGAACACGATCTTCCATCCCTTCTGCCTGAAGCGCATGCACCAGTCCAGGTCCTCGCAGTGCAGGAAATAGCGCTCGTCCCAGGTTCCCACATCACTTACCGCGTCGCGGCTGACCAGCATGCACGCGCCGGAGATCGCCTCCACCTCGACGTTGCCTTCGGGCAGCGGCTGCCTGTGCAGATGGAAGTCGAAGAACAGCCTGGGCCAGCGGTTCGAGAAGCGCACCAGGCCGAATGCGCGCACGAAGGAGCGCCAGGGCGTGGGCACGGCGCGTCGCCCTCCTGCCTGCTCCGAACCGTCTGGATTCACGAGCAGGCCGCCCGCCATCCCGGCCCTGCCGTTCTCGCGCAGCGCCTCAAGCAGAATGGTCAGCGCGCCCGGCTCGAAATGGGTGTCAGGGTTCAGGAATAGCAGATAGGGCGCCGAGGCTGCGTTCAGGCCCGCATTGCACGCCGCGGCGAAACCCAGGTTTTTTTCGTTCCTGATGATCTTGATTGGCAGTCCAACAATGGCTTCCAGGCTGCCGTCATTGGATGCGTTGTCGACCACGATGATCTCGATGTCGAGCGGGCAATTCATCAGCGAATTGACGCAGCCGAGGAGCAGGTCGCCCGCGTTGTAGTTGACGATGATGGTCGAGATGCTTGCGCTCATGTCCTTCTGCCGGATGGTATCGGGCTCTTGTCCAGCGCGCGCCATATCTCTGCCGCGCTGGCCTTGCGGCTTTTCTGTATCGAACGGCGCTTCAGCCACATGCCGGGCATTCCTGAAAGCGCGTCGAACTTTGCCTTCAGGATGACTCTCCCCTGGCCGCGCAACGCATATATGACCACCGTGGCAGCATTCGCGGCGAGGTGCAGCGGCATGCATGCCCAGAACAGGATGCCGGGCATGTTCTTAACATAGCACCAGACCATGTTGCGATGCCCGTGATAGACGGAAAAATCGCTGCGCTGTCCGCCGGTCGTCGCAGAACCGATATGGTACACCACGGCATCGGGCACGAGCAGGCAGCGGTGGCCCGCAAGGCGCAAGCGGAAACCCAGGTCCACGTCCTCGACATAGCAGAAGAAATCCTCGTCGAATCCGCCGGCTTCGACGAGCGCATCCCTGCGGTACAGCGCGGCGGCTGCGCAGGGTGAAAACACTTCGCGTGGCTCATCGTTTGTTGCGCCTTGACCGTGGCCTATGCGCCAGACCATGCCGCTGATGTGATATGCATCGCCGTCGCCGTCCAGAAGCTGAGCTTCGCTTTCCATCATCTGGCGGCTCGCAAACATTGCATGGTCCGGGTTTTCATGGGCTGCCTTGAGCAGGTTCTCGAGCCAGTCTGGCTCTGGAAAAGCGTCCGGATTCAAAAGGGCGATCCAATCTGCATCTGGAGCAAGCGTGATCGCCCGGTTGTTGGCAGCGGCGAATCCAAGATTGGACGCATTCTTCACCAGCCGCGCGTACGGATGGCGTGCGAACAGCCCTTCGGGGGCAGGCGAGCTGCTCGCGTTGTCCATTACCAGCACGCTGAAGTCGCGCAAGGTCTGGACCTCCAGCTTCTCAAGGCATCTTGAGAGCATGTCCCAGGAATTCCAGTTGACGATGATCAGCGCGAGTCTGGACATGTGTCATCACGTGATTGAATGAGTCTGCGCAAAATGGAAATCCCGGAACGAGCCGGGATTTCTGTCTGATGCGCCTGATTAGGGCATGGATTATAGCGCCAAACCGCTCTGTCTTGACTACGTCATTGCATTTTTGTAGACAAAAAATTTTGCAGTCCGTGCAGGCCTGATGTATGATTAAAAAATGTGATGTAAATCACATTTTAAAAAACGAATGCGAGGGCGCTGCCGTTGAAGGCAGGTGCTCCGATTTCCAAATGATAATATCCAAAGTCAAGAATATCCCGAAAAACGAGATCATGGCGGTGTTGCGCGAGTTCAGGGGCGCATTCTGGACCGTCGGGGTCTTCAGTGCGATCATCAACCTGCTGATGCTGGTTCCCTCGCTTTACATGCTTCAGGTCTACGACAGGGTGCTCGGGAGCAGCAACGAAACCACGCTCGCCATGCTGACCCTGATGATGCTCATAGCCTACCTCTGCATGAGCGTGCTGGAACTCGTGCGCAGCTTCGTTCTGGTCAGGGTGGGCGCGAAGCTCGACATGAGGCTCAACAAGCGGGTCTACACCGCGGCCTTCGAACAGAACCTGAAGAAGGCGGGCGGCAACGCGGGCCAGTCGCTGCAGGACCTGACGGTGATACGCCAGTTTTTGACTGGGAGCGGCATCTTCGCCTTCTTCGACGTGCCCTGGTTTCCGATCTACCTCGCGGTGATCTTCATGTTCAACACGTCGCTGGGCGTGTTCTCGCTGATAGGCACGGTGATCCTGATCGTGCTGGCCTACGCCAACGAGAGGGTGTCGAAGAAACCGCTCGCGGACGCAACCGCGATGTCCATCATCTCGAACAACCTTGCGACCAACAACTTGCGCAACGCGGAGGTGATAGAGGCGATGGGCATGCTGCCCAACCTGATGTCGCGCTGGTTCTCGCTGCACGGCCGCTTTTTGCAGCTGCAGGCTGAGGCGAGCGAGAAGGCGGGCATCGTGGGCGCGCTGACCAAGTTCGTTCGCATCTCGCTGCAGTCGCTGATCCTGGGCTACGGCGCGCTTCTGGTGCTGAACAACGAGATCACGCCCGGCATGATGATCGTGGGCTCAATTCTGATGGGACGCGCGCTTAGCCCGGTCGAGCAGGTGATAGGGATATGGAAGAGCTGGAGCGGCACGCGCAGCGCCTACGACAGGCTGAATTCACTGCTTACACAAAACGCGCCACGCGAGGCGGGAATGTCGCTGGAGAAGCCCGCTGGCAGGCTTTCCGTGGAGGGTGTCACCGCGGCGCCGCCAGGCTCGCAGGTCGTCGTGCTGAAGGGGCTCACCTTTGCCATCGAGCCTGGAGACGTGCTGGGCGTGATCGGCCCAAGCGGCTCGGGAAAGTCCACGCTCGCGCGTCTGCTGGTGGGCGTCTGGCCCTCGGCGATGGGCAAGGTGAGGCTCGATGGCGCAGATATCTACCAGTGGAACAAGGACGAGCTGGGGCCCAATTTGGGCTATCTTCCCCAGGACATCGAACTCTTCGCGGGCTCGGTCAGCGAGAACATCGCGCGCTTCGGCCTGATAGACTCGGAGAAGGTCATCGCGGCGGCCAAGCTCGCCGGTGTGCATGACATGATACTGCATTTCCCTCAGGGTTATGACACGCTGCTGGGAGACGGAGGCGCCGGGCTTTCGGGCGGGCAAAGGCAGCGTATCGCGCTGGCGCGCGCGATGTACGGGGATCCGGCGCTGCTCGTGCTGGACGAGCCCAACTCCAACCTCGACGACCAGGGAGAGCAGGCACTGGTCGCCGGTATCAACGAGATGCGCGCCAAGGGCAAGACCATCGTGCTGATCACGCACCGCACCAGCGCGCTCGCCACCACCAACAAGCTGCTGATGCTGAAGGACGGCGTAGCCCAGTTGTTCGGGCCCAGGGATCAGGTTCTGGGAGAGCTCGCGCGACTGGGCAAGCTGGCGCAGCAGAAGCCCGATGCGCTGCAGAACAGCGCAACAGGAACGTAAAATGAAGAAATTGTTTGCGAAGAATGTCGAGGATGTGGCCTACCGCGAGGTCATCCCGATGGAAGTCAACACGGATGCGAAGTCTCATGCGAGGCTGGGCTGGCTGATCGTGATCCTTGGCGTGGGCGGCTTCCTGCTCTGGGCATCGATCGCGCCGCTGGATCAGGGCGTGCCTGTGAGCGGAACCGTCATCGTCTCGACCAACCGCAAGGCGGTCCAGCATCCCACGGGAGGCGTGGTCAGCGAGATCCTGGTCAAGGACGGCGATGCGGTCAAAGCGGGACAGCCGCTGGTCAGGATGAACGACGTGCAGGCAAAGGCGCAGGACGAAGTCTCGCGCGTGCAGTACAACGCAGACCTTGCGACCGAGGCGCGCCTGATTGCCGAACGTGACGGGAGAAGCAGCATAGAGTTTCCCGCTGAGCTTTTGAGGCAGAAAAACAATCCGCGCGTGGCAAGCGACATGAAGACGCAGACCCAGCTCTTCGAGTCGCGCACCAAGGCGATACACGAGGAACTCGCGATACTTTCGGAGCAGCTCGACGGCATGCGGGATCTTGCGAAGGACGGCTATGTCGCGCGCAACAAGCTGCTGGACCTCGAGCGCACCTACATAGAACGCAAGCAGGGCTACGAGAGCGAGGTGCGCACGCAGCTCGCGGAGGTGCAGAAGGAGGCCGACGCGCTGAAGATGCGCCTCGAAGGTCTGGACTACGATCTGGCGAACGCGGTGGTCAAGTCACCCGTTGACGGCACAGTGGAGGGCCTCAGTGTATTCACGGCAGGCGGCGTGATAGGGCCGGGATTCAAGATGATGGACGTAATACCGAGCGGCGACAAGCTGGTGGTCGAGGCCAGGATACCGGTCAACCTGATAGACAAGGTGCATCCCGGGCTCAAGGTGGACTTCATCTTCACTGCGTTCAACGACAAGAGGACGCCGCATGTGCCGGGCGAGATTGACATGGTATCAGCGGACCGCATGGTCGACGAGAAGACCGGCTCGCCCTACTACAGGATGACCGCGTTCGTCACGCCTGAAGGCATGAAACTATTGAAGAACCTGAAGGTGCGCCCCGGCATGCCGGTGCAGCTCTTCATTAAGACCGGTGAGCGCACGATGATGAACTACCTGATGAGACCGCTGCTCGACAGGATGAAAGTCTCGCTGACCGAGGAATGAACATGAGAGGCTTGCAATCATGCGCAGCCGCGCTGCTGCTGTGTCAGGCGGTTTCAGCTAACGCGCTGGGCCTGATGGAGGCCTACGATGCTGCACTGAAAAACGACCCGACTTACCGCTCCGCAGTCTACGACAGGGAAGCCGGGCAGGAATACAAGGTGATGGGGCTTTCCAATCTGTTGCCCAACCTTTCGGCCAGCTACTCCAACAGCCAGAACAGGGCATCGGTCACGGGTCCCGGCGCGTTCGGCCTGCCGGTCACGTCGCAGGAAAATTACAACAGCATGACGGCCGAGATACTGCTGCGCCAGCCCATCATCAACCTCGACGGGCTCGCGCGCTACCGCCAGGGCATTGCGCAGACCGAATACAGCGACGCGCAGTTCTCATCCAAGCGGCAGGATCTGGTCACGAGGTTGGTCACCGCCTACGCCAAGGCGAAATACGCCGAGGACTTGCTTGCACTGGTCGAGGCGCAGAAGGC
>JAJXTH010000016.1 GCA_021783995.1 Pseudomonadota bacterium
CGCTGACGACGCGAGCCACGTCATGGTCAGCCTATTTGATCTTGCTCCGAATGGAGTTTACCCTGCCACGCCCGTTGCCGGGCGCGCGGTGCGCTCTTACCGCACCGGTTCGCCCTTGCCTGATCTGCTTGCACAGCCATCGGCGGTATGTTTTCTGTGGCACTGTTCATCACCTCGCGGTGTCCGGCCATTAACCGGCATTCTGCTCTGTGGAGCCCGGACTTTCCTCCCCGCAATTGCTTGCGCGGCGACTGCCTGGCCAGCTTCGATGCTGAGTTTACCAACGCTGTGCGATTGCTGCAAATCAGCCTCTCCCATTGAAAAGGGCTTCGAATTTTTCGACAGGCAAAGGCTCCCCGAAAAGAAATCCCTGATAGGCATGGCAGCTGCGCGTATCCAGCAGCTTGCGCTGCGCCTCTGTCTCCACTCCTTCTGCAATCACTTCCAGCTTCAAAGCATCGGTCATCGCAATGATGGTCTGCACGATGGCCGCATCGTTGGGCGCAGTCGCGATATCGCGAATGAAGGACTGGTCTATCTTGACCTGATTCAACGGCAGTCTCTTCAGGTATTGCAGCGAGGAATAGCCAGTGCCGAAATCGTCTAGGGACAGCTGCACGCCTATTTCCTTCAGCGCATTCATCGTGGCAACCGCCGAGTTCTCAAGCAGCATGCTCTCGGTCAATTCGAGCTTGAGCCGTGAAGGCTCGAGCGCATACTTCGCGATCAGCGCTTTCAGTTCATTGACAAAGTCCGGCTGACGGAATTGCCTCGCGCTGATGTTGACCGCCATGACAAGTTTCCCCATCGCCTCGTCATCCGTCCAGTCGGCAAGCCTTGCGCAGGCCTCATCGAGCACCCAACGTCCTATCGGCAATATCAGACCGGACTCTTCCGCGAGCGAAATGAATTCCGCCGGGATGACCATGCCGCGCACAGGATGGTGCCAGCGTATCAGCGCCTCCGCCCCGATGGGAAAGCCCTTGCGATCCACCTGTACCTGGTAATACAGTTCGAACTGTCCGTTCTCCAGCGCCGCGCGCAACTGCTCCTCCATCGCGACGCGCGCGTTGATCACTTCCTGCATCTTATGATCGAAGAAGCGCAGAGCGTTGCCCCCCGCTTTTTTCGCCTGATACATCGCGATGTCAGCCTGTTTCAGAAGCTCCTCCGCATCCTGTGTCTCTCCGGAGAACAGGGTCGCGCCCAGGCTGCCCGAACTGCGAAACACCTGCGACTCCAACTGGTAAGGCTCGCCCAATGCTGCGAGTATTTTTCCGCCTATGGCGTCCACCTGTTCTGCCGCAACGATTTCCTGCACACTCAGATTCTCCAGCATCACCACGAACTCATCCCCGCCCAGACGCGCGATCGTATCGCCTTCGCGAACCGATGAGACCAGACGCCCTGCAACCTGCTGCAGCAGCAAATCACCCATCACATGCCCCAGCGTGTCGTTGAGCGTCTTGAAGTTGTCGAGGTCTATGAACAGCAGAGCGCCCCTGCTTTCGCTTCGATCGCTGAAAGCCAGCGCATGCCTGAGCCTGTCAAGGAGCAACTGACGGTTGGGCAGATGGGTCAGTGCATCGTGAAAGGCAAGCTTTCTGATGGTCTCTTCCGCTTCCTTGCGCTGCGAGATGTCGTGGCTCGATGCAAAAAGATAACGCCTCCCCGCGATCTCAGCACCCGTCGTGCTGATCTCGACGTCGAACAGCGTTCCGTCGCGGCGGCGATGGCGTGACTCGAAGATGGCTGAATTGACATGCACCAGCGCCTTGAAGCGCACCATCAGTTCTTCCTTTGACCACTGCGCATCCCAGTCAGCCACGTTCATTCTACCCACCTCTTCGGGCGAATATCCCAGCATCTGGCAGAAGGTGTCGTTGGCCTCCACAATGTTGCCATCCACGTCCATGATGTGCACGCCCTCGATCGTCGAGCTCATCAGCACCTTCTGGCGCAGCAGCAGCACTTCGTTCTTTCTTTCCATCTCCTTGCGTTCGGTGATATCGATGTGCGCGCATGCATAATGGCTGATCCGCCCTTCATCTCCCCTGATCGCAGAAATGCTGAGCCACTTTTCCCGGACTTCTCCATCCTTGTGCGCAACCCACAATTCTCCCTGCCATGCGCCATCATGCTTTATGCTATTGAGTATCTCCCTGTAGAACTCCCCATCGTGGCGCTCGCACTGCAATATCCGGCATGTCCTGCCCACCACATCATCGCGGCCGTATCCCGTATCTTTCATGAATGCCCCGTTGACACTCAGGATCACGCCTTCCCCATCGAGGATCATGAGGCTCTGCTGCAATTCGAAAGACATGGCAGCCAGGCGCAGGTCTGCCTCTTTGGCACGCCTTTCCTCCCCCATGGAATAGGACAACAGAAGATAAAGCCCCGCCGATCCGCATCCCATGTTCAGAAGGTAGAATATCCTTCTAGCAAGATCGGGCAGCGGCGTCACGCTTGCCGAGACATCATCGTCTATCAGTACCGAGATGAGGATCAGCATGGCATACATCAGGAACCACTTGAACGCTTCGCGCTTCCCTAAAAACATCATCGCGGCGATGGGCGAGAAGATCGCCCATATCATCACCATGCTGCCTTGGGAAAATCCACCCAGCGACCACATCAGGAAGAAAGGCAGCAAAAGGACCAGAATCAGCTGGCTGTGATGGATGAAGCGGATGTCACGGGTCTTGAAGAATCTGGACAGGCTTACTGCCGAGATCAACGCATAGAACATCGGGATGGCGCCTGAAAGCCAGTGGCCAAGCGAAAAATAGATCGTGCCCCAGATCAGCGCGAGCGGCGCGATGATCAAGGGAACCAGGATCATCACGGTTTTTTCGAGACGCAGTTCTGCATTATCCGTTGGAAGCAGCCCTGCACCGAGTATACTGCCCAGCCAATCCCTTGCCAAAAGCGTCATTTTCAGAGCCCTGAGGCCGCCGTCCGGCGCCGAAAGCGGTTATTTTCCGATGATCTGTATCGCCACTCCCAACACTTTCCACTGTTTTACTTCTTCCTGCAAGGCCGTTTCAGTCAGCGGGTTCCGGTTTAGCCAGTCCGATTCGATTGAAAGAAAGTACTTGGTTCCCGTGAAACTGGCCTTCATCTTGGGCAGAAGCACATCGCTGCGATTCCTGTAGAAAATGACGGCAAGGCGCAGGCTCAGCGCCAGAAGGCAGTCTTCGCTGGCAACTAGCAAGCCCAGCAGCTTCTTCAGATTGCCGCGGTGCGAGAGCGCGAGCAGGCTCAAACGCGCCTGCTCCTTCTTCGAAAAGCCCGGCATGTCGGCGTTAGCCAGGATGTATGCCGTGTGTTTGTGATAGCCGCTATGCGCGACACGAATGCCGATGCTGTGCAGGCTGGCAACCCAGCCCAGGATCTGCAGCGCGGCCTCGTGATTGCCCGTACCAAAGAACTGGCATGCAAGATCATGCGAGAGATTTTTGACTCTCTCCGCCTGTTTCACATCGACGTGATAGCGGCGCATGTAATTCTGCACCGTCACATCGCGCATGTCGTTGTTGTGAAAGCGGCCCCAAAGATCGTACAGCACGCCTTCGCGCAGCGCGCTTGATCCCAGTTGCATCTGCGCGATTTCCAGTTCCTCGAACGCCGCATACATGATCGCAAAGCCGCCCGCCAGGATGGGCATCCGATCCGGTCTCAAGCCCAGCATCGACAGCTTCTGCACATCGCCCGTCCTGATCAGATGCGTGCGCAGCAGGTCGAGTCCATCGCGCGTGATGCCGCCCTCGCTGTAGCCGTTCAATTCCAGTATCTCGCATATCGCCTTGGCAGTCCCCGAAGAGCCTATCGCCTTTTTCCACTGTCCCTTGTAGTCGGCGACGATGCTCTGCAGTTCGTTGCGCGCTGCAAGCTCAGCGCGTGCCATGTTGTGCTTGGTGATCCTGCCTTCCGGGAAGAAGCGCTTGCTGAAGCTCACGCATCCCATGTAAAGACTCTCGAGCCTGATGGGCTCGTACCCTCGCCCGATGATGAATTCCGTCGAACCACCACCGATGTCCATCACCAGCATCTGCTCGTCCGATTTCGGCATGCCATGGGCAACACCCAGATATATCAGCCGTGCCTCTTCCCGTCCTGCGATCACCTCGATCGGGAAACCCAGCGCCTTTTCCGCTTCCGCGATGAATCCGGAAGAATTCTTTGCCACGCGCAACGAATTGGTGCCGACCGCGCGCACCGCCTCGGGCGGCAGATCGCGCAATCTCTCTGCAAAGCGGGATAGTGCCGAGAGCGCGCGTGTTTGCGCATCCGTGTCGAGATGATTGTCTTCGGTCAGCCCCGCAGCGAGACGAACCGGTTCGCGCAGCCCGTCCAGCATGTAGAGTTGCTCGCCTTCAACCTTCGCCACCTGCAACCTGAAACTGTTGGATCCCAGATCGACTGCGGCCAGAAAAGGCTGCTGCTCCATTATTGACGGATTTCCCGCTCGATTTCTTCGAGAGAGACGTGGCGCACATCCCGCCCTTTTACCATGTAGATCACATATTCGGAGATGTTCTTAGCATGGTCGCCGATGCGTTCAATCGCCTTTGCGACGAACAGTATCTCCAATGCAGTCGTGATCGTGCGCGGATCCTCCATCATGAAAGTGATCAGATAGCGCATGATGGCGCGGAATTCAGTGTCCACCTGATCGTCCTGACGCACCGTTTCGGCGGCCATCACGACATCCAGGCGGGCGAAAGCATCCAGGGATTTCCTGAGCATGTCGATCGCAAGCTCGGAGGCATGCTTGATTTCGTTGTAGCGGGGTATGGCAAGGCCGTGCTTCTCGGAAAGCATCTTAGCCATGCGCGCGATCTTCTCCGCCTCATCGCCTATGCGCTCGAGATCGGTGATGGTCTTCACGACCATCATCAAGAGGCGCAGATCGCTCGCCGTCGGCTGGCGCCGCGCGATCACCTGGCTGCATGCCTCGTCTATCTTGACTTCCATCGCGTTGACGCGATGGTCCTCGTCGATCACGCGGTTCATCAGCGCAATATCGCCCTCCACCAGGGAATTGATCGCGCTGTATATCTGGCTTTCCACCAAGCCACCCATCTGCAGCACATGGGCGCGTATCGCCTCGAGCTCGGCATCAAACTGCTTGGATGTATGTTCGCTGGTGATCATGGCTCCCTCCAATCCGGAAACAGTATATCCTATTATAGGATTGTTAAGGGCATGTGACAATCACGCTGTCATCGTTTTCACGCCTGAAGCCGTGCCAAGAAGCAGCACATCGGCTGGCCTTCTCGCAAAAAGTCCGTTGGTCACCACGCCCGCGATGTGGTCCAGCGTCGATTCGAGCTCGACCGGGTTCATGATCTGCAAGCCGCGCACATCCAGGATCAGATTGCCGTTGTCCGTGGTGAAACCCTCTCGCAGCGCGGGCTGGCCGCCCAGGGAAACCAGCTGTCTTGCAACATAACTGCGCGCCATCGGAATCACCTCGACAGGCAATGGGAATTTGCCCAGCACGTCCACCAGCTTGCTCTCGTCGCAAACGCAGATGAATTTCCTGCTTGCAGCAGCGACGATCTTTTCACGCGTCAATGCGCCACCACCACCCTTGACCATGTGCATGTGACGAGTGATCTCGTCTGCCCCGTCCACATACACCGGAAGATCGCCCGCATCGTTCAACGAAAGCACTTCGATGCCATGACCCTTGAGGCGCTTGGCCGAAGCCTCGGAGCTTGCCACCGCCCCGCGTATCCTGTGTTTTATCTTCGCCAGTTCGTCGATGAAGAAATTGGCGGTCGAACCCGTACCGACTCCCACGATGCAGTCGGCCGGCACATATTCGATTGCTGCAGCGGCAACCGCGCGTTTCAAATCATCCTGATTCATATTGTTCACTCTCGCCTTGATTGATATTCGCATAATTATTGCAGGAATTGGCAACTTTAGGGAAAGTCGCCTGTCAACGCAAGCATTGCGTAGTGTAAGATGAGCCACGAACATCAACCGAATCAGGGATATCAAAATGCCGGAAAACGCCGTTCTGACGATAGCCACCCTCCCCTACACCGATCAGAAACCCGGCACATCGGGACTGAGAAAACGCGTGCCGGTTTTCCAGCAACCGCATTACCTTGAAAATTTCGTCCAGTCCATCTTCGACAGCATAAGTCCGCCCCACGGCGCCACGCTCGTGCTGGGCGGGGACGGCAGGCATTACAATATTGAAGCAATACAGATCATCCTGAGAATGGCCGCCGCCAACGGATTCGGACGGGTCCTCGTGGGCCGAAGCGGCATACTCTCAACCCCCGCTGCCTCCTGCGTGATACGCAAGCAGGGCGCGTTCGGCGGCATCATTCTGTCTGCAAGCCACAACCCAGGTGGCCCTGAAGGCGACTTCGGCATCAAATACAACACGTCAAACGGCGGCCCTGCACCCGAGAAGATCACCGACAGCATCTTCGAAATGAGCCGCAGGATCACGCAATACCGCATCGTGGATGCGCCCGATGTGGATCTCGACACAACAGGCGATCGCATGCTCTGCGGCATGAGAGTGTCGGTGATAGAACCCGTTTCCGACTATGCAGACCTGATGGAATCGCTTTTCGATTTCGATGCGATTCGAAGCCTGCTGGCTGGAGGCTTTGACATCCGGTTCGATGCGATGCATGCAGTCACCGGCCCCTATGCGCGTGAAATCTTCGTCAACCGCCTGAAAGCCCCAGAGAGCAGCCTGATGAACTGCGTTCCCCTGCCCGATTTCGGAAAGGGCCATCCCGATCCCAATCTCACCTATGCGCACGATCTGGTCAGCATCCTCAACGGCGAACATGCGCCGGATTTCGGCGCGGCATCGGACGGAGACGGCGACCGAAACATGATCCTGGGACGCCGCTTCTTCGTCACGCCCTCGGACAGCCTTGCGATACTCACCGCCAATGCAAAACTTGTTCCGGGCTATCGCAGAGGTCTCAAGGGTGTCGCGCGCTCCATGCCGACAAGTGCTGCAGTGGATCGTGTGGCAAGGGAGCTCGGCATACCCTGTTTCGAGACACCCACGGGATGGAAGTTCTTCGGCAACCTGATGGATGCAGACAAGGTCACGCTGTGCGGCGAAGAGAGTTTCGGCACGGGTTCTAATCACATACGCGAGAAGGACGGTCTTTGGGCCGTGCTTTTCTGGCTCAACGTCATCGCCGTCAGGAAGCAGTCCGTCGAGGACATCGTCCGCGAACACTGGGCGCGCTTCGGCCGGAATGTCTATTCGCGACACGACTATGAAGCGATACCCAACGATGCGGCAAACGGCGTGATCGCGCACCTCAGGGCGGAATTTGATAACCTAGCCGGAAAAACATTCGGCAGCTACGAGGTGGAACGCTGCGACGACTTCAGCTACACCGACCCGGTCGACGGGAGCACGAGCACGGGGCAGGGGTTGAGGCTGCTCTTCACCGATGGTTCACGCATCGTATTTCGCCTGTCAGGCACCGGAACGGAAGGTGCCACCTTGCGCATCTATCTCGAAGCCTACGATCCGATAGTTGCGCATCATCATCTCGACGCCCAGACAGCACTGGGGGACCTGATTTCAATCGCGGGAGAGGTCACCCAACTCGAAGCGCGCACCGGACGCAAAGAACCCACGGTGATCACCTGAATGACCGGCGCCATGCCAGCAAGCGAGCTGAGGCTGTCAGAGCTGATTGGCTCTCTTAGCCACGCGCTGGACATCACGGAAGGACAACCCGAGGGTCACTGCGTGCGCTGCTGCTGGATAGGCATGCATCTGGGCCGCAACATCGGCCTTTCCGAACAGTCGCTGTGGGAACTCTACTACACCCTGCTGCTGAAGGATCTGGGATGCAGCAGCAATGCCGCGCGAATCTGCGAGCTTTACCTCACGGACGATCTTTCCTTCAAGCGCGACTACAAATGGGTGGACGGCAGCCTGAAACAGGCGCTCAGATTCGTTATCGGCCATACCGGCCTGCACGCGAGCATAGCCGAACGCTTGAAGAAACTGCTTCATGTGATGGGCCGCAGCGACGATCTTGCGCAGGAACTGATCCAGACACGTTGCCAGCGCGGCGCAGACATTGCAAGACAGTTGCGTTTCGGCGAACAGGTTGCAAACGGCATACACGGGCTCGACGAACACTGGGATGGCACCGGTCGTCCAGACGGACTGAAAGGCGAAGCCATTCCACTTTATTCACGCATCGCCCTCATCTCACAGGTCGTGGATGTATTTCATACCGTGGGCGGCCCCGACGCTGCGCTGCGGGAAGCGAATAATCGCTCGGGTACATGGTTTGATCCGGATTTGGTCAACGCGCTGAGCAAGGCTGATGCAGTGTTCTGGCACATGCTGAAATCCGGCGATCTGCATCAGGCAGTATTGGGCCTGGAGCCAGGGCGCTATGCCGTGCCTCTCGATGAAGACTATCTCGACGAAATCGCTGCCGCCTTCGGTCAGATCGTCGATGCAAAGAGTCCCTACACGCAAGGCCACAGCGTGAGAGTCGCGCTGTATGCCGATCTAATCGCCGAGGAACTTGGCTTAGCCGAACCGCGCCGGCGCTGGTTGAGACGCGGTGCTCTGCTCCACGATGTGGGCAAGCTGGGCGTCAGCAACACGATACTCGACAAGCCTGGCAGGCTGGATGACGCAGAGTGGGACGCTGTCAAAAAGCATGCTGCCTATACCGGCTCGATACTCGGCAGGATAGACATATTCGACGAGCTTGCACGCGTTGCCAGCGCGCATCATGAAAGGCCGGACGGCACGGGTTACCCGCTTGGCCTCAAAGACCGCGAGATAGCGATGGAAACCCGCATCATCACCGTTGCCGACATCTTCGATGCGATCACCGCGGAACGCCCGTACCGAGGGGCGATTCCAACTGAAAAGGCGCTCGAGATGATGTCCGAGCAGCTCGACCTCGCGATCGACAGAGACTGCTTCCAGGCGTTGAAAAAGGTCGCCGAGCGTCTTGCTCAGGTTGGCGGGTGAAAGAATCTGGACCGGGTGTCGGCAAGCAGGCGCATCGTGGACTCCCCCTGGAATTTCTGCCCTGCCTGATCCATGTAGCCGTCCCTTCTTTCCGCTGCCCCCTGCTCGTGCGCTGCGCGCGCCGCGATGATGGGATAGATCACGGAAGACTCGCCGTGCCTGATCGCCCGCACGGCAGCCTTCTCGGCTTCCTGGTAGCGCCCCTCGAAGTAGGCTCTCAGCGTCACATCCAGCAGCTTGCGGGAATTGCTCTGTGCGCGTTCCAGCCGCATTCTCTTCACCAGCGCAGGCAGCCTCGTGGTGTCTGACAGGAGCTGCATCAGCCAGTGCCCCAGCACCAGAATCAGAATGAACAGGACCACGAAAAGCTTCAGCGACATCTCGATGCGGTAGGGCGGATACACCACCAGCACGTAGGCCGTATTCTGCAGCAGCGTGGAGAGCGCAACCGCCAGAGCAAAGATCACCAGAAGGGAGATCAGATGTTTCATTGGGCAGCCTTCCTGGGCTGAGCAGACTGATCGTGGCTCAGCCTGTAGCTGCGCACCGCCTGCAGGCTGCCGCTGATATCCGGCATGTCGATGTTGATGCTCGCGGTGGAGAGCTTTTTGAGCTCCATGAGCATGCGCGCACCCTCTTCCGACTTGACGTCGAAATAGCGGGAAAGCCAGATTTGTGCTGTCTTGAGCTCCTGCCTGAAACTCTCCTCGTCGCGAGACAACAGCGCAAGCCTCGCCGATACCAGATGCATCTTCAGATTCTCTCGCAGAAAGAATTCCTGACTGGGCGGCAGGAGCGCGATCTGCTTCAAACCGGTGTTCTCGATGCGCACCAGTTGCCTGATCTCGAGCCAGATCGCATCAGTCCACCTCTGCAATACAGTATGGCTGGCTACCGGTGCGCTTTTCTGTTCCGTCGCATTCTCTGAAGGCCTGTGCCTGTCCACCAGCGGCAGGTCGTCCACCGAAAGCAGCATCGCATTGATCTTCTGGTTGATCCCGGATACATCCACGATGGGCAATGCGCGCAGCCTGTCCATATCGAGCTCTATGGCCTTGCGCAGGATGTTGAATGCCGGCCTGTTCATGCGCTGCAATCTGGCATCCGCACCTTCCATCGCGATCAGCGCCGCTTTCACATTGCCGGACAGTTGCAACTGCTGACCCGCGATTAAAAGCAGTTGCTCAACATCGGCAAGAGCGGTCTCGTCGCGGCTGATGGACAGATTGTTGTACAGGGTTTCCAGCGCAGTGCGCTGATTCTGCGCCTGATCGTAATACGCTTCCAGGGTGGAAACCCTGACAGACATTGCGCGCACCGTGTCCTGGTTCTGGGCGATCAGGAGAGAATTAGCACGCGCGATGCCGTCCATCTCTGCGATCTTCTTGGCGAGCTCGCCGCGCATCTCTGCGATTATCCTGTGCGCATCGAACCATTGCCACAGGAAAATGACCACCAGCACGATCAGCGTCAGCTGGGTAAGACTCAGGCGCGCAAAAAGGTCGGCCGCCTTGCTTTCTTTCTGCCGCACGTCCGGCTTTTCGCTCATAAATCACTCCGCTGGGTGGCATTCATGCCCGACCTTGCCCAAGCCAAAAGGCCGGACAGCAATCCCGCATCGCCCGCTTCCGTCAGATGCACCTCGGTCCAGCCCTGCTGGCGGGCCAGTTGCGCTATGCGCTCATGAGGCACGAAAAGCGGCATTTCGCGGAATCGCACCGGCGCATTCTGCCACATATGCAACAGCGCCTCGCTGCTGGTCACGGTCAGTGCATCAGGATCAAGGTTTACGAGTCCGGCAAGCGATGGCTTGCTGCGCCTGTAACAGGTCGCATATTCGACATGCGCACCGCGCGCCCTGAGAGTATCGCCCAATAGCTCGCGCCCTCCGTCGCCGCGCAATATCATCACGCGCAACCCTTCAGCCTCTTTCAGCTCGTCGAGCAATCCCTCGCTGTCCTGCCTCCCGGATGGCACGATCACCTCGAATGCGCCAAGCTCTTGCAGCGCCTTTGCGCTGCTCATGCCTATCGCCGCAACCCTGACATGGGCAGGCATGGAGCCCAGCACTTTGCGTATCGCCTCCATGCCGTGCTGCACCGCGTTTGGACTGATGAAGATCACGAGATCAAAATCGCCAAGGCGTGCAATCTGCTGATGGAGCGCATTTTCATCTTCCACGGGTGCAATCTCAAGCATGGGAAACAGCAGAGGAACGCCTCCCGCCTCTTTTATCGCCTGCGCCAGGAACTCCGCCTGATCGACCGGCCGGGTGACCAGTATTTTTTGACCCAGGAAGCGCAGTTCAGCCATTCAGGGAAGCGAGTATCTTGTCAGCACCCTGCGCAAGCAGATCTTCTGCGATGCGCCGTCCCAACGCCTCCGGCTCCTCGGTGCTGCCTGTCGATTCCGCGCGCAACATGGTTTTTCCGTCAGTGCTTGCGACGAAACCGCGCATGCTGAGCTCTCCCTGGCTCACTTCCGCATATCCGCCCAGCGGCACCTGACAGCTTCCATTGAGTCTCCGGCTCATCGCGCGCTCGGCGAGCACGCAGGCCGCCGTGTCTGCATGATGCAGCGGTTTCAGCATCCCGATCACGTCCAGTCGGTCAGACCTGCATTCGATGCCCAGCGCACCCTGCCCCACCGCGGGCAGGCTGTCTTCGCTCGAAATGATCGCGCGTATGCGCGATTCCAGACCAAGCCGCTTCAATCCTGCAGCCGCCAGTATGATGGCCGCATACTGGCCCTCGTCGAGCTTGCGCAAACGCGTCTGCACATTGCCCCGCAAAGGTTCGATCTGGAGGTGCGGGAAACGCGCGCGCAGCTGGCTTTCCCGGCGCAGGCTGGAAGTTCCTACGACGCTGCCGGAGGGCAGGGAAGCAAGGCTGTCGTGCTGGTTGGAGACAAAGGCATCGTGGGGGTCTTCGCGTTCGCCAATCGCTGCAAGCGCAAACCCCTCGGGCAGGACCATGGGTACATCCTTCAGAGAATGCACGGCGAGATCAGCACGCCCGTCTTCAAGCGCCGTCTCCAGCTCCTTGACGAACAACCCCTTGCCGCCTATCTTCGACAGACTGACATCCAGTATCTGATCTCCCTGTGTCGTCATTCCCAGGATGCTGACCTCGGTTTGCGGATATAATGCACGCAATCTGTCCCTGATGTGTTCCGCCTGCCACATGGCAAGCGCGCTTTCGCGCGAGGCAATGACCAGACGGGGCAACGGATTGGGTGAGGCTGAGGGACTCATCGGGATTTCCTTGTGATTAATTACGCGGCGCATTCTATCACGGAGGCTGTCGCGCTTATTTGCGTACTAGACTGCAATGAATTTATTTTCTGCCCCTGCCGACATTTCCAGCAAAGACCTGCCATTTAGGGAGGACGTACGCCTGTTGGGCAGGATATTAGGCGACACCCTGCGCGAGCAGGAAGGCGAGGAAACTTACCAGTTGGTCGAGAACGTGCGCCGCTCCGCAGTGCTTTTTCGCAAGACCCAGGACGAGCGCGACGGCGAAAAACTGGAGCAGATTCTGGATGCGCTGACGCCTGCCGAGACCCTTTCGGTGGTGCGCGCATTCAGCTATTTCTCGCAACTCTCGAACATCGCAGAAGACCTGCACCACAACCGCCGCCACCGTGCCCACCTGAAGGCCGGTAGCCCGCCCAAGGACGGCAGCCTGCTGCGCGCACTGGACCGCATCGAAGAGAAGCCCATCAGCCGCGAAAAATTGCAGTCCTTCCTGGACAATGCGCTGATCTCTCCCGTGCTGACTGCGCACCCTACCGAAGTGCAGCGCAAGAGCACGCTCGATTGTCATCTCATCCTCTCAAGCCTCCTGTCCAACCGCGATCGCATCGACATGACGCCCGACGAACTTGCGGAGAACGAGAATGCGCTGCGCCGCTTCGTGCTGATCCTGTGGCAGACCCGCATGTTGCGCACCGCCAAGCTCACCGTTCGGGACGAGATCAAGAACGGCCTGGAATTCTACCGCTACACCTTCTTGAACGAGATTCCCAAGATCTACGCGAACCTTGAGAGCCAGCTCGAACAGAGGTTCGGCAAGGGCATGGAAGTCCCTCCCTTGCTGCGCGTGGGCAGCTGGATAGGCGGCGACCGCGACGGCAATCCCTTTGTAACACACGACATGATGCGCTATGCGGTGCAGCAGCACTCGGAGCTCGCATTCGCGCATTACCTGAACGAGACGCACACCCTGGGCACCAGGCTTTCGCTGACGGACAGGCTGGTCGATGTCAGCGAAGAACTGCGCGCGCTTTCCGACGCGTCTCCCGACAAGGCCGTGAGCCGTACCGACGAACCCTACCGCCGGGCGCTGATACTGATCTATTCGCGCCTTTCTGCAACTGCAAGGCAGCTGGGACACGAGATATCGCACCTTCCCCCCGTCGACAAGCAAGCAGAGCCTTACGCCAATCCCCAAGCGTTCATCGATGACCTGGACGTGCTGATCGAATCACTGCTCAAGCACGATGCGGTTTATCTCGCGCGCGGACGCCTGGCGAATCTTCGCCGTGCAGCCGAAGTCTTCGGCTTCCATCTCGCGCCTCTGGACATGCGCCAGCACAGCGCTATACACGAGCAGACGGTCAGCGAACTCCTCTCTCATGCGGGCATTGCAGAGGGTTACGCGGATCTTTCGGAGGTTGAAAAGCGCAAGATGCTGCTTGCAACGCTGAAGGCCGGCAAGCCGCTCATGATCGCGCTCGACAGTTATTCTGACGTCGCGCAAAGCGAGCTCAGCATCATGCGGGCGGCAGCCGAAATACACGGGCGTTTCGGCCGGAATGCGCTACCCAACCACATCATCTCCAAGACAGACGCAGTGAGCGACATGCTCGAAATCGCGCTGATGCTGCAGCAGGTCAACCTGTTGGAAGGAGACATGCTCCACGTCAACATCATCCCGCTGTTCGAGACCATAGAGGATCTGCGCGGCTGCGGCGCGATCATGGACGAGCTCTTTGCGATACCCTACTACCGCAAGCTTTTGTCCTGCCGCGGCAACACGCAGGAAGTCATGCTGGGCTATTCGGACAGCAACAAGGACGGAGGATATGTCACGGCCAACTGGGAGCTCTACAAGGCCGAACTCGAGCTCGTCAAGGTTTTCTCAAAATACGGCATAGAGTTGAGGCTCTTCCACGGACGCGGCGGCACGGTAGGCAGGGGCGGCGGGCCAAGCTACGAGGCCATCCTGGCACAGCCGCCGGGAAGCGTGAACGGGCAGATACGCATCACCGAGCAGGGCGAAGTGATTTCGAGCAAATACTCCAACCCCGAGATCGGGCAGCGCAACCTCGAAACGCTGATCGCAGCCACCATGGAGGCCACACTGCTGCATCACCACGGCGACGACAGCACGATGCCGGAATTTCACCGCATCATGGAAGCCTTGAGCCTGGATGCTTACGCGGCCTACCGCAAGCTGGTCTATGAGACACCGGGCTTCACGGAATACTTCTTCTCCTCAACACCGATACGCGAAATCGCCGAGCTCAACATAGGAAGTCGCCCCTCCTCGCGCAAGGCATCGAACCGCATCGAGGATCTGCGCGCCATTCCCTGGGTTTTCAGCTGGGGTCTGAACCGCACACTGCTGCCCGGCTGGTTCGGATTCGGCAGCGCAGTCAGACAGTTCGTCGAGAGGGAAGGCAAGACTGGCCTCGAACAGCTGCAGGCGATGTACAGGAACTGGGCATTCTTCCGCGGACTGATATCGAACATGGACATGGTGCTTTCCAAGACGGACATGGGCATCGCATCGCGCTACGCGGGGCTCGTCAGAGAAGAGGAGCTGCGCGAACGCATTTTCGGCGCGATAGAGCGCGAATGGGAAGACACGATAGAGATGCTGTTCAAGGTCACCGGCAACACCACGCTGCTTGCCGACAACCCGACCTTCTCGCGCAGCCTGCAGACCAGGACGCCCTACATCGATCCCTTGAATCACCTGCAGGTGACGCTTCTGGAACACCATCGCGCCGGCAGCAACGATGAACTGGTGAAGCGCGCGATACACCTGACCATCAACGGCATCGCGACCGGATTGAGAAACAGCGGCTAGCGCCTCTCGACCCACCAGATCATCGCCACACCCACCATCAGAAAGACGATGGTCATCGCGGTCGCGCTCAAGAAAGGCTGCCAGTTGTTCAAGGCGCCCAGGCTTGCGACGAGGCGCCCCGTGAAGTGGAAAACCAGACCCAGCACGATGCCCATGAAAACCATTACGCTCACCCCGCCGGAACGCCGCTGGTAGGATGCGAAAGGCAGCGCCAGCACCATCATCACCAGAAGCGCAAAAGGATAGACCAGCTTGTTCCACATCGCGATCTCGTAGCGCGCGCTCTGCTGCCTGTTCTCTCTCAGATGTTCTGCATACTGATAGAGGTCATAGGCAGACATCTGCTCCGGCACGACCAGCATCACGCTCATGATGCCCGGGGTCAGCGCGGACTGCCAGCCCTGGCTCTTCATCGAATCCGTCGTGATGCCCGACTTGTCGAAGCGCGTTTCCAGCACATCGGTGAGCTTCCACTGGCCAGGTTCAAGGTAAGCTGCGCCCTTCGCACTCACGATATCCTTCAGATGGAAGGTCTCGTCGAAATCGTATATCACGATATCCGAAAGACTCGTATCGGGCATCACGTTTTTGACGTTCACGAAGCTCTTTCCGTCCTTGACCCATACGCCGGAGCGGAACGCCTGCAGCGAAACCTTGCTGTTCATCGCCTGCAATCTCAGCTTCTGTGCCATGCGTTCCGAGGGCGGCGCCAAAAATTCTCCGCACAGAAAGCTGATGACAATCATCGGCAGTGCGATTTTGGATAGTGAAGCAAGCATTTGCATGGTTGATGCGCCGGATGCACGGTAGATCGTGATTTCCGATCGCGATGCCATCTGCACCAGCGCCAGTATCGTGCCAACCAGGACGGCGACCGGAAAGAGCTCGTATATGTGACCGGGTATCGTCAGCACGACGAATGCCAGCACATAGCCGAGGCTGTATTTTCCGTAGCCCATCACGCTCAGCTCGTGGATGAAGTCGAGGAACGAAAACAGCATCAGCAGCGATGCGAACACCAGCAGCACGCTGGCGTATATCTCGCGGGCAAGATAGCGTGTAAGCAGGTTCATCGGCCTAGCACCTTACGCCAGGATAACAGCGTCACGCGCTTGTAGAAAAGCAGCGCCGTGATCAGGAGCATCAGCGCATGCAGCCCCCAGAGTCCGATGCCTGGTGACATCTTACCCTGACCGACCCACGCGTTGGTGACGCTGATCATGTTGTTGTAAATCATGTAGAGCACGAGTGCAAAAACCAGATTGAAGGAACGGCCTGCGCGCGGATTGACATAGCTTAACGTGATCGCCATCAGGGAGAGCACGGCCGCGCTGATGGGCAGACCGAGACGCCACTCGAGCTCCGACAGATTCCACGTCGTGGGATGGCGCCAGAGCACAGGCGTTGGCAGCGTGCGCACATCGGGCAACCCCTGCTTGGCAGCCACGCTGTCGATGCGCATCGCATAGCGCTTGAAATCCACGATGCGATAGTCGCGCTGCCCAGGCGTCCCTTCGTAACGCGTGCCGTCCAGCAGCACCAGGAAGCGGTCCCCGTTGGGCATCGTTTCCTGCATGCCGCGGCTTGCGACCATGCTGCCTAGCTCCCCGTTCTGTATGGAGCGCACAAACACGCGCCCGATGAGCCCGGTCTTCACGTCTGCGCTCTCTACGAAATAGACCCTGTCCATCTGCGGAGACTCGTGAAAGGTGCCGGGCGTAATTGTGCTGACTTCGTCGCGGCTGTCCAGCTTTTTTCTGTATTCATCGGACTTGCGCAAGGCCCAGGGCGAAAGCACGAGGCTCAGGAGGGCCACCACCAGCACCACGGGCACCGCATACCACAAAACCGGCCTGATCCAGCGCGTAAGCCCTATGCCTGCTGAAAACCACACCACCATCTCGCTGTCCCGATAGCAGCGCGAAAGCGTGAGCAGGATGGAGATGAAAAGCGAAATGGAGAGCAACACAGGCAGGTAGTTCAGCGCACTGAATCCCAGAAGCGCCAGAACGCCATCCACCGCAAGCTTGCCGCTGACCGCATCGCCCAGAAAACGGATCAGTTGGCTGATCACCACGATGCCAAGCAGGGTTGCAAAGACCAGGAAACCGTTCCCTGCAAATTCGCTCACCAGCGCACGATGAAAATGTCCGTGGCGTAACCACTTTGACTTTATACTGCCGGTTTGCGGATAATCAACCATTGGAATTCAAACTGTATGGGAGCAACTCATGGAATTTAGCATAAAACAAAGCAGCCCGGAAAATCAGCGCAGCGCCTGCGTGGTGCTCGGCGTCTTCGAAGGCGGCCTGCTTGCACCATCCGCGCACAGTTTCGACGAGACCGCAAATCATCTGCTGAGCGATCTGATCGCGCGCGGCGACATGACGGGCAAATCCGGAAGCAGCCTCTTGATACATGCGCTATCCGGCGTTGCAGCGGAACGCGTTCTGCTGGTGGGCCTCGGCAAACAGAACGAATTCGGCGCAAAGCAGTTCATAGACATGTTGCGCTCGTCCTTTGCCACGCTCAACAAGACCATCTGCAAGGACGCAGCGCTTTATCTTGTCGATTTGCCGGTCAAGGATCGCGATGATGCCTGGAAGATCACACAAATCGCGCTTGCGGGTTTCGAATCCGTCTACCGATCGGACGGCATGAAGAGCAAGCCTGCAGACAAGCCGGCTTTGCGCAAGATACTCCTGGGCTGCTCGAAAAAACCAGGAAGCCAGGCAAAGGATGCGCTGCATCAGGCTGTGGCGATCGCGCACGGCATGAACCTGGCAAAAGATCTCGGCAATCTGCCAGGCAACATCTGCACACCCACCTACCTTGCAGAGCAGGCAAGAAAGCTCGCGGATTCGCACAAGCTCAAAGCCACGATACTCGAAGAGAAGGACATGGAGAAGCTCGGCATGTTCTCTCTTTTGTCCGTCACGCGCGGCAGCCGCCAGCCCGCCAAGCTGATCACGCTGGAATACAAGGGCGCCGACAAGAAACAGAAACCCGTGGTCCTGGTCGGCAAGGGGCTCACCTTCGATTCGGGCGGCATCTCCATCAAGCCAGCCGCCGAAATGGACGAGATGAAATACGACATGTGCGGCGCGGCAAGCGTTCTGGGTGCGATGCTCGCCGTTGCCGAAATGGGCCTCAAGATCAACGTCGTCGGCGTGATCCCGAGCAGCGAGAACATGCCGGATGGCGCTGCCAGCAAGCCTGGCGACATCGTGAAGAGCATGGCGGGGCATACCATCGAGATACTCAACACCGATGCCGAAGGCAGACTGATACTCTGCGATGCGCTGACCTATTCTGCGCGCTTCGAACCCGACACGGTGATCGACATCGCAACGCTCACCGGCGCATGCGTGATCGCGTTGGGCGGCGTGGCGACTGGCCTTTTCAGCAACCAGGACGAGCTTGCCAAAGAACTGCTGGATGCAGGCTCATACACCAACGACAAGGCATGGCAGCTGCCACTGTGGGATGAATATCAGCAGCAACTGGACAGCAACTTTGCAGACATGCAGAACATCGGTGGCCGCGCGGCGGGCAGCGTGACTGCGGCCTGTTTCCTGTCCCGCTTCACCAAGGAATACCGCTGGGCACACCTCGACATCGCAGGGACTGCCTGGAAGTCAGGAAAGGAAAAGGGGGCCACCGGCCGTCCAGTGCCTCTGCTCACCCAGTATCTGATCGGACGCGCCAAGAGCATATGACCCGGGTCGATTTCTATACGGGTTCTGCCGACAAGCTGCGCACCGCCTGCCAGCTCAGCCACAAGGCGATGCAGCACGGCCTGCATGCGGTGATCAGCCTGCCGGACGAGGCGAGCTGCGATGCGATCGACAAACTGCTCTGGCAATACCCCGACACGGCATTCATACCGCATGCCCGCAGCAATCCTTCAACCAAGCCCAGCACAGGTGCGCTGGAATGCCCGGTCATCCTGAGCTGCGGGGACGACAACTTCCCGCATTACGACATGCTGATCAGCCTGCACGACGCATGCATGCCGTTTTTCAGCCGCTTCGAACGCGTTGCAGAGATCGTGGGGCTGGATGAAGTGGACAGCCGGCTCGGACGGGAACGCTTCAAGTTCTACCGCGACCGCGGCTATGAATTGCGCCACTTCGACCTCAACCAGGCACAGCCATGACAGACGACGAACTTCCGTTGCTGACCGAAGTCTCCGATGGCGAGAGAGAATTGCCTCTGCTCACCTCGGTCGCACCATCTCCTGCGTTGCCGCCGGTCGATTTGTCAGCCACCGGCGCGCACATGCGCCCGCTAAATCCCGCAGAGGTGGACCAGCTCCTGCACCAGCTCGAATCCCATCTCGAGACGGTCTTTGCAGAAAAGCTCAACCGCCAGTTGGAGCAATTGCAGAAGCTCGCGGTCGAGCTTGCGATCAGCGAGTTCAAGGCCGAACTCCCGAAACTGATCCTGGACGCGTTGAAGGACCCGGGCACCAAGCCCTTCTAGATCACCGCCTCGAAAAGCTCGAGGTTGGGCGGGCCGAGATAGACGTTTTTTGTCTGACCTGCCTGGGCATGGGCCAATCTGAAAGCCTCAGAGCGCGTCCATTCTTCGAATGCCTGGCGCGATTCCCAAACCGAATGCGAGGCAAACAGCGTGCACTCATCGGTCGTCGCGCCCTGCAGCAGGTTGAAACTCATGAATCCCGGCACCCCCTTGAGATGGCTGTCGCGCTTCTTCCAGATCTCGACGAATTCGCCTTCCTTGCCAGGCGCAATCCTGAAACGGTTCATTGCGATAAACATGATGCCTCCCTATTTGAAAACCGTCCTCATTATATGTGATTTGCAGATTCGACTATCGCTCCTGCCCTGTATAATCGCGTCTTTACAGAATTCTCCGCCGACAAATGGAACTCAACAAAAGTTTTGAACCGAAAGACATCGAAGCTCGCTGGTATCCCAAATGGGAGACATCAGGCTATTTCAACGCAGGGACAGATCCTTCAAAAACTGCGTCGTTCTGCATACAGTTGCCGCCACCCAATGTCACCGGCACGCTGCACATGGGGCACGGCTTCAACCAGACGCTGATGGATGCGCTGACGCGCTACCACCGCATGAAGGGAGACAACACGCTGTGGCAGCCCGGCACGGATCACGCGGGCATTGCAACGCAGATCGTGGTCGAACGCCAGCTTGATGCACAGAAGATTTCCCGCCACGACCTTGGTCGCGAGGCTTTCATCGAAAAGGTGTGGGAGTGGAAGGAATACTCCGGTAACACGATCACCCGCCAGATGCGCCGCCTCGGCACATCGCCAGACTGGTCGCGCGAGCGCTTCACAATGGACGATGGGTTATCCAGATCCGTGACCGAGACCTTCGTCAGTCTCTACAACGAAGGGCTGATCTACCGCGGCAAGCGCCTGGTGAACTGGGACCCCAAGCTGCACACCGCAGTCTCGGACCTCGAGGTGGTACAGGAGGAAGAAGACGGCTTCATGTACCACATCCATTACCCCCTGAGCAAACCCGACAACCTGCATGGCCTCACGCATCTCACGGTCGCCACCACCCGCCCCGAGACCTTGCTGGGCGACGTGGCAGTGATGGTGCATCCGGACGATGAGCGGTACAGACACCTGATCGGCATGGAAGTCGCCCTCCCGCTTTGCGCACGCACCATCCCCATCATCGCGGACGAATATGTGGATCGTGAATTCGGCACTGGCGTCGTGAAGGTCACACCTGCGCACGACTTCAACGACTATGCGGTGGGCCAGCGCCACGCGCTTGCAATGATTTCCGTCCTCACGCTGGACGGCAGGATCAACGAGAATGCGCCCGAAAAATACCGCGGCATGGACCGCTTCGATGCACGCAAGAAAATCGTGGAAGACCTGGATAAACATGGCCTCTTCGAAAAGGCCGAGAAGCACAGGCTGAAAGTTCCACGCGGGGATCGCACGGGAGTCGTGATCGAGCCCATGCTCACGGACCAGTGGTTCGTCGCGATGAGCAAATCAGGCGCTGATGGAAAAAGCATAACCCAGGAGGCGCTGGAATGCGTATCAAGCGGCGAGATCAGGTTCCATCCCGAAAACTGGGTCAACACCTACAACCAGTGGCTCAACAACATCCAGGACTGGTGCATATCGCGCCAGCTGTGGTGGGGCCATCAGATCCCCGCGTGGTATGGCGTGAACGGGGAAGTATTCGTCGCCCGCAATGAAAAGGAAGCGAGGAGCCTTGCCGACAAGGCAGGCTATGCGGGCCAGCTCGATCGCGATGAAGACGTGCTGGACACCTGGTTCTCCTCCGCACTGTGGCCATTTTCGACATTGAACTGGGAGATGGGCAAACCCTTCGAGGAACAGAACGGATTCGTGAAGAGGTATTTGCCTTCCTCCGTACTGGTCACGGGCTTCGACATCATCTTCTTCTGGGTCGCAAGGATGGTGATGATGACAAAACACGTCACCGGAAAGATTCCTTTCAGGGACGTCTACGTGCACGGTCTGATCCGCGATGCGGAAGGCCAGAAGATGTCGAAATCCAAGGGCAACGTGCTCGACCCGATAGACCTGATCGACGGAATATCGCTCGACGAACTCGTGAAGAAGCGCACCATGGGCCTGATGAATCCGAAGCAGGCAGAGCAGATCGAAAAGCGCACGCGCAAGGAATATCCGCAAGGCATACCTTCCTTTGGCACCGATGCGCTGCGCTTCACCTTCGCATCGCTTGCCTCCCCTGGCCGCGACATCAAGTTCGACATGCAGCGCTGCGAAGGCTACCGCAACTTCTGCAACAAGCTCTGGAACGCGTCGCGCTTCGTGCTGATGAACTGCGATGGGAGGGATGTCGGCCTGGACGAATCCCTGCCTCTGGAATATTCCACGGCGGACAGATGGATGAGTAGCGAACTGCGGAAGGCAGAAGCCGAGATGGCGCAGCACTTCGCGGACTACCGCTTCGACATGGCCGCGCGCACCGTGTACGAGCTCGTGTGGAACACCTATTGCGACTGGTATGTGGAGCTCGCCAAGGTGCAACTGCAGGGCACCGAAGCGCAGCAGCGCGCAACCAGAAGAACGCTGGTGCGCGTGCTGGAAGAGATATTGCGCCTCGCGCACCCCATCATTCCGTTCATCACCGAAGAGCTCTGGCAATCGGTCGCACCTCTGGCAGGAAGGAATGGCGCGAGCATCATGCTGCAACCCTACCCGCAAAGCGACACTGGCAAAGTCGATGAGACCGCGTTATCCGAGATCACACTGCTGCAGGAACTCATCACCGCCATACGCAGCCTGCGCAGCGAGATGAATCTATCGCCTGCGGCTCGCGTGCCGCTCGTAGCAACCGGAGATGCGGCAACGCTCAAGGCGCTCTCTCCCTATCTCGGCGCGCTGGCCAAATTGAGCGATGTGGAGATCGCAGGCGATCTGCCTTCAGGACAGGCATCCATCGCGATCATAGGCAATTACAGGCTGATGCTCAAGGTGGAGATAGACGTCGCGGCAGAACGCGCAAGGCTGGACAAGGAGATCGCGCGCCTCGAAGGAGAAATCATCAAGGCCCAAGCCAAGCTCGGCAATGAGAGCTTCGTCGCGCGTGCACCCGCTGCCGTGGTCGATCAGGAAAAAAAGCGCCTAGACGACTTTTCTGCAACGCTCTCCCAGGTGCAGTCGCAGCGCGCTGGGCTGAACTGAAAGGCGAAGGTTAATAATGGGGCGGCCTCTCGCTTGCAGGCTTGCCCTCATGTAGCGAATCGGTCAGCGACCTGAGATGTTCCGCAAGAGACGCACAGAGCGCCTCGAGCTTGTCCATTTTCTGTTGCTGCTGATAGACGGCCTTGTTCAGCTCCTCTATCAGGTCTTCCTGGAATGCGATTCTGGTTTCCATGTCGATCAATCGATCTTCGCTCATGCCACCCCCATGCCTCAGCTGCAAAAGGCTGCCGTCAGTGCGGCTATCATGCTTGCATGATCATGGGCGCCTGCGCTTTCTCTCGCGCTGTGCATCGCCCACATGGGCGACCCCACATCCACGCTCGGGATGCCAAGCTGTGCTGCCACCATGGGGCCTACGGTGCTTCCGCAGCCCAGGTCGCCGCGATGCGCATACTGCTGGCATGGCACACCTGCGATTTCGCAATATCGCATGAAGCGCGCGGCCGTCTCTGCATCGCTCGCATAGCGCTGGTTCACGTTGGTCTTGATGACCGGGCCATTGTTCAACATCACCTTGTGACCGGGCTCGTAGGCGGAAGGGAAATTCGGATTGTAGGCGTGCGCCATGTCTGCGCTGATGAAGAAGCTTCCAGCCATCGAACGCCGCCTGTCCTCCTCGTCAAGATTTGCATAAAATCCGATGCGCACAAGGATGTCTGCGATGAAGCTGCCACCCGCGCCTGTCGCGCTTTCGCTCCCCACTTCCTCGTGATCGAAAAAGGCGGCGACGCAGGTAGAGGCAGGCTTTTCCGTTGCGATCAGCGCTCTTAACGCTGCATGAGTCGAGGCCAGGTTGTCGAGCTGGCTGTCCGCGATGAACTCCTCATTTGCTCCCCACAGACAGCCTTTCTGCACATCGTAGACGGCCAGATCGAAACTCAAGAGGTCGGATGCAGCCACACCCGCTTCATCCGCCAGCAGTCTCTTCAGTCGCGCTTCGGCGTCCTCACCCTCGCCCAGCATGCCGAATGCGAGAGGAAGCTCGGTCTGCTTGTTGAACTTGAGCCCCTGCTCATTCACATCCCTGTTCATGTGTATCGCAAGGTTGGGAAGTCTCAAGAGCGGCTGATCAAAGCGAACAAGCCTGGTCTCCTGTTTAGAACCGGAACGCAGCACGACGCGGCCCGCGAGGCTCAGATCGCGATCCGCGAAGGTCGCGAGTATCGGCCCGCCATACACTTCGACGGCCAGCCTCATCATCCCATCGCCGGCAAGCGCCGCCCTGGGCTTCAGCCTCAGCCCCGGCGAGTCGGTATGCGCGCCGACGATGCGAAACCCCGATTCCGAGAGCGGCAGGCTGCCCAGCACGAACGCGACCATGGAAGCGCCGCGCACCGCGTAATAGCGCCCACCCGCTTCAAGTTTCCAGCGTTCGCTCTCATCAAGCCTCCTGTAGCCACGCGCCATCAGCATGGTTTCTGCGCTCGCCACCGCATGCCATGGGCTTGGACTCCCATCGATGAAATCGATGAGTTCGAGAGCGTCCGTTCTCTGCTGCATGTCCTTCATCAGGCGATCGGCAGGCCGGCGTGCGCCCAGGCAGTGATGCCGCCTTGCAGGTTGTACACATCGGAAAAACCGTTGGCGGCAGCAAACGCGGCAGCCTGTGCTGAACGACCGCCCACCTGGCAGTAGAAGACCGTCTTTGCCGACTTGTCGAGATCGTGCATGCGCATCGGCAAAAGATGCAGCGGCAGTGGCTCTCCTTCAGGTATTTTGCCGCGCGCGATTTCAGCATCCGTGCGCACATCGATCAGCTTGATGCTTTCCTGCTGCTGCAGCGCCAGAAGCTCTGCAACGGTGATGTTCCTGTAATCGCCCACTTTAATCTTCCTGTTCTCAATATGGATTCTGCGTATTCTAAGGCAGCCGGTCCGCTTCAGGCCGCCTTTGAACTTTTCATGCCGGTTTCCATCCACGCCCTCATAAACGATTATCATATCGGCCATGAAGATATTGCCGCTCATTATACTGCTGTTCCTTGCACCATCGGCCTTTCCCGGCGAACTCCCGGATCTTGGCGACGTGTCCCAGGCATCGCTTAGCCCGCTGCAGGAGCGCCAGATAGGTCAGCAGAGCATGATGCAGATCAAGGCAAGCAAGCAGTATCTCAACGACCCGGAAGTCAACGATTACCTCAACGAGATCGGCGACAGGCTGGTGCAGTATTCCAACGAGCCCTCGCTCGACTTCGAATTCTTCGCGATCAACGACAACAGCGTGAACGCCTTTGCGTTGCCCGGCGGGTTCGTCGGCGTCAACGCAGGGCTTCTGCTCGTCACCGAGAACGAATCGGAGCTCGCCTCCGTGCTGGGCCATGAAATCTCCCACGTCACGCAGCATCACATGGCGCGCATGGTGTCTGCGACAAAAGGGGACACGATGGCCTCCATGGCTGCGATCGCGCTTGCGATACTTGCCGCGCGCAGCAACCCCGATGTCGCACAGGCAGCCGTTGCGGGCACGAGCGCTCACCTCATGCAGAAACAGCTGAACTTCACGCGCGAACACGAGCAGGAAGCCGATCGCCTGGGACTGGATCTGATGGAGAAGGCAGGGTTCGACCCTCACGCGATGCCTGAGTTCCTTGAACTCCTGCAGAAATCGACCAGGCTTTCCGACGGGAATGCCCCCAACTACATGCGCACCCACCCGATCACCAGCGACCGCATAGCAGACATAGAGAACCGCGTGAGCAAGCTGCCCTACCATCTTCTTCCCGACAGCATAGACTTCGATCTGGTGCGCACCAAGCTCATAGGAGAACAGAAAACCCCGCGCGATGCGATCCGCTATTTCACCGACGCGCTGACCACGCACAAGTTCGGCAATCAGCTCGCTCAGCGCTATGGCCTGGTCTCTTCGCTGTTGCGCGACAACCAGATCGACCGTGCCAGGACCGAACTCGCGATCCTGCTGAAGCAGGCAAGCAGCCTGCCTGCAGCGCAGAACAACGCGATGCTGACCACGCTCGAAGCGCGCGTGAAGCGTGCAGCGAAGGATCCCGACACGCTCAAGTTCTATCGCAACGCCGTGCAGAACTTTCCCAACTATCGCGCGCTGATTTACGAATACGTCGACCTGCTCCTGAACGACAAACAGCCGGATGCCGCCGTAAAGCTCCTTACCGAACAGGTCACGCTGCACCCCATGGATACCACGCTTTACGATCTGGAAGCGCGCGCCTACCACCAGATGCACAACCCGCTGGAACAGCATCGCGCGCAAGCCTACAGCATGGCCTGGCAGGGCAACCTGCCCGACGCGATCATGCAACTAGAAATCGCGAAGCGCGAGGGCGGCAGTTTCTATCAGCTCTCCATCATCGAATCTGACTTGCGCGATCTTCGCAGCATGCAGGACGATCAGGCGAAAAAGAAGAAAAAATAGCCCGTGCGCAACCAATGCACTCACTGCGTCCATTTCTTCATCACCCATGAATCGCGTTTCAGATATGGCTGCAAAGCGCTCGGCTTCAAGAGCAGGAACATGCCTTTACTTGAAGTCGTCCAGACATCAGGAAAAGTGTGCCAGTTCTTCCGGAAGAAGCGGGTTGAAAATCAGTCCCGCTGATCTTTTTTCCTGAGCACGCAGCAAAGATGTTCTTCTGAGGGATGGAGCGCACTACGCGCCACGTCCGAAAAGAGCTGCTGTATCTCTTCCAGACTGAAGCTTGCCAGCAGACGATTCGCCATCTCGATCTGCATGGACAACATGCGCGACTCGCCATCCGGCAGCGAGAAACTGATCCCGGCCAGACTCTTCAGGTCGCCCTGATTTCTGCTCAATGCAATCTGCTCCTGCTCCAGCATGTCGTAATGCCGCTCCAGTTCGGCCAGCAATTCTTCCTGAAGCTCCTCTGGTATGGCTACAGTATGCCCCAGCGGATCGTCCGAGATCACGCAGTCCACCCCGCGTTCCCTGGCATGGGATACGAATCTATCGCGCAGAAATTCATCGAAAAAAATGTATTCGAACATGCATCGATCAACCTTGTTGAGATGCTTCATCCTGCACATTGCATCTTGCAAAGTCAACAACCATTCAAACATCACGGCTATTGACCTCGCCGCCCGCGCACTGTATAACCATCACCTGGGTATGGCTTATTTGACATGACATGCAAGTGAAATGCACAAAAAAATAAGTTTCGAAA
Source organism: Pseudomonadota bacterium (assembly GCA_021783995.1). GTDB lineage: Bacteria > Pseudomonadota > Gammaproteobacteria > Burkholderiales > Gallionellaceae > Gallionella. The sequence goes on from JAJXTH010000016.1 coordinate 26,979, forward strand.
CCAGACTTTTGGCTTCCATCTCATCCATCGTGCTGCTGGTCGCAGCGCTTTCCGCAACGACATGGCTTGCGGTAAAGAACGAGCGCGACCAGGCCCGCCGCCTGCAGCACACACTGGAAGTCCAGAACAACATCTCGCAGATCAAGATCAACCTGCTGGTGCCCGCGTCCATCGTGCGCGGCTACCTCATCTCAGGCAATGAGGATGATCTTTCCAGCCTCAAGAGTTTCAGGTCTTCAAGAGACGTCGCACTCAAAAGGTTGAGCGAACTGACGGCCGACAATCCGGTGCTGACAAGAAGCTGGCTGCAGCTCAATGAGGCGCTGGAAATTCGCAGGGCGATCGCAGAGCACCTGATCATGTTGCGCAAAACCGAAGGATTCGAGGCTGCGCGCGCCTATCTGATAAGCGAACATGTGGGAGAACAGCAAAGGGCGATGTTCCGGATCTTCCGCAGCATGGAAGACGAGGAGGCGCGGCTTCTGGCAGAACGCCACGCCAAGCTGTTGCTCGCAAGAAAGACATCCATCGCGCTGGGCTTCGTTGCAACGGCTTCCCTGTTCATCCTGCTGGCAATGACCTATCTGCTGATACGAGCGCAGATGAAAACCAACCTTGCAAACCAGCGAGCGCTCGAATCAAGCTCCACGCGTGTTGCGACGATACTCAACACCGTTGCCGACGGCATACTGACGATAGACAAACACGGCATCATAGAGACCATGAACTCTGCTGCCGCACGCATCTTCGGCTATGCTGCCTCCGAAGTCATAGGGCAGAACGTCAAGATGCTGATGCCACCGTCCGATCAGGGCAGCCATGACGAGCACATGGCACGCTATCTTTCCACAGGCGAGAAGCACGTCATAGGCATGGGACGCGAAGCACAGGGCATGCGCAAGGATGGCAGCCTGTTTCCGATCGAACTTTCCGTGAACGAGATGTTGCTGGATGGCGAGAAGCAATTCACCGGCGTCGTGCACGACATCTCTTCGCGCAAGAAAGTGGAACAGGCGCTGATAGACGCGCGCGATGAAGCGGATCGCGCCAATCAGGCCAAGTCCGAATTCCTATCCAGCATGAGCCACGAGCTGCGCACGCCGCTGAACGCGATACTGGGTTTCAGCCAGCTTCTCGAATATGACGAATCGCTCTCAGCCGAGCACAGGGACAGTGCGCACGAGATCATCAAGGCAGGCGCGCATCTTTTGAGCCTCATCAACGAGGTGCTCGATCTTGCGAAGATCGAGGCAGGGCACGTCGAACTTACCCTTGAGCCTGTTGAAGTGTGCGCCGTCATCGCCGAATGCCTGCCGATGGTGAACGCACTGGCCGACAAACGCAGCATCCGGCTGAGCCACAGGGGACTGCAGGGTATATCCGTGCGCGCCGACCACATGCGGCTCAAACAGGCACTGCTCAATCTCATTTCCAACGCGATCAAGTACAACCGCGATGGCGGCAGCGTCCACATCGAAGTGCAGGCCTCGGAAGCGAACGACAGGCTGCGCATCAGGATCACGGACACGGGCCTGGGCATCCCGTCCCATAGGCTCGACGAACTTTTCCAGCCTTTCAACCGTCTGGCTGCCGAAAACAGCGGCGTGGAAGGAACAGGGATAGGCCTTACCATCACGCGCCGTGTCGTCGAGATGATGGAGGGCAGCGTCGGCGTCGAGAGCAAAATGGGTCAAGGCAGCACCTTCTGGATCGAGCTCCCTCTGGAATCCACATGCGATGCAGTACAGGAACACACAGCCAGAGCGAATGAAAGCACGGCGCTGCGCGATGCAAGGAAAAAGCAGGTCGTGCTCTACATCGAGGACAATCCGGCCAACCTGAAGCTCGTCATGCAGATACTCAAGAACCACAAGCACATCCATCTGCTCACCGCCGACTGTGCCGAGGCAGGCACGGAGCTTGCGCTCACCCACAAACCCGACCTGATCCTGCTCGACATCAACATGCCGCAGATGAGTGGCTATGAGGTCATGGAAATCTTCAAGTCTGACGAAAACCTGATCGACATTCCCGTGATTGCAGTCACTGCCAACGCGATGGAACGCGACATCCAGCACGCACTGGCTGCAGGATTCACGGATTACCTCACCAAGCCCATCGACATCGAACCTTTCCTTGAGACCATAGAGCGCCGCCTCGCAGCAGCGTGAATTCAGTCTTCCGCCAGCCCGATCACCGAGGACTTCGCCTTCAGTGGCAGCACCTTGCCCATTCTCGCGCGCCTGCCAAAGTGTGCCTGCAGATCCGAACCGGACAGACGCACAATCTGCTCCTTGCCCGCTGCATTCTGCACAGTGACGATCACGGCAGGCTGATTGACGACGATTGCATGAGCAAGCGCATCCCTGTCCTCCAGGCCCATCACGATTACGCCGCGCCCGCCCGCTGCAAGCTGCTTCATTTCAGCAAGCGAGAAGGCGAGCAGACGGCCCGAACGGCTGGCCGACACCACAAGAGACTGCTCGGTCGGCGCAAACAAGAATGGCGGCAGCATCTCCTCACCTTCTTCCAGAGAAATGAACTGCTTGCCCGCCTTGTTGCGCGCCACCATGTTTCCTATCGTGGAGATGAATCCGTAGCTGCTTGAAGTCGCAAGCAGCACGCTCTGTTCAGCCGAACCACAGATCACATGAACAATTTTGGCACCCGATGCCAGCTCGATCAGCGTCGTCAGCGGCACGCCGTCCCCGCGCCCCCCGGGAAGCTGGCTCACGGGTATGCTGCATACCCTGCCGTTGCTGCAGACCACGATGCAGTGATCCGTGGTGCGGCATTCGAAAGCCGCGAGCATCCCGTCCCCTTCCTTGAAGCCAAGACCGGACAGATCGAGCTTGTGCCCCTGCCTCGCACGCCCCCAGTATTTTTTGGAAATGATCACGGTCACGGGCTCGTCCACCACCTGCTGAGTCAGCACGGCGCGCTCCGCCTCTTCGATCAGCGTTCGCCTGTCATCGCCATAGGCCTTGACGTCCTCGTCTATCTCTTTGGCCACGCGGCGGCGCAAGAGGCTATCCGAACCCAGAAGTTTGCTGACATCCGCTCCCTCCTCCTGCAGGGCTTTCAGCTCGCGCTCTATCTTTATGCCTTCCATTCTTGCCAGCTGGCGCAGGCGGATTTCCAGTATGTCCTCTGCCTGACGATCTGAAAGATCGAAGCGTTCGATCAGGGCAGCCTTGGGCTCATCCGATTCGCGTATCAGCGCAATCACTTCATCCAGATTCAGGAACACTGTCATGCGTCCCTGCAGGATATGGATGCGGTCGTTGATCTGATCCAGGCGGTACGCAAAACGTTTGCGCACCGTCGCCAGGCGGAACTCGCTCCATTCCCGTATCACCAAGGCAATCGGCTTCTGCCTTGGTCTGCCATCTATGCCTATCATCACCATGTTCACCGGAAGCGAACATTCGAGGCTGGTATGTGCAAGCAGAATGGCCATGAATTCTTCCACGGACTGGCGCGAAGACTTGGGCTCGAACACCAGGCGCACCGCCTGATCCTTGTCGGACTCGTCGGACACCTTGTCCAGAACGGAAAGCATCAGCTGCTTGGTCTGCACCTGATCCGGCGTCAGCGCTTTCTTGTTGACCCTGACCTTGGGATTCGTGAGCTCCTCGATCTCCTCCATGATCTTTTTCGCGGAAGTACCGTGCGGAATCTCGTAGACCGCAATCCGCCACTGGCCTCTGGCAAGCTCCTCCACATGCCAGCGCGCGCGCATCTTCAATGAACCCCGGCCTGTCCTGTAGCATTCGCGTATTTCGGAAGGAGACGAGATGATCTGCGCACCGCCAGGCAGATCCGGGCCTGCGATCATGTTCCGTATCTCGTCATCCGAACAGTCCGGGTTTTTCACGCAAAGCGCGGCTGCAGCACCCACCTCTCGCAGATTGTGCGAAGGAATCTCGGTGGCCATGCCGACTGCGATGCCGGATGCGCCGTTCAATAGCACCATCGGCAGCCGCGCCGGGAGCTTGGCTGGCTCCTCGAAATGGCCGTCATAGTTCGGGACCATGTCCACCGTTCCCATGTCGAGCTCGGACAGAAGAACCGCCGAGATCGGAGTCAGGCGCGCTTCCGTGTAGCGCATCGCGGCCGAGTTGTCGCCATCCCTGGAGCCGAAATTTCCCTGACCGTCTATCAGCGGATAGCGCAGGGAAAAATTCTGGGCCAGCCTCACCATCGCGTCATAGGCCGAGGCATCGCCATGCGGGTGGAACTTGCCCAGCACTTCTCCCACCACGCGCGCAGACTTCACGAAGGTGCTGTTGGGTCCCAGCCCCATCTCGCGCATCGCATAAAGTATGCGGCGCTGCACAGGCTTCTGTCCGTCGCACACGTCGGGCAGCGCGCGCCCCTTCACCACAGAGACCGCATATTCCAGATAGGCGCGCTCCGCATACTGCGCAAGCGGCACCGTGTCGCCTTCCGGGAGTGCTGGCAATGGAGAAAACTGCCGCGCTATTGCCAGGCCCGCTTCGTCCTGCTTCTTGCCTGGCTCTTCGGGCGCCTCGAACAATTCATCCTGCATCTCAGACATCGCCCGTCACCTCGTTACCGTGGAATTCCAGCCATTCGCGGCGCAATCCGGACTCCTTCTTCGCCATCAGCATGTTCATGGTTTCTTCGGCCATCGCGAAGGACGCCGCATCGAGCTCAACCAAGAGCGCGCGTCGCGTGTCCGGGCACATCGTGGTCTCCCAGAGCTGCTGCGGGTTCATCTCCCCCAAGCCCTTGAAGCGCGAGATATTCCATGAGCCTTCCCTCACCTTCTCCTTGCGCAGCCTGTCCTCGATGGACGCAAGCTCGCTCTCGTTCAGCGCATAAAGCTTGCGCATCGGCTTCTTCCCCTGCGCCGGCACGTCGATGCGGAAAAGCGGCGGCTGAGCAAGGTATACGTTGCCGTTCTCGACTAGCCTCGGAAAATGGCGGTAGAAAAGCGTCAGAAGCAGGGTTGCGATATGCGATCCGTCGACATCCGCATCGGCCATGATGTAGATGCCGGAATAGCGCAGCCCCGAAAGATCCGCATCGTCTTTCATGCCGTGCGGATCTACGCCTATCGCAACCGCGATGTCGTGAACCTCGGCGTTGGAGAAAAGCCGGTCGCGGTCGACCTCATAGGTATTGAGCACCTTGCCACGGAGCGGAAGCACTGCCTGAAATTCCTTGTTTCTTCCCTGCTTTGCAGAACCTCCGGCCGAATCTCCCTCGACCAGAAAGAGCTCGTTTCTCAAGGGATTGTATTCGGCGGCATCGGTCAGTTTTCCCGGAAGCACCGCAACCGAGGAGCCCTTCTTCTTCTCTATCTTCTGGCCCGACTTCATGCGGCTCTGCGCCTGCCTGATCGAAATCTCCGCTATCTTCTTGCCATATTCGACATGCTCGTTGAGCCACAGCAGAAGCGGGTCGCTGACCATGCTCGAAACAAGCTTCAGCGCATTCCTGGAAACCAGCTTTTCCTTGGTCTGTCCCTGAAATGAGGGATCGAGCAGTTTGGCCGAAAGCACGAAACTCACTCGCCCGAACACGTCGTCGGATGCAAGCTTCACGCCCTTGGGCAGCATCCCGTGCAGTTCGATGAAACTCTTCACCGCGTTAAAAATACCCTCGCGCAATCCCGAATCGTGCGTGCCCCCAGACCATGTCGGGATCAGGTTGACATAGGACTCGCGTGCAATCGTCCCCTCTTCCGCCCAGGCAAAGGCCCAGGCCGCGCCTTCCCCTTCCACGAAACTCTCGTCTCCGCCCTTGGCGACGTAACGCTCGCCCGTGAAGATGGGCGCAGCGAGCTCGTCGCCTGCAAGCGCCTCTGCCAGATAACCGCGCAGCCCGTCCGGATAGACCCATGATTTGGATTCGCCGCTCTTCTCGATGTTGAGCGCAATCGTGACGCCCGGAAGCAGCACGGCCTTTGCGCGCAGCGCGCGCTCCATATCCGCGAGGTTCACGTTCGGGCTGTCGAAATATCTGGTATCTGGCCACACGCGAACCACGGTGCCCGTCTTGCGTTTTGGACAGTTTGCCACTTTGGTCAGTGGACTCAAGGCAACACCGTTCTCGAAACGAACGTGGTGTTCGCCGCCATCCCGGAACACCGTGACTTCGACCGCCCTTGAAAGCGCATTGGTCACGGCAACACCCACGCCGTGCAGCCCGCCTGCAAACTTGTATGCTCCGCCCTTCTCCTTGTCGAACTTGCCGCCCGAGTGCAACACGGTGAAGGCGACCTCGACCACCGAGATGCCTTCTTCGGGATGTATGCCGACAGGTATCCCCCTGCCTTCGTCCGCTACAGAGATGGAGCCGTCTGCGTGCGCGATGACGGCGATGCTGCCTGAAAAACCCGCCAGCGCCTCATCGCAGGCATTGTCCACCACCTCGGTAACGATGTGATTCGGATTGTCCAGCGTGGTGTACATCCCCGGACGCTGGCGCACGGGTTCAAGCCCGCGCAAAACCTTGAATGACGATTCGTCATACGCTGAACCCACTCATTCCTCCAATCGAAGCCGAATTATTATTGAGCGCCTGGCTTTAACAGTACGCTGGCAGCAAGGCTCGAATTGGCATGCAACAGCCCGACTTCGTCGCTCAATATATGGGCGGCCTCGTCGAGCAGCACATCCTTGACATCCTTTCTCGCCTTCTCGATCGCGAGATCCGCGCTGATGTTGCGTTCGTTGGACTGCAATCCGTCATCCGCGAGCTTCATCGCCTCATCCGAAGACTTGCCCTCTTCGCGCAGCTTGATCCTGGCTTCCTGCGCTTCGCGCTCCTTCTTGCGCTCGGACTCATTGAGCGATATCCGGTTCTTCTTGCGCTGCCCATCGAACTCCGCGATGTCCTCGCGCAAAGACTTGAAATCCTTGTCGTGCGAAACGCGCATGTCGTGGTCCACGATCAGCATGGGCAATATGGGCGCGAGATCGCCGTCGGGACGATAGTTGGCCGCCTTGATCTGCATCCATGGCAATGCATTGTCATAGCTCGACTCGCCGAAATCCTCGGCATCCACGATCATCGGCAGGCTGATGTCCGGCGTCACGCCGCGCAGCTGTGTCGTGCCTCCGTTGATGCGGAAGAACTGCGCCGTGGTCATTTTGAGCTCGCCATATGCGGGCTGCGGATTCTTGACCAGCCTATCGAGATTGATCACCGACTGCACGGTACCCTTGCCGAAACTGGTCGCACCCATCACGATGCCGCGCCCGTAATCCTGAATTGCCGCCGCGAAGATTTCAGAGGCCGATGCCGAACCGTGGTTGATCAGCACGCCCATCGGACCTGTCCAGACCGCATCCTCGTCGGTATCGCTCTCGACGGTGACATCCCCCTTGGAATCGCGCTGCTGCACGACAGGGCCCTTGCCTACGAATAGTCCGGTCAGCTCGATCGCCTCATCCAGCGAACCGCCGCCGTTGTTGCGCAGATCCATCAGCACGCTGTCCACCTTGTCCTTCTTGAATTCCTTCAGTATGCGCGCGACGTCGCGTGTCGCACTCTTGTAATTCGGGTCTCCCTTCATGCGCGCTGCAAAATCCTGATAGAAGCCGGGCAGTTCGATCACGCCGATGTGGCGAGTGACATTTCCGTCCTTCACTTCGATGACGGATTTCTTCGCGGCCTGCTTGTCCAGCGTGATTTTCTTGCGCACCAGCGTGACCAGTTTGTGCTTTCCGTCAGGGCCCGTCCCGGCAGGCAGCACGTCCAAACGCACCTGGCTATCCTCCTTGCCCCTGATAAGTGCCACCGTATCGTCTATGCGCCAGCCCATCACGTCGACGATGGGGCCATCCTTGCCCTGACCCACACCCACGATGCGATCCCCCGGCTTCAACTGTCCCGAAAGGGCCGCAGGCCCCCCCGCCATCAGCTCGCGTATCGCGGTGTAATCGTCCTTCTCCTGAAGCACGGCGCCTATGCCTGTCAGGGATAACCTCATCGAAATGTTGAAATCCTCCGTGGCGCGCACGCCTAGGTAATTGGTGTGCGGGTCTATCGCCATCGCATAGGCGTTCATGAAATCCTGGAACACGTCATCGCTCTTGACGCGAGTCAGGTTGTTCAGGGAATTTTCATACCGTTTGTCCAGCGTCTCGCGTATGCTCTTGTCGTCCTTGCCTGCGAGCTTCAGACGCAGCCAGTCGTTCTTCACGCGCTTGCGCCACAGGTCGTCCATCTCCACTTGGGACTTGGCCCATGGCGCGTCCTTTCTGGTGTACTGGTAGGATTCCTGCTTGCTGAAATCGAAATTTCTGTTGAGCAGGCTACGCGCATAGGCATAGCGCTGTGCGATGCGCTTCTGGTAGACATTGAATATCGCAAAGGGAACGGAAAGATTCTGCTTCAGGATCGCATCGTCCAGCCTGGTCTCGTCAGGCTTGAAACTGTCGATGTCGGACTGAAGGAAAAACATCTTTTCCCCGTCGAGTTCCTTCAGATACTGGTCGAATATCTGCCTGGAGAGCGTATCGTCCAGCGGCACGCGCTTGTAATGGTAGCGCGTCAGCACCTCGGCGGAAAGCAGGGCGGCCTGAGTCTGCTGCTGTTGTGGCGCAAGTTCCTTGTCGGCCTGCGCGCTGTTGAAAGCGACCAGCGTGAGCGCAAGCAACACCCACAGAAATCTGTTCTTCATCTCTTTTCCTCGATAACTGCCGGCATTATATCCAGTCTTCCGGCGGGAGTGGGTTTGGAAGCCCGTTCGCGCAAATAGTTCAGTTTCGTCCTCAAAGCCCGAGTTTGCCCCACATCTCGTCGACGCGGCGTTTGACCTCGTCGGTCATCGCGATGGGCGTGCCCCATTCGCGCTGTGTCTCGCCAGCCCACTTGTTGGTTGCATCCAGTCCCATCTTGCCGCCCAAGCCTGACACAGGGCTTGCGAAGTCAAGGTAATCTATCGGCGTGTTTTCCACAAGCAACGTGTCCCTGACCGGATCGACGCGGGTCGTGATCGCCCATATGACCTCCTGCCAGCTCCGAATGTCTATGTCTTCATCCACAACGATGATGAATTTCGTGTACATGAACTGGCGCAAAAAGGACCAGATGCCGAACATGATGCGTTTTGCATGCCCCGCGTACTGTTTGCGGATCGACACCACTGCCATGCGGTAGCTGCACCCCTCGGGCGGAAGATAGAAGTCCGTTATTTCGGAAAACTGCTTCTGCAGAAGCGGGACGAAAACCTCGTTGAGTGCAACGCCCAGCATCGCAGGCTCGTCGGGCGGCTTTCCGGTATAGGTCGAATGGTAGATGGGATCCTTGCGCATCGTGATGCGCTCTATCGTCAGCACAGGAAACTTTTCCTGCTCGTTATAGTAACCCGTATGGTCGCCGTAAGGGCCTTCGAGCGCCATCTCTTCCGGATGAATCACCCCTTCCAGAACGATCTCGCTGCTTGCGGGCACTTCAAGATCGCTTCCCAGGCACTTCACAAGCTCGGTCTTGGATCCCCTCAAGAGTCCTGCGAACTGGTATTCGGAAAGGGAGTCAGGCACGGGAGTCACCGCACCGAGTATCGTCGCGGGGTCCGCGCCTATCACCACCGCGACCGGGAATGGCTTTCCCGGAGACCTGAGGCAATGCTCCCGGAAATCCAGAGCGCCTCCGCGGTGCGCGAGCCAGCGCATGATCACCTTGTTGTTTGCTATCACCTGCTGGCGGTAGATGCCCAGATTCTGGCGCTTCTTTTCCGGACCGCGCGTGACCACCATCCCCCATGTGATCAGAGGTGCGATATCGCCAGGCCAGCAGTGTTGTATCGGAAGCCTGGCCAGATCGACATCCTTTCCTTCCCATACAACTTCCTGGCAAGGAGCGGATGAAAGAACCTTGGGCGACATGTTCAGGACCTGCTTTAACACGGGCCACTTCTCCCATGCATCCTTCAGCCCCTTTGGAGGCTCGGGCTCCTTGAGATAGGAGAGCAGCTTGCCTACTTCCCGCAGCGCGACAGTCGACTCCTCGCCCATGCCAAGCGCGACGCGACGCGGCGTTCCGAAGAGATTGGCGAGCACGGGGATGTTTTTTCCCGCAGGATTCTCGAAAATGATCGCAGGCCCTTCATTTCGCAACACCCTGTCGCATATCTCTGTCATCTCGAGATGAGTCGAGACGGGAATGCCGATGCGCTTGAGTTCGCCTATTTTCTCGAGCTGAGAGATGAAGTCCCTCAAATCGCGATATTTCATGCCACCCCCTTCAGTAGAATTTCTTTTCGCCTTCAGGCCTGGTCTTGAAGCGCTTGTGCAGCCAGAAATACTGCTCCGGCATTTCCAGCACGCGGCTTTCAATGAATTCGTTCATGCGCCTTGCATCCTGGGTCTCATCTTCGCCCGGGAAATTCTCCCATGCAGGATAGAAGCTGACCACATATCCTTCACCACCCGGCAGCATTTTCGCAACACAGGGAACGACCACAGCACCCGTCATCTTCGCGATGCGCGAGACCGAAGTCATGGTCGCAGCGGGCACGCCGAAGAAAGGAACGAACACGCCGTCCTTGATGCCCTGATCCTGGTCCGGCAGATAGAAAAAAGGAATGTTCTGGCGCATCGCCTTGATCACAGGGCGCAGCCCCTGCTGCCTCGAATAGAGAAGCTGCCTGCCAAAGCGCGCGCGTTTTTGAAGAAGCAGCCGGGTCATGTAGGGATTCTTCTGGTTCGCATACATGCTCATCGAATCCATGCGCTGAGCTATCCACTGACCTGCTGCATCCAGTGCAACGAAATGCGGCGTCAGGAAAATTGCAGGCCTTCCCCTGACAGATTCGAAATGCTCAATGCCCTCGATGCGTATCAGACTGTTGATGCGTTCAGAGCTTGCCCACCACAACAGGCTACGCTCCATCAGACTGCGCACCAGAACCTTGAAGTGCTCATGGACAATCTTCTTGCGCTCATCCTCGTTCATGTTTGGGAAGCAAAGCGCAAGGTTGATCATCCCCACACGCCTGCGCTCATTTGCCAGATAATAGAGCAATGTGCCCAGGCCGTTGCCCATCGCCACGATGATCCGGAAGGATAGAAAGTGGATCAGCCACAGGACAAATACGCCCAAACGCACCAGCATCACGCATTCCTCTCTGGCGGTTCGACGCCTGCCGGCACCTTGTAGCGGTTGTAGCTCCAGAGGTACTGGGAAGGGCAGACCCTGATAATCTTTTCGAGCGCCCTGTTGATCTGCTCCGCGACGGGCTCTTCATTATTGAGCTGCAAGGGCTCGAAATGCATCACATAGCCGTGCTTTCTGCGTTCGGCGCAGACCATCAAAACCGTCGCATCGCTCGCCTCGGCAAGCCTGCCCACCAGCGTCATGGTGTAGGCGGGACGTCCAAAGAAATCCGCCCACACCCCCTCCCCTCCGCTCGGCACCTGGTCCGGCAAGAGACCTATGGTCTCACCGCGCTTTAGCGACTTGTACAGCAGACGCACCCCGCTAAGATCGGCCTTCGCAAGCCTGGCATTGCCTCTCCCCCGCCCCTTGCACATCGCGTCTTCCAGCCATTCGAGCCTGGGCTTGCGATACAGGATCACGATCGGGCGATGCTGCGCGCAGTATTGCCCAGCCAGCTCGAAGCAGCCCAGGTGCGGGGTGAGGTAGATCACGCTTTTGCCTTCCCTCTGAGCCGCCTCGAAATGCTCAAGCCCAACGCATTCCAGCACCCTGCCAAGCACCTTCTCGTAGGGCCTTCCCCAGACCCAGGGAAGCTCCATGATGCCCTTGCCCGCCTCCCTAATAGAGGCCGAAAGCAGCCTTCTTCCTTCCTCGCTCTTCAGAGAATAGCCCGCCTGTTCCAGATTTTCGCGGATGCGAGCCGCATAGCCAGGGGATGCGGCATAGGAGATGCGGCCCAGCACAGCCCCCAGCCCGTGCAGAATTCGCAAGGGAAAGAGAGAGAATAGACGGAAGATGAACTTGAAGAGGGAATTGGCCATATAGGACAATGCTACCAAGTTTCGCGTGCTTTGGTAGAATGCGTTTTCTCTAATTTGATCGAGCGGGAAGCCATGAGCGAATATCTGTTTACGTCCGAATCCGTTTCCGAAGGCCATCCGGACAAGGTGTCCGACCAGATTTCGGATGCGATACTTGACGCAATTCTAGCGCAAGACCCGTATGCCCGGGTAGCCGCAGAGACTCTCACCAACACCGGGCTCGTGGTGCTCGCAGGCGAAATCACCACCACCGCGAACGTCGATTATATCCAGGTCGCCCGCAACACGATCAAGCGCATAGGCTACGACAACACCGATTACGGCATAGACTACAAGGGCTGCGCGGTTCTCGTCGCCTACGACAAGCAGAGCCCTGACATTGCACAGGGCGTGGACCGCGCATCCGACGACTACCTGAACCAGGGCGCAGGCGACCAGGGGCTGATGTTCGGCTATGCGTGCAACGAGACGCCAACCCTGATGCCGCTTGCGATCTATCTCTCGCACCTCATCGTGCAGCGCCAGGCCCAGCTGCGCCACGACGGCAGGCTGCCCTGGCTGCGCCCGGATGCGAAGTCCCAGGTCACGATACGCTATGTTGACGGAAAGCCCCACTGCATCGACACCGTCGTGCTTTCGACCCAGCATTCGCCCGAAATGAAGCTGGAGGACATCCGCGAGGCGGCGATCGAGGAGATCATCAAACCGATGCTGCCCAAGGAACTCGTCAAGGGCAACATCAACTATCTCGTGAACCCGACTGGCCGCTTCGTGATAGGTGGACCTCAGGGAGATTGCGGGCTGACAGGCCGCAAGATCATCGTAGACACCTATGGCGGCGCAGCGCCTCACGGCGGCGGCGCATTCTCCGGCAAGGATCCCTCCAAGGTGGACCGCTCGGCTGCCTATGCGGGACGCTATGTCGCGAAGAACATCGTCGCAGCCAACCTTGCAAGCAAGTGCCTAGTGCAGGTCTCTTACGCGATCGGCGTTGCAAAGCCGACCAGCGTGATGGTGGACACTTTTGGCACAGGCAGGATCTCGAACGAAAAGCTGACCGAACTCGTGCTGCGCCACTTCGATCTCAGGCCCAAGGGCATCGTGAACATGCTGGATCTGTTGCGCCCGATCTACGAAAAAACTGCGGCCTACGGCCACTTCGGACGCGAGGAGCCCGAGTTCACCTGGGAGAGCATAGACAAGGCCGCAGCGCTCAGGGCCGACGCGGACCTGTAAACCTGCGCTATAATCTTCACCCCTCGAGAGGTGCTGCAACGGTCCACTGACCGTCAGGCTCGATTGTTTCAACGGCACCTATTCATTAATCATCCCAATGAATGGAGCTTATATGAACGCTGTTGACAACAAGGACTACATCGTCGCCGACATGTCGCTTGCCGACTGGGGGCGCAAGGAACTGGCGATCGCCGAAATCGAAATGCCGGGCCTGATGGCGATACGCAAGGAATATTCCGCAAGCAAGCCCTTGAAGGGCGCGCGCATCACGGGCTCGCTACACATGACCATACAGACCGGCGTGCTGATCGAGACCTTGAAGGCGCTGGGCGCAGAAGTGCGCTGGGCTTCCTGCAACATCTATTCCACCCAGGACCATGCGGCCGCCGCGATCGCCGCGACAGGCACGCCCGTATTCGCCGTGAAGGGCGAGTCGCTCGCAGAATACTGGGATTACACCCACCGCATCTTCGAATGGAAGGACGGAGAACTTTCCAACATGATCCTGGACGACGGCGGTGACGCCACACTTCTGCTGCATCTTGGCGCGCGCGCCGAAAAGGATCAAAGCATCCTGAACAACCCAGGTTCAGAAGAAGAAGTCTGTCTCTATGATTCGATCAAGGCCAAACTCGCGGTAGACAAAACCTGGTATTCCACGAGGCTTGCCGCAATCAAGGGGGTGACGGAGGAGACCACCACCGGGGTTCATCGCCTATACCAGATGCACGAGCGCGGCGAACTCAAATTCCCCGCGATCAACGTGAACGACTCGGTCACCAAGTCGAAGTTCGACAACCTCTACGGCTGCCGCGAATCTCTGGTCGATGGCATCAAGCGCGCGACGGATGTGATGGTCGCTGGCAAGATCGCGGTGATCGCAGGCTATGGCGATGTGGGCAAGGGGTCGGCCCAGGCTATGCGCGCGCTTTCCGCTCAGGTATGGGTCACCGAGATAGACCCGATCTGTGCGCTGCAGGCCGCGATGGAAGGCTACCGCGTGGTCACGATGGACTATGCATGCGAGCATGGCGACATCTTTGTGACCTGCACCGGCAACTACCATGTGATCACGCATGAACACATGAAGAAGATGAAGAACCAGGCGATCGTCTGCAACATCGGCCATTTCGACAACGAGATCGATGTCGCATCCCTGAAGCAGTATAAGTGGGAGAACATCAAGCCCCAGGTGGACCATGTGATCTTCCCCGACGGAAAACGCATCCTGCTTCTTGCAGAAGGCCGCCTGGTGAACCTGGGCTGCGGCACGGGACATCCTTCCTACGTGATGTCTTCCTCTTTTGCGAATCAGACGCTAGCACAGATCGAGCTCTACACGCGCACAAGCGAATATCCCATCGGCGTTTACACCCTGCCCAAGCATCTGGACGAGAAGGTCGCAAGACTGCAGTTGACCACGCTGAATGCACACTTGAGCGAACTGACCGACCAGCAGGCGGCTTATATCGGCGTGCCGAAGAGCGGCCCTTACAAGGCGGACCACTACCGGTATTAGGAACAGGATTGAGGATGCAGGACTGAGGATCGAGCACTGAAAAACGAATTTGCACTGCTCTTAACTCAATCCTGAATCCCCGATCCTATATTGCAAACATGAAGCTGCTCCTGATCTGGATACTGAACGCGCTGGCGCTGATCGCCGTGGCGAACTACGTGCCGGGCATCCGCGTCGATGGCTTCTCCGCAGCCCTGGTTGCAGCCCTCGTGCTGGGCCTGGTGAACACCATGATAAGGCCCCTGCTTGTGCTGCTCACGCTGCCCGTGACGATGCTCACACTTGGCCTCTTCATCTTCGTGATCAACGGGCTTCTGTTCTGGTTCGTGGGCTCGGTGCTACGCGGCTTCATCGTAGACAGTTTCTGGCACGGCGTACTGGGCGCGCTGCTCTACAGCATATTTTCCTGGGCGCTTTCGGCAGCAGCAACGCAATTGATGAGAAAATCATGAAACACATCAGCTTTGAATTCTTCCCGCCCCAGACCAGCGAAGGCGCGGAAAAGCTCGCGCATACCTGCTCACAGCTGGCGACACTCAAGCCCGAATTCTTCTCGGTGACCTTCGGTGCGGGAGGATCCACCCGGGACCGCACGCTCAACACCGTGAAGGAAATCAGGGCTCAAGGCTTTGACGCAGCCCCCCATCTTTCCTGCGTGGGTTCCACGCGGGAAAATATCGCCGGGATCCTTTCCACCTACAAGGAGGCCGGCATCAATCGCATCGTGGCCCTGCGCGGCGACCTGCCCTCCGGAATGGCGACGGTCGGCGAATTCCAGTATGCCAACGAGCTCGTCGAATTCATCCGCAAGGAGACCGGGGATCATTTCCATCTTGAAGTCGCGGCCTATCCCGAGGTGCATCCTCAGGCAAGGTCCGCCAGGGACGACCTCATCAACTTCAAGAAGAAGCTCGATGCGGGCGCGAATTCCGCGATCACCCAGTACTTCTACAACGCCGACAGCTATTTTCATTTCGTCGACGAGTGCCGGAGTATGGGGATCACAGCGCCCATCGTTCCCGGCATCATGCCCATCGTGCGCTATACGCAGCTCGCGCGCTTCTCGGACGCATGCGGCGCGGAGATTCCGCGCTGGATGAGAAAGACGCTCGAGGGATTTGGCGACGACGGCGAATCGGTGCAGGCGTTCGGACTCGACACAGTGACCCATCTTTGCGAACAGCTGCTCGCAGGCGGAGCGCCGGGTCTGCATTTCTATACGCTCAATCAGGCGAGGCCCAGCATGGCCATCCTTGAAAGGCTCAAATCATGATGCACGCCCCTGAACTTCTTTTGCCGGCGGGCACGCTGGAGAAAATGCGCGCCGCATACGCCTTCGGCGCGGATGCGGTTTATGCAGGACAGCCGCGTTATTCATTGCGCGCGCGCAACAACGAGTTCAAGCTCGAGGAATTGCGTACGGGGATTCTTGAAGCGCATCAACTCGGCAAGAAACTCTTCGTCGCAAGCAACCTGATGCCGCACAACGCCAAGGTCAAGACCTACATGGCCGACATGGAACCCGTGATCGAGATGAAACCCGATGCGCTGATCATGGCCGATCCCGGACTCATCGCGATGGTGCGCGAACGCTGGCCGGAAATACCCGTGCACCTTTCCGTCCAGGCCAACACCGTGAACTATGCGGCGGTGAAATTCTGGAAATCCCTGGGACTGGAACGCGTGATCCTGTCTCGCGAATTATCTCTCGACGAGATCGAGGAAATCCGCCAGCAATGCCCGGACATGGAACTCGAAGTCTTCGTGCACGGCGCACTCTGCATCGCCTATTCCGGGCGCTGCCTGTTATCTGGCTACTTCAACCACAGGGATGCAAACCAGGGCACCTGCACCAATTCATGCCGCTGGGACTACAAGGTGGACAGCGCCGTTGAAAACGGCACCGGCGAAATCGAAAAGATCGACTTCGATTTCGACCGCGCCCTGAGCAAAAGCGCGCTCTCCGATTGCGGTTCTCAGCCCCGCCATCCCAAGGCAGATCGCGTCTACCTGATCTCCCGCCAGGATCACCCTGAAGAACTGATGCCCGTGATGGAGGACGAGCACGGCACCTACATCATGAACTCCAAGGATCTTCGGGCCGTCGAGCACGTGGAGAGGCTAGTCAAGATCGGCATCGATTCGCTCAAAGTGGAAGGCCGCACCAAGTCCCTCTATTACGTCGCGCGTACCGCCCAGGTGTACCGTCAGGCGATAGACGACGCGGTAGCAAACCGCCCATTCAACCTGAGTTTGCTGGGCGCACTGGATGCGCTGGCGAACCGCGGTTACACGGATGGCTTTTACGAGCGCCATCATACGCATGAGCAGCAAAACTACATGCGCGGCCATTCGGAGAGCACGCGCCAGCAGTATGTGGGCGACATCGTCTCATGCAGCGAAGGCTATGCGAGGATAGACGTGAAGAACAGATTCCAGGTCGGAGACAGGCTTGAGATCATCCATCCGGCAGGCAACAGGATCATAGAACTCATGGAGATGCAAAGCATGGAAGGCGAAACACTCGAAATCGCGCCAGGCAGCGGCCATTCCGTGCGCATCCCGCTCAATGGCAGCTATGAAAAGGGCATGATTGCGAGATTCCTCTCATGATCTTCTCGACCCTTTCCCAGTCCAACAGGTATGCAGCCCTGCATCCCCTTTTCCCTCAGGCCTTCGACTACATACGCGACACTGATCTCGATGCGCTCTCGCCCGGGATCCATCAGATCGTCGAAGGCAAGCTCTTTGCCATCGTGGAACATCTCGATGGACGAGCGAAGGAGTCGGCAAAGCTCGAAGCACACCGGAAGCACATCGACATACAGATGGTCTTAAGCGGAGACGAGACGATGGGCTGGAGGACGCTTTCCGAATGCCACAACCCGGTCGACGAATACAGCACAGAGCGCGACATACGTTTCTTCAACGATACACCTGCTTCCTGGGTGCAGGTGCCGCCCAACTGCTTCTGCATCTTCTTCCCCGAGGACGCGCATGCACCTCTGGTTGGAGCAGGAAAAATCAAGAAGGTGATCTTCAAGATCGCAGTCTGAGCGTCGGTTATAATGTCCCATCTGACAAAGGATGGACAACATGGCAAACAAGCAATTCATACAGACACCCGATGCGCCCGCCGCGATAGGCACCTATTCCCAGGCGATAAAAGTCAAGGACATCGTTTACCTCTCGGGCCAGATCGGCCTGGATCCTGCCACCATGCAGATGGTCGATGGCATAGATGAACAGATACACCGGGTATTCAGGAATCTTCAGGCCGTCTCGAAAGCGGCCGGGGGCAGCCTCGACGACCTCGTGAAGCTCAATGTCTATCTCACCGATCTCGGCAATTTCGCCAAGGTGAACGAGATCATGGCAGGCTATTTCGAGCAGCCTTATCCCGCGCGCGCTGCAGTCGGCGTGTCTGCACTTCCGCGCGGCGCGCTGGTGGAAATGGACGGCGTGCTGGTGATGGCATAAGGGCGTCAGCGCGCATTGGCAGCCCCCTCAAAAATCCCGCCCGCCACGCTTGCCAGACTTGCGAAACTTGGCATACGACACCGCGCAGATCTGTTGCTGCACCTGCCGCTACGCTACGAGGACGAGACCAGGCTTGAGCCTATAGAAACCGCGGAGCCCGGAAGAACGATGCAGGTTCAGGGCGTGATCACGCATAGCGAGATCGCATTCCGCCCGCGCCGCACGCTGCTGTGTCGACTGCGCGACGAAACCGGCGAGCTTGCCTTGCGCTTCCTGCATTTCTATCCCAGCCAGACCAGCATGCTTGCCAAGGGTCAGCATATTCGTGCGATAGGTGAAGTGCGCATGGGATTTCACGGGCTCGAGATGGTCCATCCCAAATGCAGCAAGACAGAAGCGGACACGCCTCTGAAGATCAGCCTGACCCCGGTCTATCCCACGACGGCAGGCCTTTCGCAAACGGCGCTGCGCAAGCTGATCGCGAATGCACTCGAGGTCATCTCCATGCCTGAACACCTGCCGGAGTATCTTCGAATGAGGCTAAAGCTTTGGGATTTTTCGGAAAGCGTGAAGATTCTGCACAATCCCGCGCCCGACACACCTGCAGCATCACTGGAAGACCGCTCTCATCCCGCATGGCGGCGCATCAAGTTCGACGAGCTCCTCGCCCAGCAGATCTCGATGCGCGTGCATCACAATGAGCGCAGCGCCCGCAAGGCGCACGCACTAAAAGCGAAGGGGCATTTCGGCGAGGCGCTTCTGAAGAGCCTGCCTTTCAATCTGACCTCGGCTCAGCAGAAGGTTGCAAAGGAGATAAGCATCGACCTGGAAAAGCCCCATCCCATGCAGCGCCTGCTTCTGGGCGATGTGGGAAGCGGCAAGACCATCGTTGCAGCGCTCGCCGCGCTCCAGGCGATCGAGAACGGCTACCAGGTCGCCTTCATGGCGCCCACCGAGATCCTGGCAGAGCAGCATTACCTCAAACTTTTGGACTGGCTAACCCCGCTCGGCATCACTCCGGTCTGGCTTTCCGGCAGCCTGAAGCAGAAGGAGAAGAGGCTGGCCGCTGAAAGAATCGCATCGGGAGAGACACTGCTCGCGATAGGCACGCATGCGCTTTTCCAGCAGCAGGTCGGCTTTTACAGGCTGGGGTTGGTCATCGTCGACGAGCAGCACAAGTTTGGCGTAGGGCAGCGCTTGGCGCTCCACGAGAAGGGCAAGGAAAAAACCGTCGAGCCTCATCAGCTGATGATGAGCGCGACACCGATACCCAGAACGCTCGCGATGAGCTATTACGCGGATCTCGACGTCTCGGTGATAGACACTCTTCCTCCTGGCCGCACGCCCGTGACCACCAAGCTCGTCAGCGATGCTCGGCGAGAAGAGGTGTTCGAGAGGGTGAGAAGCGCCTGCCTTGCAGGGCAACAGGCATACTGGGTATGCCCGCTGATCGATGAATCCGAGACGCTCGAGCTGCAAAGCGCAATGGAGACCTATCGGCAGCTATGCATCGCCTTTCCTGAATTGCGCGTGGGTCTTGTCCACGGCAGGATGGAAAGCTCGGAAAAAGCGCATGTGATGAACGCGTTCAAGGCGGGCGCCCTGCAGCTCCTGGTCGCAACCACGGTCATCGAGGTGGGCGTGGACGTCCCGAATGCAAGCCTGATGGTGATCGACCATGCTGAGCGCATGGGGCTGGCTCAACTGCATCAGCTGCGCGGGCGCGTGGGGCGAGGTGCTCAGCATAGCCTTTGCATCCTGCTCTTTCAGCAACCGCTCTCAGAACTCGCCAGAACGAGGCTTAAGGTGATTTTCGAGAATACAGACGGCTTCGCGATCGCAGAACAGGACCTGATACTGCGCGGCCCGGGAGAGCTTCTGGGGGCAAGGCAAAGCGGTGTGGCGATGCTGCGTTTCGCCGACATCAATGCGGACGAGGATCTGCTGGAGCATGCGAGGGCGACGGCCGACCTGTTGCTTCGCGACCATCCGGATGCGGCGCGCGGCTACCTGCAACGCTGGATGGCGAAGAAACATGAGTTTCTCCATGCCTGACTGGAAACGCTCTACGCTGGGAGCCGATGCGCGATTGCAGCCCTGGCTTCGCGATTCGGGTTCTCTTACCCGGCGCATCATGCTGCGCTCCGAGCGTTTTTCGGTTGAGATTTTCGATGAAGGAAAGATGCGCATCGCGCAGGATGATTCCCCAGTTCTCGACATCGCTCCCGGACGTCTTGCCTGGTCGCGCGATGTATTTCTTCATGCAGACGATCGCCCCGTTGTTTTCGCACACAGCGCATGCAGGCTTACGTCTCTCAACAGCGCATGGAAATCCCTGCGCGGCCTCGGAGCAAGACCGTTGGGCGCAGTGCTTTTCTCGCACCCCGAAGTCGTGCGTCTACCCTTGCATTACAAAGTTCTAAGCAAGGGGCATCCACTATACTACCGCGCAACATGCGCGCTCAACGATCCTCCGGCCCGCTTGTGGGCGCGCAGGTCGCTTTTCTATCTGCATCGCGAACCCCTGCTGGTCACGGAAGTTTTCCTTCCGGGAATACTGAAGCTCAGGGCTTGGTATTGATCGGGATGCTCGGCAAACCTCCCCGTTCAGGGGGAGGAAGGATAGCGCGGATGCCGTAGGCATCCTTGCTTTTGGGTTGTTTCCTAGAGAGGTGTTTCCTGCTGTTCAATGTACTGCTTAATTATTCCAATCGGCGCACCACCACAGGAGCCTGCAAAATACGAGGGCGACCACAACACATTTTTCCAGTACCGTTTCCGTAAGTCCGGCCTTTCCTTGTGCAGCAACCGGCTGGATACACCTTTCAGGCTGTTCACCAGCACCGATACTGCCAGCTTGGGTGGATATTCCACCAGCAGATGCACATGGTTGTCTTCGCCATTCATTTCCACCAGGGACGCTCCCATGTCTTCGCACACTTTGCCGAACATCCGGCGCATCCGGTCAATAGCATCACCGTCAAACACATTGCGGCGATATTTCGCCACAAAGACCAAGTGGACATGCATCTTGAAAACGCAATGCCTGCCGTGTCGAATTTCGTTGTTATTTTCCATAGACCAAGTATAATTCAGCCATGAAACGCTTGCAAGCATTCAAATTCGAGTTGCAGCCCAATGGCGAACAAGCCCGCTCCATGCGGCGCTTCGCCGGGTCATGCCGGTTTGTGTTCAACAAAGCACTGGCGATCCAAAAGGAAAATCACGAGGCTGGCGAAAAATTCATCGGCTATGTGGCGATGGCGAAATTACTCACTGGCTGGCGCAACAGTCCCGAAACGGGATGGTTGTCAGATGCCCCTGTGCATCCCTTGCAGCACGCACTCAAAGACTTGGAGCGTGCCTACAAAAATTTCTTTGCCAAACGTGCGGACTTCCCACGGTTCAAGAAAAAAGGCATGGGCGACAGCTTCCGCTATCCCGACCCGAAACAATTCAAGATTGACCAGGCCAACAGCCGGGTGTTTCTACCAAAGCTGGGATGGCTCAAATACCGCAACAGCCGGGATATTCTGGGTGTCGCCAAGAACATCACTGTGTAGGCCAACGGCGGCAAGTGGTTTGTGTCGATCCAGACCGAACGCGAGGTAGAGCAGGCGGTGCATCCGGCCACCAGTATCGTCGGCATCGACGTGGGCATCACCCGCTTTGCTACGCTGTCCGATGGTAGCCATATCGAACCGCTCAACACCTTCAGGAAGCACCAACAAAGGCTGGCACGCTATCAGCGTGCCATGTCTCGCAAGACGAAGTTCAGCAGCAACTGGAAGAAGGCGAAAGCCCGAGTCCAGAAGATTCACGCCCGCATTGCCAATGTCCGCCGCGATTTCCTGCACAAGACCACGACCGCCATCAGCAAAAACCACGCGATTGTGTGCATCGAGGATTTGCAGGTACGGAATATGTCCAAGTCCGCAGCAGGCAGCAGCGATTCGCCAGGCCGTAACGTGAAGGCCAAATCTGGCCTGAATAAATCCATCCTCGATCAAGGGTGGGCCGAGTTCAGGCGGCAACTGGAATACAAACAGATTTGGCTGGGCGGAGACATACTGGCGGTTCCCGCACGCAACACCAGCCGGACGTGTCCGTCCTGCGGCCATGTGTCGGCAGATAATCGCCAGACACAAGCCAAGTTCGCGTGTGTGGATTGCGGCTATGAGAATAACGCCGATCTGGTTGGCGCTATCAACCTAAAAAACGCAGTTAAGCGAAGAATTGTCGCAGGCCAACAGCGTTTTAGGCGGCCCGATACCAGCAAGCGTCAGCTTCAGGTGTTCACACACGCAGTGCCAGACGGTTCCCTCCCGTAACTGCTC